>LBPR01000008.1 GCA_000990305.1 Candidatus Roizmanbacteria bacterium GW2011_GWC2_34_23 | reverse complement strand
GCTTAATCACGAACTAGGACACTTGTTAGGATTGATCAACATCAACTACAAAAGCAGTATAGACCACGAGGACGCAAACAATCCCTATCACTCCAACAATGAAGAAAGCGTGATGTTTTGGGTGGTTGAAGACATTAGTGTGGTCAACCTCTTTAGAGGAGGACCACCTTATCAATTCGACTTGGCAGATAAACACGATCTAGAAAAAATTAAAAAGGGTGAATATTAATAATAACTTTAGACTACCTTATCATCATCCCAACTTATTCCCCCCAAAATTGATTTGTTTAATTTAGACCATTTAAAAAGAGTAAAACTGGAATGTCCACGAATTTTTAAAAATTTTACTTCGGGAAGATTTAAAATTCCAGCTTTTTGCCAAATTTGAGCCACTAAGCTTCCACAATAAATTGCTTTAACTGTTTTTTTAAGCTTTCTAGTTAAAAAAGCCAATTTTGTTTTTGATTTTATCGGATCAAAATTAATTGCATAAAATTTTTTAATCAAGGGAATCATAGAGAAAGAATAAACAACCGGTTGATTATCTATAATTCCTGAATCGCTGATTTCCTTTGCAATAAGACCGGCTTTCTTTATAATCTCCTTATTATTAACAGGCGGAGGACCAAAAAATATTTTTTTGTAATCTCCTTTGTTGAAAAGTTCAATATATTCAATGGCAGTTATAATTCTTAATCCTGACATATCTGATTGATTATCTACTAGTGGCCCAACTCCGAGCCCAATTGGTGGAGGCGCAGCATTAAGTAAAAGCGCATCAAATAAATTAAGGTTTATTTCATCTTGATGAGGAATTATGGCAACATGATCAATATAATTTTTTTCTCGGACAAAATAAATTGCCCAACCCGGTTCAACCTTTATACTTTTAGCTTTTTCTTTTAACTCATCCCAAGATGGAAAATGAATAGTTGGAAGATCACTAAAAGAAATTTTTTGAATCCTATTTAAAAAGGCTTCGAGCTTATCATGTATTGAAGCTATGCTCATAGCTAATAATGATACAATAAACAGCATTAAATTGTGGTACAATGTGATTCATTAATCCACCGATTTATGATGGTGGTTTTTTTTATACTATGGAAATTCGAAACGTTGTTATTATTGCCCACGTTGATCACGGCAAGACCACGCTTGTGGACGCTATCCTCAAACAAACCCATACTTTTAGAGATAATCAAAAAGAAATGGGAGAAACATTGATCATGGATTCAAATGACCTTGAAAGGGAAAAGGGGATTACGATCTTGGCTAAAAATACAGCAGTTTTTTACAAAAACACAAAAATCAATATTGTAGATACTCCGGGACATGCGGATTTTGGTGGTGAAGTGGAGCGGGTCATCAATATGGCTAGCGGAGCAATTTTATTGGTTGATGCCGCTGAAGGTCCCCTTCCTCAGACAAAATTTGTTTTAAAAAAAGCCATTGAAGCAAAGTTAAAACTAATTTTAATCATTAATAAGATTGATAAAAAAGACGCTAGACCAAAAGAAGTTTTGAACCAAGTGGAAGACTTGATTTTGGAGTTAGCTCTTGACGAATCTTTTCTCCATTTCAAGACTCTTTATGCGGTTGGCAGGGACGGAAAAGCTTTTTATGAACTTCCGGAAAAATATTCTCCAGATAGCAAAGATAATCTTGTTCCTCTATTTGATACGATAATTAAAGAAATAGACAATAGTGCGATTGATGATGATAAACCTTTTCAAATGTTAATTTCAACTTTAGACTATGATAACTATGTTGGCAAGCTTTGTATTGGGGAAGTATCCCAGGGGATATTAAAGAAAGATCAACCAATCGTTTTGGTTCAGGATAATAAGATTATTGGTCAGTATCGGGCCCAAAAATTATATACATTTGAAGGTTTACAAAAAAAGGAAGTCAATTGGGTTGCCAGTGGTGATATCGTTGCCATTGCCGGCATTCCTCAATTAAATATCGGTCAAACTATCTGCGATCCATCCAATCCTGTCAGTCTTCCATCAATTAAAGTTGAAGATCCAACGATTAAGATTACAATCGGTCCAAACACCAGCCCATTTTCTGGGCGAGAGGGAAAATATTGCACATCTCGTCAAATCAAAGAAAGATTAGAAAAAGAAAAACAGACAAACTTAGGATTAAAAATAGAAGAAGACCCTGAGGGAGTTAATTATGTAGTTTATGGTCGAGGAGAATTGCACTTAGCAATTTTAATTGAAACAATGAGAAGAGAAGGGTATGAGCTTCAGGTTTCGAAACCCCAAGTAATTTACAAAAAAATTAATGGAGTAATTAATGAGCCGTTTGAAGAAGTGACAATAGACGTAGATAAAGATTATATGGGTTTGGTGACTGAGGAGTTTGGTAAGCGAAAAGGAGAGATGATTGACATGGTGACAACCGGTAATACGACCAGATTAATTTATAAAATCTCAGATTATAATTTGCTCGGAGTCAGAAGCTCGTTGCTCACAAAAACCCGAGGAACGGCCATTCTTAGTGCTTATTTTTTAGGTTATTTTCCAAAGGGACAAAAAATGGAGTCATCAAGAAACGGTGCTTTAATTGCAACTAAACCTGGCGTGACAGTAACCTATGGTTTGGTCAAAAGTCAAAGCAGGGGAACTCTTTTTGTTGGGATTGGAGTTGAAGTTTATGAGGGAATGGTCGTTGGATTATCTTCAAGAGAAATGGATATAGAAGTTAACGTTGTTAAAGAAAAACAACTAACAAATAACAGGTCAGCCGGCGAGGGAGTTTCGGTTGGTTTAATTCCGGCGTCTCCAATGTCACTTGAACAGGCATTAGATTTTATTAACGATGATGAAATGTTGGAAGTCACCCCATTAAATATCAGGATTAGAAAAGAACACCTTTCATTAACTAAAAGACGCGTCGAAGGTCGACGTGCCGAAAGTCTTTCAGCATAAAAAAACACTATCCTTCGTTATACTTTTTTCTTCAATTAAAAGAAAAAGTGAAACTAATAGATAGTGTTTGTTTTTTTGCTAAAATTAATAGCTTCTTCGATCATCTCTAAATCCACCACCTCCACCACCTCGGTTAAAACCGCCTCCACCTGGTCGCCGATTTTTCTACCTTCAAATTCTTTTTCATGCATTTGTTGAGTAGCCGCTGCGGCTGCCTCTTCAGTTGCGAATGTGACGAAACCGAAACCTTTTGATCTTCCAGACATTCTGTCTGTGATGATGATGGCTTCAGTAACTTCACCAAATTGCGCAAACATTTCTTTTAATGAATCATTAGTCAATGTCCAAGGAAGATTTCCTACGTACAATTTTTTGTTATCCATTTATGTTTTTCACCTCCTTTTGATTAAATATGAATGTTATCCAGAAGTTTACAAACTGAATTGTTTTCCAACAGCAGTTTTTCTACCATACTGAATTAACTTTAATAAGTATATCATAAATAACCTTTTTTACCATGTCAAATGGATTTTAATGATGAATATATTTTTCCCAAATCTTTTTAAAAAAAGGCAAAGTAAACGTTGACAGAAGAAATCCAACAGAAGGAACTATCGCGTTTAACCAAGGTTTATCAATATTAATTGCCCGCAAATAAAAACCAATTCCAAGATAAGTAAATGTCATTAATAAAAATTTTCTAGTCCAACTAGTTTCCCAGGCTTTATCAATTTCAACTTTTTTATTTCTGGTTTTTATTAACAGAATCTCTTTTTCAAGATCTTGGATCGAAGTCATATGTATAAATTATACAAAATTTATTTTCCAGTGTCATTCTAGCCAAAAAGGAAGTGATATCTATCATCAAAATAATACTTTCTGAATGATCTGAACAATCACTTTTGTAGGTTATAAGCGGTGGACAAGATTCATAAACGGCTTTATTATTTTTTTATGACAACTAAAATACAGTATTTTATTTCTTCTTCAGGAGTTAATCCTGTTAAGGATTTTATTGATTCTCTGGAACAAAAACAAAAAATCAAAATATTTCATATTTTTAAATTAATAATTGAGTACGGAATTCATTCAATTCCTCAACATACTAAAAAATTAAGGGGAACTCCTTTATGGGAGGTAAGAATTTTGGGTAAAGATAATATTCGTATTATATATATTATTCCCCGAAACGAAACAGTTTTACTTCTCCATGGATTTATTAAAAAAACTCAAAAAACTAATCCTAAAGAAATCAATATTGCTATAAAAAGATATCGTCAATGGCTCTTGACAAATGATATCTTTTAAGATATCATCAATTCATATGAAAAACAAACTAGTCTATACATTTCAAGACCACTTAAAGCATTCGCTTAAAGATCCTCAATTTGAAATGACCTGGAAAAAATCCCAAGTAGAGTATGATTTGGCTAGTGCTTTAATCAAAAAAAGGTTATCTAAAAATTTTTCTCAAAGGATTTTAGCAAAAAAAGTAAACACCACTCAGGCAGTTATTTCAAGGATTGAGACGATGTCTGCTAATCCCTCTCTCTTGCTTTTGAAAAGATTAGCTGAAGCACTTGATAGTAAACTTATTCTTCAATTTAAATAAATTAATTAATATTCAGCCAACTTTCAGCCAAAAGACTATAATCTTTTTATGAGAATCTTAATAGTTGAGGACGAACATAGGATTGCTAACTCCATAAAAAAGGGTTTAGAACAGGAAAGATATGCCGTCGACGTTGCCTACACTGGTACTGACGGTTATGATCTGGCATCAACTGAAGATTACGACTTAATACTTCTTGACATTATGCTTCCGGAAATGAATGGAATAGAGATCTGCAAAGAACTTAGAAAAAATAAAATCCACATTCCTATTTTAATGTTAACAGCCAAAGGCCAAACGGAAGATAAAGTGGTTGGGCTCGATGCAGGAGCTGATGATTATATGACCAAACCGTTTTCTTTTGATGAATTATTAGCGAGAGTTCGAGCGTTAACTCGAAGAAAGGGCACGATCGTAAATACTAATCTTTCAGTAGAAGACTTAGTTTTGGATAAAAAATTATTTTCAGTTAAAAGAGATGGTCAAGAAATAAAACTTTCCAGTAAAGAGTTTTCTTTACTTGAATATTTACTTGCGAATAAAAAAACAATTGTTACTAAAGACCAAATCATTACTCATGTTTGGGATTACGACGCGGATATTTTGCCGAATACTATTGAAGTATATATAAAAAATTTAAGAAATAAAATTGATAAGCCATTTAATAACAAAAAACCTTTAATAAATACGGTAAGGGGATTTGGTTACAAAATAGGAAGCTAAAATATATGTTTAAAAATGCCCGATTAAAATTAACCGCTTGGTATCTATTGATCCTGATGTTTATCAGCGTATCTTTCAGTCTTATCATTTATAAAGGGATAACCAGTGAAATTGACCGTTTTTCTCAAAGTCAAAAATTAAGAATAGAACGCCGATTCCAAGAAAATAATTATTTTCCTCAGCCCCCACCAGTGCGTTTTATAGATCCAGATTTAATTGAAGAAACTAAACGTAGATTAGCTCTTATTTTGATTATTATTAATGGCGGAATATTTTTTATCGTCGGCAGTCTTTCTTATTTCTTAGCCGGAAAAACTTTGCGTCCAATTCAAGCAATGGTCGAAGAACAAAATCGTTTTATTTCTGATGCTTCTCACGAATTTAGAACGCCATTAACAGCCTTAAAAAGTTCTTTAGAAGTCAATCTTCGTGACAAGAACTTACTATTAGAGGATGCTAAAAAAATAATGAGCGAAAGTATAGAAGATGTTAATGATTTGCAAAGACTTTCTGATTCATTATTAAATCTAACACAATATCAACATTCAAACACAAAATTTTTTCAACAAGTATCTATTAAAAAAATTATTAATCAATCAATTTCAAAACTTAATAATCAAGCACTTAATAAAAAAATAAAAATCATCAATAAAGTTTCTGATAAGAAAATATCAGGAATAGAATTTGATTTAGTCAATGCGTTTACCAATATTTTGGATAATGCAATTAAATATAGCCCCAATGGAACGACTATTTTTTTTACATCTAGAACAACTGATTCTCAATTGAACATAGAAATAAAAGATCAAGGAATAGGGATAGATAAAAAGGATTTGCCAAATATTTTTGATCGATTTTATCGGGTTGATCAATCGCGATCAAAAATAAAAGTTACTGGTTATGGGTTGGGATTATCAATTGTGAAAAACGTTATAGATAATCATCATGGAAAAATTTTAGTTAACAGTAAGCCTAACAAAGGAACAACGTTTATAATAAAATTGCCAATTTCAGGATAAATTCAGAATTTAAAATTAAAATACGTTTTTATGAATAAAATAAAAAATTGGTTTTTGAAAATGAGCTTAATTAAAAAAATTATTTTGATTATCGTAATTTTTGCAGTAGGATATTTTGCCATTTCAAAATTATTTTTAAATAAAAATGGCAAAATTACGTATCAAACAGAAAAAGCTGTCAAAGGAAATTTAGTTGTTACGGTTACAGGATCAGGGACGGTTGCATCAACTAATAGTAGTAACATCACAACGGAGGCAACAGGGGTTGTAAAAAATATTTATGTGAAAGATGGAGACATTGTTAAAACTGGAGATAAAATTGCCGAACTAGAACTTGATCTTGAGGGACAACAAAAATCTTCTCAAGCATGGGCTTCATATCAATCGGCTAAGAATTCACTACAAACTACCAAAGACAGTCTTTTTTCAACTCAAGCGGATCTATTTACCAAATGGCAGAGTTACTATAATTTATCTACAAGTTCAAAATATGAAAATAGTGACAAGACCCCCAATACTCCTGAGAGACAGTCGCAAACTGAATTCAGAATTTCTGAAGACAATTGGTTATTATCAGAAGCAAAATATAAAGCCCAACAAAAAGCAATTGAGCAAGCGCAATCATCACTCAATACAGCTTGGTATTCATATCAACAGGCTTCACCGATCATTTATGCCCCTATTTCAGGAACAGTTTCAGGATTATCTTTACAGATTGGTTCAGTTATCAATTCTCAATCGAGCAGCAATACTTCAGCAACGACCAATAAAATTGCAAACATAAAAACAGATGCGCTACCAACTCTATCAATAAACTTAACTGAAATTGATGTCCCAAAAATAAAAATAGGGGATAAGGCGACGATTACTTTTGATGCTTTTTCGACCAAAACTTTTACCGGTAAAGTCATCTCCATTGACATGGTTGGCTCGGTTTCATCCGGGGTAACAAATTATCCAACAGTGGTTTTACTTGATACAAAATCAAACGAAATTTTACCCAACATGGGAATTTCTGCAAGTATTATCACTAATACAAAGGATGATGTGCTACTTATACCTTCCTCAGCAATAAAAAGTGATGATAGTGGCAATAACTATGTGCAAATACTTGAAAAAAGAAAACCAGTCAACCAAAACATTGAAATTGGATTGGTCTCTGATAGTCAGACAGAAATAATCTCAGGATTAAAAGAGGGTGATACTATAATTACCTCAACTACAACTGCCACAACAACAAAATCTTCAACTAGTACTCAATCGGTCTTCGGAGGATTTGGAAGTCGAACTGGAACTACTAACAATGTCAGAATTCAGGGAAGATAATATGATAAAAGTTTTAAAACTTTCAAAAATATATAAGATTGGAGAAGTAGAAACAGTTGCCTTAGATAACGTTTCTTTTGAAATAAAAAAAGGAGAATTTGTGGCGATCATGGGGCCATCTGGTTCTGGTAAATCAACCTTAATGCACATCTTAGGGATATTGGATTTACCAACAAGCGGGGAATACATTTTGGATGGACAAAAGGTCAGTCAACTAACTGAGGACGAGTCTGCAGAAATGAGAAATAAAAAGATAGGATTTATTTTTCAAGCATTCAATCTACTTCCTAGAACAACAGCGATGCAAAATGTAATGTTACCGATGCGTTATGCAAATATTCCAAAGGAAGAGAGATTTAAAAAAGCAAAAAAATATTTAGAGATGGTTGGTCTCGGAAATAGACTTGATCATACATCTAACCAACTATCTGGTGGGCAACAGCAAAGAGTTGCCATTGCCCGAGGGCTTGCGATGGATCCGGCAATTTTATTGGCGGATGAGCCAACCGGAAATATTGCCAGTGTTCAAGCTGAAGAGATAATGGCAATTTTTAAAAAACTAAATAAAGAGGGGCACACGATTGTGATGATAACCCATGAGCCAGATATTGCTAAACACGCGAAAAGAATAATTCATATTAAGGACGGAAGGATTGAGAAAGACGAGAAAATTTAATATTTACTTTATGCAGGATCTAATTGAAACGATCATCGAGGGTTTCCAGACTTTAACTCTTAATAAAATGAGGACGGGATTAGCGATCCTTGGAATAGTTATTGGTATTGGTAGTGTCATCACGCTTATTTCTTTAGGACAAGGAAGCCAAAAGTCGATAGAAGATCAAATTCAGTCTCTCGGAAGCAATCTATTAACCGTTAGTCCTTCAAGACAAAGCAGTGGGGGAATTATGGGGGCACAAGGGGGAAATACTAGTCTTACTTTTTCTGATGCAAAGGCGATCGAAGAGAAACTCCCTACAACTTTGGTAAGTAAGGTATCACCCGAATATTCAAGTCGCTCGCAGGTAATAGCCGGTCGAAATAATACAAACGTGTCTATCATTGGTGTCTATCCGCAATATGCCGAGATCAAAAAAATAACGATGATAAAGGGAGCATTTATCACAACCAGAGATAATGTTTCAGTCGGAAAAGTGGCGGTTTTGGGACCGACGACAGCAACAGATCTATTTGGAGAATTGAATCCTATTGGAAAGACGATTAAGGTAGGAAGTCAAACATTAAAAGTTGTTGGGGTAACTGCTTCAAAAGGTGGATCAGGCTTTAATAATCCAGACGATATGATCTATGTCCCACTAACAACTGCTCAAAAACAGATCTTCGGAAAAACTAATTTGACTAGTATTTCAGTTGAAGCAAAATCGAAAGAAGTAATGGTGCAAGCTCAAGACGAAATTGGCTATTTGTTACTTAAGGAACATAAATTAAATACTCCAGCTGACGCAGATTTTACAATCATGTCACAAAGTGATTTGCTAAGCACAGTTTCTCAAGTGACGGGAACATTAACAGCTTTATTAGGTGGCATCGCCGCAATTTCTCTTTTAGTCGGCGGTATTGGAATTATGAATATAATGTTGGTAACGGTAACTGAACGTACTCGTGAGATTGGACTTCGCAAGGCATTAGGAGCTAAAAAGAAGACGATCATTACCCAGTTTTTAATAGAATCAATTTTGTTAACTTTTATCGGAGGGATATTTGGAATGATATTTGGACTGGCCGCTTCGTTTATAATATCAAAAGTCATGAACTTATCTTATGTTATTTCTGTATCGTCTATTGCATTGGCGATAGGGGTTTCTAGTCTTATTGGTATAGTTTTTGGACTGTATCCGGCACGGAAAGCAGCCAATTTACAGCCAATTGAAGCGTTGAGATATGAATGAGTTTATAAAGTTATAAAGTTTATAAAGGAGGTGAACAAATATAAATGAAAAATAATTATTTAATAACAGTGATCTTAGTTATTGTTTTTGCTGGAGCTGGTTTTTACGGAGGTATGAAATACCAACAAGGTCAAAAAGGTAATCTGTCTGGACAGTTTGGTAATGGACAAAATGTTATGAGGAATAATAGAACTGGAGCTACAGGGGCAAATAATCTTGGAGGGTTTAGACCAGTTGCTGGGGAAATAATTTCAGCAGACAACAAATCAATTACAGTCAAATTGCAAGATAACAGCAGTAAGATCATTTTGATCAATGATAAGACCCAGATCAATAAAGCAGAGACCGTTAATAAGTCAGAACTTAAAATCGGTGAAAAGGTATCAGTTTTCGGATCAGAAAATACTGACGGATCAGTAACCGCTCAAAATGTTCAGTTAAACCCGATTCAAAGAGTGGGCGGAGCGACGTCGAAGTAGATAGATGATCAAGACGTATCCTCCCATGATTGCCAGTTTGGAAAAACTGAACTCGCGATCAATTCCGAAAAAGCTTTTCATCATATGGCCAATGAGACTGCTTTTATGTGGCAAAAAATTTAGTGGGAAAGACATTATTTTTGAGAGATGTATGTTGAGACCATGTTCTAATAGTTCAGTTATACCATTTTGAACTAAGGCTGCACCGAGAATTATTATCATATATTCGGTAAGTCTAAATATTTTACCGATAGAAAACTTAATGTAAGCAAAAAAAGTCATCACTCCAACAATGGAGGCAGAAACAAAACCCAACATTAGACCAATAAAATTTTGGATAAAAATAAAAAAGAGAGAAGTACTGGCCGTAAATAAAGCAATTTCAAATCCTTCCCTAATAACCAAAAAAACAATTGTTGAAAATAACGAAAAATCAAAAACTTTTTCCTGTAATTTTTGTTTAATTTTGATCAGGGTACCGGCACGGCTTCGACTGATAACATCATGTAATGAAAAGATAACATAGGCAATAAACAAACCAGAAAAAACCATTAAGTAGCCTTCAAGTAATTCAGCGTTTTTTTCGGTTAAGACACCGTGAACTTGATTACCAAACAGATAAGTACCAGTTGCTAGTAAAAGCGAGAAGACAACTCCAATAACGGCCGCCAAACCAATTTCAAATTCTTTTTTCAAATTGAGTTTTCTGGAAATACCTAGGAAAACCCCAACAATCAAAAATGCTTCTAAAAATTCTCTAAAAGAAATAATTGCAGTAGTGATCATTATTTAACTAATACTTAATGAGTAATAGTTATGATTATAAATGGTTTAAATTATTTTGCAAGTTGATAATTAATTCTTCTTTTTTTCCTTTCGTCATTTTTTTGATCTCAAATTCTCTTTTCAGAGCTTTATTAATAGTTTTATATTTTTCAAAATAAACTAATTTTACCGGTCTTCTTGCCCGGGTATATTTTGATTTTGAATCATTACTATTATGTTCTTTGATTCTTCTTTTTAGGTTTTTTGTTTGTCCACAGTAAAGAGAATTATCCGAACAGCGAAGAAGATAAATAAAATACATAATGGTACGATATTATAATATATGAAAAAATCTTCAATCATGTTTTTAATTTTACTTGCAGTTTTTATGGTTACAATATTTGTTAGTTCTGATAAGAATAACCTAATAAAAGTTATACCGAAAAAAATCATTTCGAATAAAAATCAAAAGATAATTAAATCCGATGCTTCACCGATTAGCATAGATTATCTTAGATCTTTGAACATTGTTTCAGAAAAAGTAAAAATTGAAGAGGAGTTGGCTGACGGCAGTAATTATAAAAGATATATTGCTAGTTTTTTAAGTGAGGGCAATAAAGTCTATGGTTTATTAACCGTCCCAATAGATAAGGAACCGGTTAATGGTTTCTCCGCAATTATTTTTAATCATGGTTATATTCCGCCGTCTCAATATCAAACGACCGAAGGATATGTTTCTTACATAGACTATTTAGCCAAAAATGGTTTTGTTGTCTTTAAAATAGATTTTCGGGGTAATGGCAAATCAGAAGGGGATCCCTCTGGTTCATATTTTTCTTCAGCTTATACAATTGATGTAATCAGCGCCTTAAAAAGTTTACAAAAATTTGAAAAAGTAGATCCAAAAAGAATTGGTATCTGGGGTCATAGTATGGCGGGGAATGCAGTACTCCGAGCCATGCTGGTTTCAAAAGAAATAAAAGCCGGAGTTATTTGGGCTGGAGCCGTTTATAGTTATGAAGATTTTGTAAAGTATAAAATTAGTGATAATAGCTATGTCCATAGACCTTTTGAGAGTAAGGAAGGAGACTCACAAAAAAATAGGGAAACGTCATCAGAAATACAAAATATTAGATCAAATCCCCAAGCAATAGATTTCAACAATGATTTTTGGACTTCAATTTCTTTAACAAAGAATATAAAATATTTATCAAGTCCATTGCAGATTAATCATTCGACCAGTGACCCTGTTGTCAATATTGGTTATTCCAGGGATTTGGTAAAGGTCTTGAAAGATAATTCAAAAGTCTATGAGTTTTATGAATATGAAGATGGAGGGCACAATATTAATTCTCCCTATTTTGAACAGGCCATGGAAAGAACAGTCAATTTTTTCAAAAAAAATCTATAGTCTATCAGTGTTGGGGAGCAAGGATTCGAACCTTGAGTCGCGCTGCTCCAAAGGCAGGCGTGTTACCGTTACACCACTCCCCAAAAGTACTATATTTTACCAAATATGCTTGGGTTTAGGTTTGTTATAATCTTAACTATATGAACGACACGATTAAATGTCCGCATTGCGGCAAAAAATTTCCTCTCGATCAGGCGATGACTCATGAAATAAAAGAAAAACTGGAAGTTGAAACCAATAAGAAATTAGAAGATGAAAAAAAACGTTTAAATGATGAGGCGCGCAGTTGGAGAGAAGGCCAACTGACAAAACTCAAAGAAAAAGCTAAAGAGGAAATGGAACTGCAACTCAAAGACAAGAGTAATGAACTTGAGGAATTAAGAAATCAGAAAAAAACTTTGCAGGAACAAACATTAGAACTGAATAAACTAATACGCCAAATAAAACAAGAAAGTGACAATCAAAGAATTGAAATGGAAAAGAAATTAATGACTTCACAAGAAAAAATTAGGGAAGAGGAAAAGAGAAAATCTGACGAAGAAAACAAACTAAAAATTTTGGAAAAAGATAAGAAAATATCAGACGCAATGAAAATGGTTGAGGAATACAAAAGAAAATTAGAGCAAGGTTCACAACAGTCTCAAGGAGAAGTAATGGAAGATGAATTAAAAAAAATATTAGGAACAGAATTCCCTTACGATTTTATATCCGACGTACCCAAAGGTATTCGAGGAGCCGATTTAGTACAGACAGTAAAAAATAACGCCGGAAAAGAATGCGGAACGATTTTATGGGAGTCAAAAAGAACTAAAGCCTGGACTGAGGGATGGATATCTAAATTGAAACAAGATCAAAGAGAAATAAAAGCAGAATTGGCTATTATTGTGACCCAAGTTATGCCGCAGGGGGTAAAAAATTTTGGGTTGAAGGATGGAATCTGGGTGGTTGATTATAAAACAGTAATAGGGGCGGCAATATCTCTTAGAAACAATTTGATAGAAGTATTTGGTGTTCGTTCAGCAAATAAAGGTAAGCAAGAAAAGAAAGAAATATTATGGAATTACCTAACCAGTATAGAGTTTAAGCAAAGAGTAGAAGCAATCTATGAATCATATTCTGGCCTATCCCAAGAATTACAAAAAGAAAAAGATTGGTTCACTCATAAATGGGCTAGGGAAGAAAAAAATATTTCTTTAATTAAAGATAATTTACTTGGTATGCATGGAGATTTGGAAGGAATTGTGGGGAAAACCCTTCCGGAATTAGAGCAATTAAAAGAAATTGAATCAGGTGAATAATAATACAAATAGTCTGGACAATTTTTTTTCCTTTGTCTCCAAGGCCGTTTTAATTATTCCTATTTTTATCCTAGTTATTTCGTTATTCTTTAAATTTAGTTCACCAAAAAATTCAATAACAGATAATTTGTTAATACCAACGATTGTTCCAACGATTAAGGCGGAATTTAAATTTAATCTCAAAGGACCAATTGTTTGTGATAGTTTATTTATTAAAGATAAAAAAATATTATTAAAAAATAAATTAACAAATTATTTATTAAATGGAGATTGCCTCTTTACTTGGGAAACAGGTAAACTGAACGGTGTTAAAAAATGCGGATTGTCCAACTATGTTGGCTTAGTTGAGACTTATCTGGGCTTTATGAGCATAGACGATCTGATCAATAACGACTTGATCAAAGAGAAGATTAAAAATAAGGATATTGATTTAGTAAAGATTATTAAGAGCTGTAAACGAACTAACATTAAGGATCAAAATATTTTTCAAATTCCGCAAAATATATTATTTACCAACGAGCAGTAAAGAATCTTTTAGCATCAATCGTAATGTTTTCTTTCCAGCAGTAGTTTTTAAATATTTTTCTCTTCGAGTAGCATCGTGTATTGATAAATAATATTCACAAAATAATAGAGTAAAAGGTCTTCTTGGTTCAGTTGCTTTTTAATCTTTCATGAAGGTTGGTGGTATAGCCGATATAAAATAATTTATCTTTTAGAGAAAAAAGTACGTAAACACAATAAAGTAATTTTTTCATTTTTGACTCTTTAGAGTCAGTAAATGTGGTGAAGTAGAACTTAAGTTCACTTCACCACTCTGAAGTGAGCTCGACAAAGTCGAGCCTACTTCAGAGTCCCGGCTACGACCTACTTTCCCTTCATCTTTCGATGTGAGTATCATCGGCGCTGACTCGTTTCACGACCTTGTTCGGGATGGAAAAGGGTGGGGCCAAGTCGCTCAAGTAACCAGGACGATTGATAGTATATAATATAAATGAATGGAAAACAATAATAAAAAAAGCTCCGCTTTCTATTCTTATATCCTTAATCCTGATATTAAATTCGATACTCAAGAGGATGGCGAAAAGATATATTTACTACTTCGTAGTCATCCTTTTACTCAACTTAGATGGGTTTTGACCTCAATTCTTTTCTTTATTCTATTTTTTGTTTTCAATTTTTTTCCTCAAAGTTTTTTTAATTTAGGACAGATATTGATAATTAACTTATTTTTTATTGTTTTTATTCTTAGTTATATTTGGTTTAATATTTTAAATTGGTATTTTAACGTGGGAATAATAACTAATAAACGGGTAATTGACATTGATTTTTATGCGGTTTTATATAAAGAAATTACCAACGCTCAACTTGGGAGAATAGAAGACACTACTGTAAAAAGTGGCGGATATATAGAATCATTTTTTGACTATGGATCAATTTTTGTCCAAACTGCTGGAACAGAAGCTAATGTTGAATTTATTAATGTTCCTCATCCTTCCGACGCAGTCCAAATAATTAATAAATTGTTAAGCAAAAAACATGGATTTTAAAGATATTTTTTTTAAAATTGTTATTTCACTTCTTGCTGTTTTTTATTATCTTTACGCTTTGGTGATTTCCAAACAAGTTAAAGTTATGAATAAATCCCTGCAGAATAAATATAATTGGCTTATTCTTTTCGTGACTTCATTGCAAGTGACAGTCTCTTTGATTATATTGATAATAGTACTATTATCAATATTCATAATTTGATGATATGTTTAAGCAAGAAATTGGCTTCTATTTAGGTCGTGAAAAACCTGATGGTTTTTCCGGCTTCGTTGATGAAAATAATTTATTTTTAACGGTTGAAATTGAGACGGGTATTACTCCGGATCGCGGTCGAGAATTAACTGCCTACATTCGCGAAAAAATTAGCGTTATTAAGATTGAAAACTTACAACAATTTGATGTCTTTATTTCAAACATTATTAAAGAAAAGAATCTGCCGTCAGGGTTTTCTCTTTCGGCCGGTTATTTAAAAGGAAACATTTTTTATTTGAAGACAGTTAATCAGGGTAAAGTCTATATTCGGCGCAATAATAAACTGGCCCTTCTTATTGAACGGGACGAAACTGCCTCAGGACATATCAAAGAAGAAGATGTTTTTGTCTTTACTTTTAATAGATTTATGAAACTGTTGGGAGAGGAATCTGGATTGAATCAAAAATTTGACCACAGACCAATCTCAGATATTATTGATGAAATAACTCCAGAGTTACTTGAGCTCGATGACCAGGGGACGGCGGCTTTATTTTTAAAACTAAAAAAAATGGAAGAAGAAATAACAAGAGTTAATAATTTTAGTTTAAAGGATTTCTATCAACGATTTGGCCAGCAAAAAATTTTAACATTCATCACGGTTTTTATTTTGGGAATAATTCTATTTTGGAGTGTTGGTTTAGGTTATGCGCGTCGATCAAGCGAGAATAACCAAAAAAAAATTAACTTAACTCACGATCTTATCAGTCAAAAATTAAATCAAGCAGAGGAAGTATCATTCTTAAATATGTCAAGTGCCCTAAGTTTAATCGCGGATAGTAAAGAGAAAGCTAATAAGTTAAAGCAGGAGGTAGGTGTTAAGAGTTATGAGTTAAGTGGATTGGATAAGCTAATTATAGATACTGAGAATAAGATACTCAAAAAGGAGGAAAAAAAATATACGGAATTTTTTGATTTGACCGTTGATGATAAGAACGCAAAGGGCAACAAATTATATCTTAACGACGACCGTCTTCTAGTTAGTGATAAGACAAGAGGAGTTCTGTATGAATTTTCACTGGACAAGAAATCTTTAGATAAAAATCAATCTAATGAAATAAAAAAATCTACCCTTGTTGCTTTGTCTGAAGAAAAAAAATATTTTTATGTTGAAGATGCCGGCATTTACCAAATTATTGATGGAAAAACAAAAAAAATAATTGAAAATGACAAAGATTGGGGAAAGATTATAGATCTAGTCGTTTTTAACAGTAATATTTATTTGTTAGATCAAGGAAAAGATGAAATTTGGAAGTATATGGTTGCGGAATCAGGATTTGGCAGTAAAAATTCTTATTTTCAATCCGGTCAATCAATTGATTTGTCTCAAGTTAATTCTTTGAGCATTGATGGCTCGGTTTATTTGGCCGGCGATGCAGTTATGTTTAAATATACTTCAGGTTTACGTGACGGATTCAAAATTGATCTACCTGATGGAAGCACCAACATAAATAAAATCTTTACCACTCGCGATTTGGAAAAAGTGTACGGTTGGGACAAAAAGAAGGGAATAATTTATGTGATGAATAAAAACGGAGACTATCAGGAACAGGTGAATTCAAAAATTTTGTCTACTGCCACAGACTTTGTGGTTTATAAGGATTTTATTTATGTCCTTCAAGGAAGTAAGATTTATAAGATTGAATAATATTCTTTCTATGATTTCTTTTTGACTTGACAACCGCTCCCCCCCCCAATTAAAATGATATTTAGTTATTAATCATTGATAGTTAATAATTATATTTTTATGAAAAAGACTAAAAAATTGAGCTTCTATAAACGGGACGGTTTTAAATTATTTTTTATATCGTTAGCGGCGATTTTTTTACTTCTTTCCGTCATTTTTATTAATAAAATGAAAGCAACCACAGATACGGAAGCGGCTGGTAAATGCACTAATGCTAGAATTATGCCGATAGGTAGTGGTAATAGGCTAGAAGGTGCTAGTGCTACTTGTAGAAGATTAGCAAAAAATTATAATACACCTTTTGATTATCGTCAAGACGACAAATTAGAAAAGTCTGGTTACGCTTGCTGTATTGCAAAAACACAAGATAGCACAAAACTTAAGGATAAATATGGTCAAGATTGCAATAGTATTAAAATTGACGGTTATAAAGGAAAAGCAGAATGGTATAGTAAAAAAAATTATGATAATGGAAGTTTGCAAAAAGATTGGGCTAAGAATTATAATTTTACGATACAGAATGTCACAGGTTTAGTTTCAAGTTATTTTAAAGGTAAAAATAATAATAAAGTATGTCTTATATTTGGATCTTTAACGCCAAAGGTTGAATGTAAAGGTGATTGGTATAAGACTGGCGGTGGACCTTGTAGTTCAATAAAATCAGCCAATGGTCAATATAATTATATTGAAGCAAGTTCTCAACCTTCAAATACACTTCGTGGCTATAAAGATGGATTTATGTGTTGTCAAGCAATTAAAATAAAAAGTATAAATGAGAGCGTAGATTAACTATAACTAAAATAATGTATTGTATTTAAAATATCCCTGCCGACGGGTGGGGTATTTTTTTATTCTCCCAAGGTTGGTAATTTTATTTGAAAGCCATTTGGATTATTTGGATCTACTACAATGATCCCTAAGATATTTCCTGCGAGTAAGTTAAAGACTACTAAAACGACAAAAACTAAAACTATCCCTATTAAAGCATTAGTGATTTTATTTTGGGCTTTGGTGATTTTTTCTTTCTCTCCGCTTGAAGAAATCCAATCAAAGGCACCCCACAAAAGATAAACCAGCATAAACAAACCGGCAACCAGTATAAACATTTGAATACCAAAGCCAATAAATTTACCCAATCCCTGAACAGGATCACCACCACCAACATTCATAGCGGCAGGTGGAGAAATATCACCGAATAGTTTTTGAATTTCAGGATCAACTTCCGCAAGGTATTTCATTTTGGTAAAATAACTCCTAATAATTTAATAACTAGATAACTACCAACGACGATAATTAAACCTAAAACCGCGTTTGCAATCGATGAATAGGCCTTTTTTAAAGCGTCAGGATTGTCACCATGAGTCAAAATATCAAAAGCGGCTTTAAGGGTAATTACTAAAAAAATCAGTCCGGCTCCGGTCATTGCTAAAGGAAGAGCGAGACTGACAATTTGACCAATACTTGTCACTTTGGCAGCAGGAAAACTATTAGAATCGATAGTAAAAGCTTGAACCATAGAGAAATTATAAGTTATAATTATCCTATGTTCAACCCTACTTTTATAATTACTAATAAGATTCTAACCAATATCTCCAAAATAGAAGCCTCAGAAGAAGTGATAAAACATTCTCCACTTTTACCTCTCTGGGAAAAACAATTTAAGGAAGAAGCTTTGATTAGAGCGGTTTATCATGGCACTCATCTTGAGGGCAATATTCTTCATAAGGACGATGCTAAAGATATTCTCATGGGTCGCGACGTCATTGGTCGACCACGTGATATCCAGGAGATTATTAATTATCGAAAAGTGATTGAATTTATTGATGATGAAGCCAACAAAAAAATTGATAAAATCTCTGAGCAGATAATAAAAAAATTGCATCGAATTTTAACCGATAAAATTTTACCACCCGATGGATTGGGAGAATATAGGACAAAACAAGTAATTATCAGAAATTCCGCCAATGGTGAAGTGACTTTTCGTCCGCCTCCTCCAATTGAAGTACCTTTTTTAATGCGCGAATTTGTCTATTGGTTGAATCGCGATGATAAAGATAAACTACATCCGATTTTAAAGGCGGGGATTGCCCATCATGAATTAGTGCGTATTCATCCATTTTTAGATGGTAATGGTAGAGTTTCTCGAGTACTGGCGACTCTAATTTTATTTTTGGGTGGCTATGATATTAGACGATTTTTTTCATTAGAAGAATATTATGATAAAGACGCAGTCACATATTACCAAAATTTACAAAAAGCTTCGTCTGGTGATTTAAGCAGTTGGCTGGAATATTTTACAAGTGGCGCAGGAATAGAATTTGAAAAAGTTAAAGAAAAAATCTTGAAATTATCTAAAGACGTAAAATTAAAAGAAAAGTTTGGCGGACAACAGATCTTTTTGACCGAAAGACAAATGAAGATGATTGAATATATACAGGAGATAGGTTATATTCAAAATCAAACTTTCGGGGACGTTTTTCCTGACGTGTCTGAAGATACGGTATTGCGTGATCTTCAGGATCTAATAAAGAAAGGTTTGCTTAAAAAAATTGGAAGTACTAAATCAGCGCGTTACACAATGGTTTAATCATATTTCAAATGTTGTAAGCTCGGTATTAAATTTTATTTCTCCGTGGGAACCCTCCCCTTTTCGGGGACTCCCAAGTCGAAAAAAATTTAATACGCTCGCTTACTCTGAAATTTTATTCATTGTCATTCCCGCGGAGGCGGGAATCCAGTCTAAAATTACCTTATGTTTTTCTCAGAACTTGCCAAATATTTTGAAAGAATCGAAAAGAACTCTTCGCGTCTCGAAATAACGCGCATTTTAGTCAAGAAATCGCAAAAGTTGTTTATTTACTTCAAGGAAGAGTGGGCCCCGCCTATGAAGGAATTGATTTTGGCATGGCTGAGAGAACCATCATTAAATCTGCCATGTCCGCCCTCAACATTGACCGGAATTATTTTGAAAAAGAGTTTAAAAAGAGCGGTGACCTAGGGCAGACTGTTGAAAGTTTCAAAAAACTTTATAAGTCGTTTGAAGAAAAAGATATGGAAGTACTGGCAGTTTTTGATTTTTTTTATAAACTAGCGACTGCCTCTGGGAATGGTTCACAAGACGTTAAAGTAAGTCTTCTCTCTCAATTAATTCGTCAACTTGACCCGTTATCAGGAAGATATTTAGTCCGTCTTCCGACCGGTATTATCCGCCTCGGGTTTTCTGATATGACGATACTTGATGCTTATTCTTGGATGTTAAAAGGAGATAAGAGTTTGCGACCAATTATTGAGACCGCCTATCACGTCCGGCCTGACTTAGGATTTATTGGAAAAATGTTGAAAGAAAAAGGAATTAAAGGTTTAGAAGAAATAGAACCAAAAGCCTTTACACCGATTATTATGATGAAGGCGGAAAGAATGTCGTCGGCCAAAGAAATAATCAAGCAAATTGGCAAATGTTTAGTTGAGCCTAAATTTGATGGGTTTAGATTGCAGGTGCATTATCTAGGGTCTGACCCTCGCCGAGGGTCAGACCCTACGGAAAGCCTTCCAAAGGTTAGATTGTTCTCCCGAAGTCTCGAGGACGTTACGTACATGTACCCAGACATTGTTGAAGGGGTTAAAAAAGAAGTTAAAGCGGACGAATTGATCATTGAAGGAGAGGCGATTGGTTATAATCCAAAGACAGGTGAGTTTCTTCCATTTCAGGAAACCGTTCAGCGTAAACGAAAATATGATATTGGGGCAAAATCAATTGAAGTGCCCTTAAAGCTTTTTGCTTTTGAGCTTTTATATCTAAACGGAAAAAATTTTATAAAAAAACCATTTATTGAACGAAGAAAAGCTCTGGAACAGGTGACGATAAAAAATAAGGATATAAGTAAGCAAATCATAGTTGTTGATCATCAAGAAGAAGTAGATAAAGAAGAACGGCTTGAGGAAATTTTTGATCAGGCGGTTGCTAAAAAGTTAGAAGGGGTGATTGCCAAAAAGATTGATGGGATTTATCAACCCGGTGCCCGGGGTTGGAACTGGATAAAATATAAACGAAGTTATTCTTCAAAGATTAACGATACAATTGATTGTCTGGTGATGGGCTATGACTTTGGGAAAGGAAAGAGGACGGATTTTGGCATGGGAGCGTTTTTGGTTGGGGTTAGGGATGAAAAAAATGATAAATTTGTGACGGTGGCAAAGATTGGTACAGGGTTGACGGATGAGGAATGGAGGTTTCTCAAAATCAAATCTCAAATATCAAAACTCAAAGATAAGCCAATGAATTATTCTGTTGATAAAGCTATGAATTGTGATGTGTGGATTTCTCCTGCAATTGTGGTTGAGATTAAGGCCGATGAAATTACTAAGTCACCAACTCATACAGCCGGCTTAGCATTACGGTTTCCTCGTTTAGAAAAATTTAGAGATGATAAAAAACCAGAAGACGTAACTACGCTAGAAGAGCTTCAACATATGACTCGTTAATTAAGGTCCGACCTTAAAAAGACGGACTTTTTATAGAACTTAAACCAAGTGACGATGGGAATAAAACATTTTAAAGAATCTAATATTATATTCACCAAAAAATGATAACGGATTATTAATTATTCTTCTCGCAGATGAAGCAATAATTATATTTCCATCATGATATATTTTTCCATATTTTTTGACGTGCAAAGATAGATCAATATCTTCATGAACTATTTTGTCATCTAGGCATATCCTATCTTTGACTTCATTCCAGACAGTTTTTTTAATAGCATAACTGGGTCCAAGAAAGGGATAAAAACCGATCATCAATCTTGGAATTAACAGATAAATATAAAAAAGAGCAATAGATATTGATTGACCAATAAAAGGAATATCTAATCTTATTGGCATGGAAATACCAATTATAGAAGCGTCTTGAGAAAAACTATTTTTAATATTTTTTATCCAATTTAATGGAAGAATTGTATCCGCATCACATTTGGCGATTATTTCATTTTTCGCTTCGTTGAATCCAGTGTTTCTAGCTGGAATCATTCCCTGTTTTTTTTCTTGAATAATTTTAATTCCTTTATATTTTTTGACTATATTAATAGTTTCATCAGTACAGTTATTATCAACAACTATAATTTCATCAGGTTTTTCTTCCTGCTTCATCAATGACTCAAGGCAGTTTTTAATATATTTTTCTTCATTATAAACTGGTATAACAACGGATACTTTCATAAATTAATTTTTTTTATCAAATTATTTTTAACATATTTAATTAATTTATCAATTTGATTATTATTTTTATTAGGTTTTTTAATATAGAAAGAATATAGATATGATTTAAGTAAATAAGAAATAGGATTTTGTTGTTTCAGTATTTCAGATAGAATATCAAAGCTTTCCACAAGAAATAATTTAGCAACAATATCATAGGTTTGTTTTTCATACTTTAATGTTGTTTTTACCCCATTCAACGGAAATAGTTGCATTTTTTTATTTCGAAAAATATAGTTTAAATATAATTCTAGTCCATAACCTTTCTTAGACATTTCTCTTAAATAAGGAGTAAGGTTTTTTTTCCAATAAGCTCTTTCACCACTGAGAGGTAGGAATAATTTGTCAGTTTTTATATCATTTGGATAACCAATAACAACTTCTTTTTTTCCTAAAATTAAAGGGTTAGTTAATTTTGCCAAATGTGAATCATTTAATCCTGTTAAGTCGGCATCAATAAAAACAACAATGTCTCCGATTGATTTTTCAATTCCTTTTACAATAGCATAACTTTTACCATGATTTTTTTTCAGATTGATTAATTTTATTTTTTTAAACTTTCTAACTATGGAAAGAGTATTATCCGAAGATCCGTCATTAATAATTATTATTTCGTCTACCAAAGAAGAATTAATTAGAGATTTTAGTACGCCGCCAATTTTTTTTTCTTCGTTATAAGCGGGAACGATAACAGAAATAAGGCATTTTTTCATAAGAAGATCATATAAATAGTAAAACCATTATTTTGATATACAATCGGAAATTGATATTGACTAGGCTTTTCGGAGACAAAATATTTGGCTCCATATTTTTTTGATATTCTTATAATATCTTTTTCAGATAGAGAGTAATAAGCTTTTTTAGTAATAATAATATTTTTAAGAGGGTCATCAGAAAATTGTTTAAGAGCTTTCGGAGCAACATCTTCAAACCTTGGACGCCAGTAATCTATATAAGAAGGGAGAAATGCGCTTTCAAGCAATTCAGACAAAGTTGAAACAGTCGATCTTTCCGAAACGACCCTCCATTCAAGGTCATAAAACCACCATAAAGCCGGAGGAGTTATAAAAATTGCATCTTTTGGTGTATTATTTTTTGCCCATATTTGAACATCATAGTTATCATCTTTTATTGGGTAAATATTTATTCCAGGTCTCCAAATATTCATAAATTTAAAAATAATTAGCGTTAATAAAAAAATAACAATAATTAAATATTTAAGGACATTAATAAAGCTTTTATTATTAACATTTTTATGTAAAAGTAAGATAACAAGGGAGATTAGAGGAGAAATGGAAAACGATAGTGCAAAGATAAGCAGAATAATTTTATTAAGTTTTATTTTTTTGTTAGAAAATAGTTCAGATATGTAGCCGGCAAAATACAAATAGGCAAAAATATTAACAAAAATCCCAACTCTTATTATCTGAGACTGAATAATTATCGTTAAAGGAAGCCATGTTCCTGCAACTACCTGAACTACTAAAATAACTAAGGCAGCCCAGATAAAATTGCTGATTTTTAAGTCATTTTCAGTTTTTTTTATTGGCAAGGTTAAAAAAAAGATAATAATAGCGGATATACCATTTAAAATGGTGAAATTTATTAAAGGATTTGTTGTAATAAGAGTAAAGACGTGAGCTAAAAGACTATTATTTATTATGTAAAACCAGCTTCGATCCAACCCTATATCAACATGTGAATTGCTGAACTTCCATATCAAAACCGGTGAAGCAAATAATAGAAAAGTAAGAAATTGTTTTATGAAGTTTTTAAATCCTATTTCTCTAATTCTCAATAATGAATCAAAAATAAACATGGCTAACACGAAGTTCACCGAAATAACGTGGATGTTATACATTAACCCCAAAATTAAAAATGCGTATAAGGGTTTTTTATTCAGGTAGAGATTTATTGCCAATAACAGGAAAGGAAGAGTAAAAGTTCTATTTAATAGACTAAATTCAAATATAGGAAAGCCAGCGAAACCGAGATGAGGAAAAATAAAAGCTATCACAGCCAAAAAAGAAGCGATTGGATTTTTAAATAATGTTTTTGCGAGATTGTAAATAGCCAAAAAAGTTAAGAACGTTGCCAAAAAATGCGTAATAAACATAGTAATTTCAAGTATTCTTAGTCGGTAAAATGGAATAAAAAAGTACCAAAAGAAAGAATAATGGAAATTACGTAAATTGAAGAATATATCATTTGGAAAAAGACTGGGATCGGCATATTTTTTTAAGAAAGGTATGTGGATAGCTTGATCGAAAGTTCCAAAATAATAACCCATTAAAGATATCGTTATAATTGAGGCAATAGCAAAAAATATATATTGGTAAATTTTCTTTTGCCAGATTTTATGACTGATTGAGGTCAATATTTTAATCATCTTTATAATGCAAAAGTTGAAATAATAGGATAATGATCGGATGTTTGTGTTTCAATTCTTTCTGTTTTAATTAATTTTAAGCCTCTATAAAAAGAATAATCTGTTTTGATTTGTTTGGCAACAAACATGTTAATAAATGGCAAACTAAGGCGTTGAAATAAGTTAAATTTTTCAAACTTTCCGCTATTAGAGAATTTGATTGTTTGTCTAATATTAGCAGTCGCCTCTTTCAAGCCATACTTTGCCATCATTTTTTCGAGGTTTTTTCTTTTATACGGAAAGTAGTTAAAATCGCCAACGATAACTAATTGTTTTTTTTCAGATAAGTTGATTGATTTTAAAACATTATTAATATGTTTAATTCTCAGATCATTGCTTCCAACAACATATAGGTGAACATTACATATACAGATTTTTTCCCTTGTTAGTTTATGGGTAAAATTTGTTTCTAAAACCGTTTTTGGTTGATTGTAGCCAAGCACAATTCTTAGAATATTAAAAAAGAAATCTCCTAAGTTAATTCCAAGGTCAAGTTTGAATGAATCATTATATTTAAGATTTTTTGAATTATAAAAAGTAATTACTCCAAATATTTTGCCAAATTTAACGAAAGAATTGGAATAATCGGCCATTTTATAGCCAAATTTTTCAATTTTTTGAACACTTTTATCATCGGTCAGAGCTTCCTGTAAGCAAATGATGTCTGGATGATAAGAATCGATCACTTCACCAAGTTTATTGACGCCATTGTTGAATAAGGTATTGTAGGTGAGTAAGGAGAAATTCATTTGTATATTATACTAGAAATGTTGTTTTATTGAATAAACATAGTTATCCACAGACTTTGGATAACTTTTATTATGTTGTTGTGATAATCTAAGACGCAATATTAATACTATAAGGTGTCCTATAGACAATATGATTTTCTCTATAGGTCTTGACAAACAATTTAATTTTGTTTATAGTTAGGAGATATGAAGAAATCAATAATCTTTAAAAACAAGTATCAAAAGAAAAATGAACTAATTGGATTTGTAGCCGATCAACTTAGGAAATTAGCGAAGAAGAATTTGAGAATACCGGTGACTTTGTATCATCTATAAACAAAAAGAGCATCACTACCGCTCGTATTTGAGGCAACGACGTATAGTAATGCTCGGTACCACGATAGCAAAAAAGATTTGGTTTGTCAAGCCCCGCTTAGCGGGGCTTTTGCGTTTATTGATTTACTTGGTATAAAGCTCCAAAGCCATTAGAAGACTTGAAAATTAACCTACCTATTTTTGACCATTTTTTCTCGTCCAAATTGGGGTATTTTTGGCGTTCCAATCGTGAAATTACCACATATTTTATTTGATATTTATTAATTAAATCTTTAAATTCATTCAACTTATTTACATTAATCGTTTTAGATGATGAAGGATTTCTTATATTATTACTATTTAACTTATATAGATCTCTCCAGTCATTAAATCTAATTTTTTCAGCTATTTTTATTAAATAATCACCAGGTAATACAGTATAAGTATTTTCAGATTCATCATAGATATTGTCCTCATATAATTTTTGAACCTCAGGAATCCTTTTTCCAACAATGTCTGAAGATCCTCTCCAAAGCCATTCGTGTACCCACCAACCAGCAACAGTTGGCAAACCGGTAAATGCCGAGATCCTTTCGTAATCCGTGTATGAGTCTCCTTGAGCCTCTAATATAACAGGTTGTCCTTTTTCGTTTTTGTTATCTCATTATCTTCAAGAAAGCTTGTCTTTAACCAATCTTGACCATCTAATTGCACTGGACGATTAAGTGCGCCGTAGTATGAGGGAACGGAAAAATAAGGGTAGATTGACGGGAAGAAGAGGAAAACGACAAAGATGATAGATGATAGATAATAAATAATAGACTTTTTAATATTTTTTAACAAATAAAATGTGACGATTGAGGCGATTCCCATCATAGAAAAAGCTTGATAGCCAAGCTTAAACATAGTGTTAGCTCGGAAATGGGCTGGATAAATATCTTTAATATAGAAAAATTCTGGAATAATAGTAAGGAAAAGGCCAAAGGAAAAAAGAATCAAAATAAAATTGCTATATGGTTTTATTGCCATATTGTTATGAATTTTGTTTTTGATTATTAAAAATATGATAAAGCTAACCCAAAAGAATCCCCAGAGGAGAAAAAGCATCCAAAATGGGGAGATTTGACAGTTTCCGGCTTCAAAAAGGAAGGGGCCCATTTTTCCAATATCAGTTAAAAATTTTGGGGAACAATTGACTCCAATACCGCTGACAAAAGGTTTAAAAAACCAGGAAAATGGCAAGGAAAAAACGACAAATGAAGAAATAAGAACAAATGAATTTAAAAATAATTTATAAGAGAATCGAAACATCACAAGGAAAATAAATAAGGTAAGCAATATATAGATCGGGCCGTCAAAAGCATTAGTCATGTAGTGGATGGCGGTCATAAAACCGAGAAAGATAGAGGTAGAGACGCGGCATGCCGCGTCTTTACGTAATTTATTCGTAAACATCACAAACAAAACAGCGATGGTTAATAACACAAACGGTATGTCAAATACATGTCCGTGCAGATCTGCGACTACGTACGAATATGAAGGAAATTCATGAATGGTGAAAGGAATAAGACGGGTGGCATTTGGATACCAATAAGCAGTCGGGTTGAAGGCTGACAGAATTTTCCAAAAAGGAATAGGAGTTTCGTTAGGATAACCCTTGGTAAAAAGATAGATCGTGTGAAGATTTCCACCGAGATTAACCAAATAAGCCCCGATTAAACCAAAGACAATAGCTTTATATTGAGATATTTTTTGATCATATTTTTTAATAATATTTACAACCAGCGAGAATACTTGAGTCACTCCTTGAGCAAAAATTGTGGCAAGAATCAAATTGTAGCCAATAGAAGCTTTTATATTACTGAGTTTTATCAATAGAGCGCCGGACAAATGTCCGAAATAATAGTAGTTGATTGGTTCGGGTGAATACCAAATATCTTTTGGGGGAAAGAATTTAGTCCGTAATATTGAATTTATAAATCCAAAATCCATAAATTTTTCCAAACCATGAATCGAAGGTTCTTGACTCCGGACAAAGGTCCAAAAGAAGAGGCAGAAGATAAACAAGATTTCTTCGATGATAATGGCACGTAGAGACGCAAAATTTTGCGTCCGTACATCGAGTAATTTTTTATTTTTTTTAAAAATAAACCAATTAATAATTGCAAATAAACACAGGGAAAAGATTAAAGCGAGACGATCAAAAGGAAGAACTTTAACAATTCCTAAAACGAAAACAAAATAACTTAACAGGAGAATTCCTAAGGTTTTAGCGAATGGATAGCCAAAGTCAAAATTAAAACTTTTGAAAACTTTTTTGGTTAAAGGAGTAAAGACGATACCAATAACGAGTAAAGCTACATACCATTGAAGCGTAATTAGAATCCAGTTCATAAGAAATTATTATATAATAATGAGCATTAATATGGATTCAAAGTACCAACCACAATTAGTTGAGGAAAAAATTTATAAAGAATGGGAGGAAAAAGGATTACTAAGGCCTTCTTCAGATAAAAAACCATTTACGATACTGATGCCACCTCCAAATGCTAATGCCTCCCTTCATGCAGGTCACGGAATGTATACGGTTGACGATGTGATAACGAGATATAAAAGATTAAGAGGATATGATTCATTATGGATTCCAGGCACAGACCATGCAGGTTTTGAAACCCAATATGTTTACGAAAAATTTTTAGCTAAACAAGGAAAATCAAGATTAGATTTTGACAGAAAAACTTTTTATAAAAATGTTTTTGACTTTGTAAAGGAAAATTCAGGATTGATTTATCAGCAATTTAGAAAATTAGGGTTTTTAGCCGATTGGAATAGGTCAATTTTTTCTTTAGATAATCATGTAATTGATAAATCCTTTCAGACTTTTAAAAAAATGGAAAGCGAAGGAAAAGTCTATAAGAGCGATTATATTGTTAACTACTGCACTCATTGTGGAACGTCACTTGCAGAACTCGAAGTTAATCATATTAAAAGAAAAGACCCTCTTTATTATTTTAAATACGAAGAACTTATTTTTGCAACTGTCCGACCTGAAACGGTATTTGTTGATGTGGCCTTAGTTGTTAATCCAAAAGATAAAAGATATAAAAAATATATTGGACAGACTATGAAAGTTGATGGGTTATTTTGGTTAAAAGAAATTCCTGTCATAGCTGATGAAATGGTTGATCTAAAATTTGGAACCGGGGTTGTAAAAATTACACCAGCACACGACAGTTATGATTTTGAAGTAGGTAAAAAAAATAAACTAATCTTTAAATCTGTCATCCAAACAAATGGAAAATTAACAGAATTAGCTGGGCCTTATTCGGGATTAAGGGTAAAGGCAGCCCGGGAAAAATTTGTCGCCGATTTAAAAAGCGGTTTATATAAAGACTTTCTTGTAAAAATTGACGAAAATTATGTTCACAGCGTAACTGTTTGTTATAAATGTTCTCGTGATCTTGAGCCAACGGTAATTTCAAATTGGTTTATACGAGTTGAAGATCTCAAAAAGCCGGTTATTGAAGCAGTGAAAACAGAAAAAGTAAAGTTTTACCCAAAAAAATATAAAAAACAGATGCTTGATTGGCTAGGGATAATGCATGACTGGCCGATCAGTCGTCAGATAGTTTGGGGAATAAGGATTCCGGTTTGGTATAAAGTGACAGGTAATGAAAGTAAAATTTGGTTAAGTTTTTTTACTAAAAATCATGAATTTAAAATTGGAACGATCCAACAATATTTAGGCGAAGGATTGACTTTTAAAGAAATTGAGGAAGGACTTCAACAACTGACAGTCCAGCAATTTGAACAAGAAAAGGTTGAATACACCGTCTCACAAAGTCGACCAAATGATGACAATGACTGGATTCAAGAAACAGACACATTTGATACTTGGTTTTCTTCAGGTCAATGGCCGCTGGTAACCTTAAAAGATGAAGAATATAAAACCAGATTTCCGACCGATGTAATGGGGACACTTGCTGACATTTTAAAATTTTGGGTTTCCAGGATGATAATGTTTTCTCTATATATTAAAAAAGAAGTTCCTTTCAAAAATGTTTATCTATGGTCAATGGTTGCTGATAGTAAAGGATTAAAAATGAGTAAAAGTAAAGGAAACGTAGTTAACCCACTTGATTTAGTTAATAAATATGGAGCTGATGCTTTTCGAGCTTCACTCTTATTTGAGACAGGGGAAGGTGGAAAGGTAATTTTGGCTGAGCAAAAAGTTATTGGAATGAGAAATTTTATTAATAAGATATGGAACATAGGTCGGTTCATAAGTATGAACCTCCAGATCAAAGATCAAAGATCAAAGATCAAAGATACAAACAAAAAATCAAAAATTATAAAAGAATTAGAAACGGAATACAAAAAAGAGAAAAAGCAGTATTTAAAATACATGGATTCGTATCAGTTTTCGAAAGCTTTTGGGTTAGTCTACGAGTTTATTTGGCATCGGTTTGCCGATTATTACATAGAACAATTGAAAGATGAAGTAATTAATGGTAATATAGAAGCTCTCGGTAAATTGAAAGAAGTATATTTAGAGAATCTAAAAATGCTTCATCCGTTTGTTCCATTTGTCACAGAGGAGATATGGAAGGTGTTTAATACAAAGTCGATATTATTAGAACAGTTATAGAGTTTTCGAGTTTAGAGAGTTTGGCGAGTTAAAACCCGCTAAATAAATAACTCGTTAAATAAATTAATAATTAATTAAATTGTCATGAAGAGAACCTGGCAGCCAAAAAAGGCAAAAAGAATGAAAAAACACGGATTTTTAAAGAGAATGGATAGTCATGATGGAAGAAAAGTGCTGAAAAGAAGAAGAGGAAAAGGAAGAGCAAAGTTAACTGTATAAATTGACATAATTAACCTAATTGATCTAATTACTCTAAAAAAATCCCAATACTCCAATTTGGAACTTGGTTATTTTTTAGGTCAATTAGAATAATTAGAAATTAGAAATTTTTTATGCAAGCGTTTGTCCAATATATTTTTGATCCTTTTTTCGCCCATCCAATATTAAATCTGCTCGTTGTTTTTTATAAATTGTTTTTATTAATAAAACTTCCTGGAGCTTTTGGGTTTGCAATTATTGCGCTTACCGTAGCTGTCCGTTTACTTTTTCAACCATTTTTTCAGAAACAGATTGAAACAGCCAAAAAAATGCAGGAACTCAAACCTCATTTAGATAATCTTTCTTCAAAACATAAAGATGATAAAAAACAACTTCAAGCTGAGCAGTTGAAGCTTTATCAACAACATGGAATTAATCCGACCTCCGGTTGTTTGGTAATGATTATCCAACTACCAATCTTTATTGCTTTATATAACACCCTAAATTTATTTTTATTAAATGGTCATGCCGAAAAGACAATTACGGCTATCAATAAAGTTTTGTATTTTTCTTTTTTGAAAATTGATTCAGTTAATTCTTGGTTTTTTGGATTAGATTTGGTTAAAACGCCAAAACAAGCCGGTACCTGGATATATTTATTAATTCCGTTGATAACAGGAATTCTGCAATATTTTCAAGCTCAAGCCTCTATGCCAAAAGCCAGTCCAACTGACGCAGTTGTACAAGATAAACCCTCCTCCGCTAAAGCTACGGAGGGCAAGAAACCAGAGGGTCAAGGGGATTTCCAAAAAGCCATGAACACGCAAATGAAATACATGTTTCCGCTTATGATCGGTTGGTTCTCATATACTTTACCAATAGGCTTGGCTTTATATTGGAATATTTTTTCGATTATGGGTATAATGCAATATAAAAAAGTGAATAATAAAAAATAATTAATTATTAATTTATTTCGAGTTTAGAGAGTTTTGCGAGTTAAAATAAACTCGCTAAATAAATAACTCGTTAAATAATAAATGTTTTTCAATTTTATTAATTTTTAAACAATTATGGACAAAATACAGACTATCAAAACAGAAACGGAAGAGTTATTGAATAAAATGATTAGTAAGTTTGAGGTAGAAGTAACTGATGATGGCGGGGTTTTTCAGGTAATTATTAAAACTGATGAAGAAGTATCAACTGTGATCGGTCGCCATGGAGAAACAATCAGAGCAATTCAAAAAATATTAGAAGTAATTCTTTATAAAAAATTTAATGAAAGAGTTGAGATTTTAGTGAACGTCAACGACTTTCGGGAAAAGCAAAAGGAAAGATTGGAAACGATGGCACGAGAGTACGCCGATCAAACCAAAGCGACTGGAACAACTGGATATATAAGATCGCTTTCATCTTTCGAGCGAAAATTGATCCACGAATTTATAACCGCTAATTATCCTGACCTGATCACTTCGTCAGTCGGAGAGGGTAGGGAAAGACAGTTAGTGATTGAAGTTAAGAAATAAATTTCGTTTTCTCCTTGTTTAGCTTCCTGATTTTTGCTAAAGTTTAATCATGGTTGATAATAAATTTGATTTAAATATCAAAGATCAAGATGGGTTTAGAAAGTTTATTGAATATGAAGCAGCTACATTAATTATTTCCCTCCTTGAAAAAGGATCTGTTGATGAGGATAAGGCAGGTAAACTTTCGCAAATAACTCTTGATCTAATTATTCCTGGAATGACTGTCGAAGAGCTATATTTAAGCGGAGTCAAGCTCGATGATCATGATCCAGAGCTGGCTCCTGTAGTCTATAAAATCATGAAAATTTATGAAGAAAAATTTGAAAAAAAAGCCATAGATCAAGTTTCAACGATGGTCAAAAATAAGCAATATGGACAAGCCCAGGATTTGGTAAAAAAAGTTTTACAATTTAAGATAAGTAATTGATAATAACTTCTTAACTATTCCACTGCTGTGAATGAGACATGCCTTTTGACGAAAATATCCCATCATTATAATCCGATTTACTACTTTTGTAGGTTATAAGCGGTTGACAGACTTTTGGCGGTGTTATTAAATAGGGTCGGACCCTCCTGGAGGGTCCGACCCTAAATATGCCAGCAAAAAACTCTGTAAAAACTTATATAGCTCAGGGATTTTATCACGTCTATAATCGTGGCGTGGAAAAACGAAATATTTTTTTGGATGAGCAAGATTATCTGGTTTTTCTTTCCTATTTAAAACTATATCTTTCCCCAGTGGAGGAAACCATTGATAGTACTAATAAAAATTCCAATTTAGATTATGAAGAAAAAAGTTCAAAAATATATCGATTAAACGAACTGAAAAACTTTTTTAATAAAATTAAGCTTATTTGTTATGTATTGATGCCGAATCATTTTCATTTAGAGGTGCAACAGATGGGAACTAAAGATTTAGAAAATTTTATGCGTTGCTTGATTATAAAGTACACAATGTACTTTAATAAGAAATATAAGAGAGTTGGAACTTTATTCCAGGGGAGATATAAAGCTGTCTCAGTTTTTGGAGAAGAACAATTAATTGATTTAAGTTTATATATTCATCGAAACCCAATTGAACTACTGGTAGAGAATCAACTATTAGAATCATATCCGTGGAGTAGCTACCCGGCACATGTTGGAAATCATCAAGTAAAGTGGTTGAGTAAGGAGATTGTTTTATCAAACTTTAAAGGGGTCAAAGCGTATCGGCGCTTCATGATGAGTTCGATAGGGTCGGACCCTCCCGGAGGGTCCGACCCTGGAGAGTTCGACTCTGTTGATCATGCATATATAGACAGGGAATGAGGAAATCTGATATCATGGAGACATCTGATAGTAAAATTAGTCAAGGAAATTTTTTGTTTTACAATTTAAGATGAGTAATTAAAATATGCAAGAAGCAACAGCTCAATTACCAGTAGCTAAAGCAACTTTACAAAAGGGAGGAGAAGGAAAGATTGGAGTCGGGACTCTGAATGTTTCGACCGAAAAAAAAGCTCCAGCGCCAACTACTCCAGAGGCGTCAGCTGCACAAAAAGCGGATTTAGAAATGAAAAAAGCGGCTGAAGCCTTGACAATACAATTAGTTGCGGATGCGAAGGCTGCGCTTGTTGAAAATGGAAGGGAAGCTTTAAAATCCTTAAAATTAGTATCAGGTAATGAAGCAATTGTTTATATTTTAGAAGGTCAAAGAGATGCAGAATATGCGGGTGCTGGTATGATTAAAGACCCGAAAGAACAACAACAAAAATATACTGAAATTAAAAAAAGATATGAAAAGCTAATGCAATATTCAGAAAATCGACAAAATGAAACAAGATTAAATATAAGTAGATTAAAAAAATCAGAAGATCCAAAAGATAAAGCCCTGGCAATCGATTTAGAAAACACCAATGCTGAAAGAGACATCCAAAGTTACAATATGACAATCGGGAGAATTAGACAAATATTGGAAACTGGTATAAATCCAAGGACAGGACAACAATTAGAAAAACAAGAAAGAACCCGATACTCGTCGGAACTAGCTAATATTACTTCAAAAAAAATAATATTAGAGGAAGATACAAAAAAAAGTAAAGATGCAAGAGATAATATGAGAGATATTGACGGTAAGCCAATCAAAAATGTGATCAAAGACATGGCGACTGCACTTAGTGGAAAAGAACAAGAAAATCCAATAGAGTTTCTCGAGCAGCGTATAACAAAGGCTCTTACAAGCGAAGCAAGTATGAATCAGTTAGCAGAAGAATTGGTAGAAATAAAAGTACTGAAAGAAGGAGATAAAAAGAAATTTTTAGAGGATATGACTCTGGGGCTTTCATGGAGTGATCACGTTGCTATTAGTAAAAAAGTTGGTGGTAATATCTTTATGATGATGATGAGTCTTAGTGGTTTACTCGCTTATGTAGCCGCGCAAAAATTACGGGAAGGCGGAGGCATGCAGGGATAAAAAATGAAGAATACGGTTTCTTCTCTTGTTTAGCTTCTTCAAACTTGATATATTTTTAGTATGGATAATACTGAATCAAAAGCCAATGAACCACCAAAAATCATAAAAGACGTGATTCAGGCGGAACAAGAAGCCTCAAAACAGCTTGATGCTCAGATCAAAACGATTGATGATAATAAAATTTCAGAGCAAGATAGGGTTGCTAAAATGAAAGACCTTGGAGATGCTTTAATGGCCAATTCAATTAGGCAGGTGGACGAGCTAAATGAAATGATGCAAAAAAATCAAAATAATCGGGGAATCAATAAGCTAATCAATGAAAAAAAACATGTTACGGCGGTTGATTTCCGAAAAATGGTCCAGGCAACCAAAAAAGGAATTATAGTAAATCATCAACCAAAAAACCAAGCATTCATAAACAAATTAGCCGATCAAGTGTTAGAGGACGGTGAATTATTTAATATATTTGTCATACTTGATGAATATATATTAGGAGGGAAAGAAATCGCTATATCAAATATTCAAGATCAACCAACTAATTTTGAGGTAAAAGTTGCGCAACTTTGTGTAAATGATGCGTATACAGGAAATAAGTTGATTAATGCGATCTCCGAAATGGCAAGAGATATTGGTTATCAGCCCAATGAGGTCAGAAATAGATTAGGCAATTTGTTTAAATCAATGGATGTCAGTCAAGAAGAAAACTTTGCTCAAATGCGCGGAATAGTTGATGAATATTTTCCGGAATTTCCGAAGGAACAAAAAAATTTTTTATATTCGCTTTATGATCCAGAAGCTTACTTGAATCTATTGACACGGGAGAAAAATGAAATGCTTAAAGCTACTGATAAAAATGGTCATCTAAAAATCGACAATCTTAAAAAAGAAATTACAGAAGCACATCACAAAAAGTACCACAAAAATATAAGTGAAAGTGAATTAAATAAAGATGTTGAAAGGATGATTGGAATTGAACTTTCAGAAAAAATGACAGACAAACTTGTTGATGTTTTGACTCAATTGTATCGACAACTGACTATAGATAGAGGCCATAAACAATTTCAGGAAACTGAAAATGAAGATTTTATGCATGGTATTACCACGACCAGAAGTACAATATTGAAAGCTTTGAGAAGACTACTAAATCATTTTGAGGAAATGGAAAATGAAAATAGCGAGGACCCGAGATATATAGGAATGTATAAAATGGCTGAGATGGATTATGTAACGAGAGAAGTTAATTATAAAGATAAAGAAGGTAAAGAAAATATCCGTCCCATTACACGAACAATTGCTCTTCCATTTCAACAAGAAGTATCTTTAAGTAGCTTTATCGAAAATCAGATTTCTGAATTTGGTCATTGGCGGGAAAAAACTGGATACTTACATGATATAGGTCTTGCTGCTAATCATCCAGCCCATGAAGGTAGCTTTTTCAAAGGTCTAGGAGATTTTTCTGAGCAAATTACCGGAGTTAATCTGGATAGTATTTTAGCTCTGCCTGACGGAAAATTGATGGTCGAAGCTTTTCACCTGTATACTAAAATACTTCAGGAAGATTCGGCTAAACGTGATCATCGGATGTTTGCATCAACTTTTTCAAACGAATTTAATGGTAATAACACTAAGATCGAAGTCCAAGTAATAGAATATCTACGGTTGAAATATGGGAAGGATATAAGTAATGCACGTCTCAAAAGTGCAATCAATGGAGCGGTTGGACTTGCCCAGGGAATCTATATGACATATTATGAAACACAGGCTTTTATTGACCCTTTAAGCGGAACTGGAAATGGAGGGTGGGAATCATTTGGGTCAAATGACGCTGCTTCATCCTTAATGCTTAGTGGCGGACTTCATTTGATGTTACGTTGGAGAGGAGAGCGGCATTTGTATCAATGTTTATTTTTAGAAGCAGATGGAGTAGAAATGACGGGAAAAGATTTTTTAAAAAGCTTGATTGGCCAGGGATACAATCATCGAAAAGCATGGGAAAATGCTAAGCTTCGCATGGATAGTTTTTATGATCTGAAATCAGGGGTTGAGGGCAGTCCAAATCAGAATCTTGTATTTGATAAAATGATGAATTTATGCAAAACGGCAGGGATATATCAACGGAAAGGCTGGAGAAGTTTACATCAGTTTGAAGGACATTTTACTTACGATGAAAAACAAAATCTAAATTTACTTGAATCTTTTAAATCAATGGATGCCATCGGGTACGACGGATATGCATGGTTTTTAAAAGTGATTGATGCGAAATCTAACGGCGTTGATTTAAGTGGCAAGACATATTTGGAAAAAATTAATGTAACAGATGAGATGTTAAAAGAATTTAAAACTGAAACTGAAAGACAAGAGTTTAAAGATAAAAATGATATAGATTCCGTCAAACAAAGAGAAGTACTCTTCAAATATATTTATGAGAAATATTTTAAGCCTTTTTCTGACCAGAGTTATGAAGATTGTATCAAGGGGCTCCGAAAAGAAGCCGAAAAAGCTGTGAAAGATGGGGTAAAGGAAAACCACACTTTACCATTTGACAACTACGAAATGGCGGTACAAAGAAAAATTTCAGATCTTTTCATAGAAAGAGCGGTGACACGAGAAGTAGCAGCTAGATTTCCAACAAAATTTTTACGGATAGATAAAGATAGGCTTAATTCAACTGGTAAGAGTCGATGGCGTCAGACTTATGAGGAAATGATAACACAAGAAAAATTTAAAAATATGAATAGAGACGAGTTTAGCATAATCATGAGAGATTTGGAATTTGCCGAATCACTACTTCGAAGCGATACTAGTGATAAAATTCATGAAGCGATACATATTCTACCACTCGATAAAGAACATCCGGAAAGAAGCGTTGGTGAACATGCCGATCTACTATATAACTTAAATGAAAAAACTATCAAAGAGTTATTAGAAAAGACTACTATTGGCGACGAAAGAATAGAAAATGTTTTAAGTCTATATAAAATCATTCAAGAAAAGTTTATTTATAAAACTGATGAAAAAGGTAGGAAAGTTTCTAATAAATTTTTGGATGGAGAGGGAATTAAGGCAATTGATAAATTCCCATTCAGTTTCGGTGTGGAAAATACAGACATGAAGCTGTGTGCATATCGTGCAACCGGCCCAAGAATGATCGCCCGCCAGATAAAAGATATGGCATCTATGGAAAAGGTAGTCAATGGATTTACTAATCTGCCTAAGTTGTTTACTCAGATCGCTAAAAATGGCGATTATTCTGAGTTGCTTAAGTATTTAACCGAATGTCAAGATATTTTCCGTGACGTACATGGAGTGGGGGATGATTATGAGTTTAATTATATGATCGCGGGGATGCTGGTAAATTATATGAGAAAAGACCAGTCAGCAGACAGTTATGGGGGAATAGGAGGAGTCGGGAGTATTAATTCGATTGCAGCTGAAATAGCCGGAAATTCCAATTTAGTTCGTGAATGGGATGTCCGAGATATCCAACAATTTTATTTGGCTTTGCAGCAAGCCCGTTTATTACCAAAAAATAATATTGAAACACACTTGAAACCAGAATTTGAAAAGGTGTGGAAGTTAGATAATATCACAGGTTTACCAAAAGAGACGGGTCAGCAAAAACAGAAAGAAGCCTATAAATATAGCATTAGCAGAGCGATGAAACGATTTGGAGGGGATTGGAAGAATGTATTGTCAAAAGTGATGACGGAAATAATGTTGTTGGCTGGAGGTTGGTTACTTTGGCAATACATCAAAAAAGCCTATGAAGAAATGATGGGTGGTAAAAAGGGTTGATTTTGATATGATTTATTTAGATATGAAAAAAATATTTTTAACATTATTATTACTCTTCATATTTTTTTCGCCAAAAATTACCTTTGGTCAAGATTTTTCCGTTGTATTCACATATAAAGATAATATTCCAGGTTTAACTTGTGGTATTGCGGGCGACGTAACTGGTAAAGACAAATGTTGTAATTTACCAAAGAGTTTTAAATGTGACAATAAAGTAATAGAAATCATTAGTGGATTAGGAAACATTCCGCTTATTGGAGGGTCGATACAAAGTGTTGCTGATGATTACACAGTTGGATGCGGAAAAATGATGAATTTTATAGATCAGCAAACAGGCGATACAGCATGTTTATCAGGGGAAAAAAGCCCAGTTGGAGTTGACTCTATTGACCCAAGCTGTAAATGTGTGGATAAATCAGCAATTTTACCTAATCAAGCAATGATTCAAATGTGCTCAAAATATTTATCGCTTTCTGCTTCTAACCTAAATGAATTAAAAAACTGTATAAACTGCGCAAATGGAAATGGAATGTGGACGGGGATGGGATGCCTACCACTGGACTTAAACACTTTAATCACGAGCTTTATATTAACAACTGGAATTGGACTAGGCGGAGGGTTTGCGCTACTTTGTATAATCTATGCCGCCTTTATGATGCAGTCATCTCAAGGTAATCCGGAGAAATTAAAGAAAGCTCAAGAGATGATCACGAGCTGTATTATGGGGTTGATGCTTATAATCTTCTCAGTCTTCATTATGAAGTTGATAGGTGTGAATATATTGAGAATACCGGGGTTTGGTTAGTTACCCGCCGCCACCAGGTTTAATGACATTTCCTGCCGGTTGGTGAGGATCTATGTGAGGACTCAACCATCTATGTAATCCAAACTTCTTACCTAATCCTGCAAATACTCCTGATGGTCCAAGCGCACCCAAAGCTAAACTAAAACTACCAAATTGTCCAGCAGCGCCCATAAATCCTCCGGTAGCAGCTCCGACTCCTCCAAAGAATACACCCGGCCCGGCCTGATCAAGAAGACCTGGCTTTGGAATAAATACGGCTCTGACAGCTTTAACTAAATCCGGAGTCATAAAAAGTATAGCCATACCGATTATAAGGCCAAAACTTTTTGAATCAATTCCAACAAAAAAAGGAAACTGTGTTAAGTTTCCACTTGATGCGCTATCAGATATAATTGTTCCTAAAACAAAAATACCAACTACTAAAGGAAAAACAATAAGCTCTCCAACAAGATTTTTAATCCAATTAGCAAATGCTGATTGTCCAGGGACAGCTTCAAATAATAGATAAATAGGGGAAAGAATAATACTTAAGAGAATTTTTATATATGAACTAATTAATAAAAAGATAATTTTAAAAAATATAAAAACCAAAGAAAACCAAATTAGTATACCTAAAATCATAGGAATTAAACCCTTAAATATTATTATAGCTATTAGAAGAGTTATCCAAATATTAGGTAATTTTGAGAGTCCGTTTAGAAATTCATTAAACGCTAATGACCCTCCAACTCCAGCCGGTTGGCCTTGAGCAACCAAAGAACCAACCATATTTGACAGGCCAAATACACTTGTAATGTTTAATACAAAAGTTCTAATAAAACTAGCTCCAAAATACATTGTTAAAGAAGTAATCGCTAATTTTATTCCCAAACCAAGGCCTGGGATTAGCCCCAAAATACTATTTGGTAAATCAAATAAAATACCTTTCCACATAGTATCATTTAATCCTCCTGTTCCTTTATAAACTGCGCCAGGATCTGCTGTAAGATAATATTGTTGCAAAGCATAAGCATCTTTTGGGCCAGTCGCTCCATTTGCCCAAAAAGTTCCAGAAAAATTATATACCGGACTAAGTACAGAAATAATAATTGCAATCAACATATACATGAGATCAATCATAAAACCTGCTATTGCAAAGGAGAAAGTAATAAGAATTAAAGCAATTATTATTTTTGGTAAAGAATTTTCGACGGAGATGACAGTTTGAGGATTGATTTTAGTGCGGAACATGACCATGAAGCCGATGGCTATTAGAACAACAACGAGTAAAAGATAGGTGACGTCGCGGAAAATTTTCCAAATTTTGGCAAAAGGCTGGATTGAGCCCATGCCGATGCCCTCGGCGGCTAAAGTCTTGGGAACGAAGCCAGCGTTGGCAAGTCCCGAGTAAGTCCAAGCAATGCCTGAAGCTGGGGGATTTGCAAAAGGTAAGACTATTAAATTACTAACAAACCCTAAAAAACTTTTTCCATAGTTTTTATCAGCATCGGCCGGATTATTAGTACAAGCTTCACCCATCATCGAGCACATCATGCCCTTATACATAAAAATAGTCAGCTTGCCTTGGGTGGTTTTATTGAGCTCTTTATCGTTAATGACTTTGTAGATTTCGGCACGGTTTTCTAAGATTGGATTAGTCTTTGATGTATTTAGAGCAATCTTGTCTTTCCCGATGAAATGGGAGAAAAGGGAGATGACAGCAAAGTAGACGATGACGACTAAAAGCACTTTTTTAAAGATATTAAAGGCAGGTTTAAGAAATTGAAACATAATGATACGAATAAAACAAGTATGATACGAATAAAACAATTCATGCGAATGATACGAATATACGAATAGAAAAAACACGAATAAAACTATTCCTGGGCTTGGGAATTAAGAATACGTTTGGGTTTAATATATTCACCGTGGAAATTAACAATAAAACAAATTTTTTTATTTAGAGCGGTTAAATATCTTCTTGCTTGATAATAATCTTCTTTAGAAGTAATTCTTTTAGCCTTTATTTCTAAAATGATTTTATTTTCAACTAAAAAATCTACTTTATTTCTTCCTTTACTTTCTCCTTCAAAAGATATGGGTAAAATCTTTTCTCTTTCAAAATTTAACTTGGATTCTTTTAAATATTTTTCAATCAGGTCACAATACTGTTTCTCATTACAGTATCTACCTAGTTCGTTATGAATTTTAAACAGAATACCGTTGATTTTATATGAAAGATCAGAATAAATAATATTGCTTTTCATTTAAGATTCGCAAATTCGCATCATTAGCATTATTTTCTCTATTCGTATCATCTAAACGTAAATTGTTCGCTTCCGAGCGCTGGATAGTTAGCCCCTCTCCAGCTTTCGAATTCTTTCTGGGCAGTATCTCTTGGATCTTTGAGGGAAACTATGAATTTATCTTCGCCGTAGTCAAAGTCGATCGTAAAAGTTGAAAGATTTAATGGGACTTTTGATTGAAGGTCTTTTTTTTGAGCGGCCAAATCAATTATTTGTTGAGGGACTGGTTCATCAATCCCGCCGGTAAAGCCGGCCTTTATAGTTATTGGAGACGGGTTGTTGGTACCTGGTGACTGGTTAGTCTCAACGGTAGTGGGGATGAGATTATTAATGGGTTGTTGGAGATTGGTAACTGGTTTTTGTTTGGTAAAAGGAATGACAATAATAAGAATAAGCAATACAATAAGAGCTCCGGAAATGGCCAGATAGACTTTTATATTTTGTGAATCCATAATTTATTATATGATACGAATAATATAATTCATACGAATGTTGCGAATATGCTAATTTTGTTTTTATTCGTAAATTCGCATCATTAGCATTGATCTTTTCTTATTCGTATCATTACTTCTTAACCCCAAATGCCAATCTGTACAACGGGTATGGGTAACGGCTATTTTCATTATAAGGGATTTGATAACG
>LBPR01000007.1 GCA_000990305.1 Candidatus Roizmanbacteria bacterium GW2011_GWC2_34_23 | reverse complement strand
CCTACAAAATTAGTCTTTTAGATTGTTAAGAAAGTATTTTATTGACGATAGGTGTCAGGAATGACAAACAGAGAATCAATGATCTTCTTCGCAATTTCCTTTTTCGAAGTCAAAGAAATTTTTTTTACCTTTCCATTTTTTGAAATAATATAGACCTCATTATCATCCGATTCAAAACCACGGTCAGCACGACTAATATCGTTGGCGATGATAAAGTCCGCTTTTGAATCTTTTAATTTTTTTACTGCTTCTTCAATTAACTTTTCTTCTGACAAACCGTACTCTGCCTTAAAGACAACTAGTGTAGTCTTAGGTGACATATTTTTTATTTGATCAATAATCTTTATTTGAGGAGTTAGTCTTAAATTAATTGACCGGTCGCTTGATAATTTTCCGCTAATTGGTTTTGCAACTTTAAAATCGGAAATCGCCGCTGTTTGAAAAAATAAATCCGTATTTTTAATGTTCACTTTAATTAAATAAAGTAATTCTTCTGCGGTATTAAATATTTTTTCTTTGATTAAATACCTTGGGCGAACAGAACTTTTGGCTCGAAACAATAGAACATCAGCCCCGCGAAGATAACATTCTTCAGCAATGGCCACTCCCATTTTCCCGGAACTTCTATTCGTTATAAATCTTACTTCGTCTATTTTTTCAATCGTCCCTCCGGCGGTAACAATGACCTTTTTACCTTTCAAGGAATTCGTTCTGTTTAATTGTTTTAAAATTTCGTCTTTAATAATTTCAATTTTTTCCAGTCGACCAACTCCTTCATATCCGCAGGCTAACATTCCTGACGTTGGTTCAATAATTTGATAGCCGACTGATTTTAATTTTGCAAGATTTTCTTGAACAAGCGGATTCCCCCACATATTGACGTTCATGGAGGGACAGATAATAATTGGAGCTGTAATTGCCAAAGCGGTCGTTGTCAAAAAATCATCAGCGATTCCGTGAGATAGTTTTCCAATGATGTTGGCGGTGGCCGGAACAATTACCATCACATCAGTCTTATCAGCCAGTTCAATATGTTCAACTTTTCTTTTCTTTAAAACTTCTTTATAATCAAAATTTTTCTCAAATAAATTTGTGTAGCCCTTGTTTCCGGAAGCTTTTTCAAAATCACGAAGGGAGATCATTTCCGCCGCCCCTTTGGTCATAATAACAAACACCTCATGACCTTCGTTTTTTAGTAATTTTATTAAATCAAGTATTTTATATGCAGCAATCCCACCACAGACACCAACCAGAATATTCTTTTTCATTGCCTAAATTATATCGTAATTTTTTGTGATAGAGAAATATGAAGTTTATGAATATTAAATTACTTTAACCTCCTCTTCGATCTTGACCATTATAAACTCTTTCTGTTTTTCCTCCATTTTGTTGTATGTACTCTGGTTGACTTGGGACTAACTCTGGATGAACATATCTCAAATCTGGTCCAGTAATAGCTTGGTGTCTCGATGAAGATTTTAGATCAACTTTTTCAACAAGTGGTTCATTAGTTAATTTTGGAGGTTCAAAAACAATCTTTAATCCAATAAATCTGAGAAACAAACTTAAACAACCTGAACCTGTTGGGACTAGTGCTGGTTTTTCTGCCATAGATTTATAAAAACCTCATTATAAACAGATGTTTAGAGTAATTCAAGGGCATTTTTTGAAAAATACTTATTTCCTAGAAAAAAATTCTTTCATAACCTTAAGAAACAATTTATTCTCTTCTTTTAATCCAATTGTCACTCTAAACCAACCATCACTCCCGTGTTTTGCTTTTTCACCCCGCAGAATTATTCCTTTTTTTTGTGCATAACTTAGGACATCTTCGCCTTTTTTTCCAGTTGGCCCGGCATCAAACAAAACATAGTTAGCTCTCGTTGGAAAAACTACCATTCCAGGAATCTTAGCCATTTCTTTTTCAATAAAAGCCGCTTGATCATTGTTAAATTTAACTCGCTTAGCCAAACCTTTTTGGTCTTCCAGTCCTGTCAAGGCCGCCCACATCGTAATTGTTCCCACATTCCATGGTAGTAAAGTGGCGGCAATTTTCATGGCCACTTCGCGGTCAGCCATAAGCTTTAGACATGGTTCTGGTGATGATGACGTTTTTATATTTTTTAATTAGTCGTGATTGTGACTTTTTAAAACCAGCATATTCAATGTAGGCTTCGTCAATCACAAATGGAATACCTAGCCCTGCAATCCGGACAAAATCTTTTTCATCCATAAAATTACCGGTTGGATTATTTGGATTGGCAATAACAATGATCTTTGTTTTACTGGTAACCGCCTTTAAAATTCCTTCAGGAGCATAGACCATTTTTTTATCTCGATATTCCATCGGAACGGAGATTATTTTCCCACCCAATAAATCACATCGTAATTTATAAATGCCAAAACATGGTGTTTGTTGGATGACTTCATCTCCCGGCATAAGAAAAGTCCGAAAGGCCATATCATAAATTTCGCTTGACCCGTTGCCAATAACAACGTTTTCCGCACTTTCAAGTCCATTCATTTTGGCAAGCTTACCGCGAATAACCAACCCTTGATCAGGATAACGGTTGGCAATTTTGCTGTATTTTTCTATTGTTTTTAGAATTTTTGCCGAAGGCGGGATCGGATTTTCGTTAGACATCATCCGGTGAAGAGATGGCTTCTTCCAAGCTAATTCAATGTGATTTGAGACATACATTTTTAATGGTTTAATCCACGGAACGAAATAATTATCCATTGATTTTTTCATATTTATTTTTTTCCGCCAGCTGGCGGATTAATTTTTAATTTGGACATTCTCTCTCCTACATAATTTTCCAATCCAGCAGAAGCCTGTGAAAACAATTCGGCTGTGGCAACCGTTGCTGGAAAAGTATTAAACTGGTCAACCTCCATACCATTTTCATCCCATGCCTGTTGGATATATGGAATTTTACTCATCTTAAATAAGACTTCTTTTGGAATATCATTTAATAAAATCTCTTCACTAAAATTCAAATCGCTACAGCGTTTAAAAAGCGGTTCCAAGACATATGGAGGCATCGTGTAGACAATATTGCCGGCAATTTTTTCCACGTCCCAGAAATGATATTTACCATTAACCATTGGTCCGTCGCGCATTGAGCACGCCAACATTTTGCTTGGCATGGCGTTTTCTTCAAGTAATTGGTAAGCTTTTCGAAAAACATAGATACCTAGCCAATGTTTATCACTCCAAGATAATTTTATCCCCCGTCTTTCCGCTTGTTGATCCAGAACCGGATGTTCGGTCAGTCGGCCGATCATCATTGTAATAACGGCCCGCCATTTGCTCATATCAACCTTATTTTTTAGTCCCAACTCCATCCCTTCTTTAGCGGCTTTGGCCACTGCCCAAATTTGTGGAAGTGAAAAACAAGTGGTAACGTTGGTTGGGATTCCCAATGATGATAAAACTTTAACAACCTCAACTCCTTCTGTACTGGCTGGAACTTTAATCATCACGTTTGGGGCAATCGCTCTAATTTCTTTAGCCATTTTAATCATCTTTTCCGTTTCGGTGATCAGGCGCGGATCAAGTTGTCCGGAGATATATCCATATCTTCCATCGGTCGCTTTCCAAATCGGTAACATCATTTCCGCCCCTCGTCTTATCACTTCTTTATAAGTCAACATAAAATATTCATAACGACTCAAGCCTTTATTTGTCTTAATCATGTTGTCAACCCACTTATTCCAAAAGGGCAGGTCACTATTGACTGCGGCAAGTGACAAAGGAGGATTGGTAGTACAACCGCGGATCAAGCTTTTTGCCGGATCGGAAATATTGTAGATACGGTTAAGCTGTTCCTTTAAAGAAGATTTTTTATTTGAAGGCGCAGCGTCGATCATCTTTTTTACCCAAGACTTAAAAATAAGAGGAGAAGAATCCCACCAGATTTCCATTTCCGGATGAACTTTTGTCAGTCTGTCAAGGGCACTTTGCATCATAAAAAAAATGTTTTTTATAATTTTATTCTTTATCTCCAAGTGTCACAACAATCGTCATTGGGTCACTTTCGAAGGTTGTTATAGCAACACTGCCCTCTGTGGAGCCTTTGGCAATCGCCCAGGTTTGAATAGTGTCCGAGTCAAAAGAAGACGTGATTGTCCATCCGCTTGTGTTTAGTCCATTCTTATAAAACGGAACTACCTTATTAAGTCCCTGTCCACTCGGAATCGTAAATGTGACGAGAAGCCCGTTTCCCTTTCCTTGCTGGATGTTGGATACGGAAGAAACTACTTTAGCCCCTGGATATATTGGAAAATCTTTAGGAAATGTATCTGGTAATTTTTCTCCTCCAATGTTAATTGTTTGACCGGTTTTAGTATCGGTAAAAGTAACTTTTCCTTTTTTAATATTCTTTTTTGCAAAAAAATTTATTGCTAAACTTATCACAAAAAACACAATAATACTTCCAATTACAATAGCAACAAACGGGTTCATTTTGAAAGACTTAGTCGGAGTTATTTCCATAGCGTTGATGTTATATTACTATCGTTCATTTCTATTTGCAACAGAACTTGGTCGGGAACTAAATTAAAACGAAAGAATTTTATCCGATTCTTCAATAATCAGGAGAAGATCTTCCATAGTTGATATTGGGCAAACTCCTTCTTTTTTTCTAAATTTAAGACAGGTACCGCAGGTAAATATTTTTCCATTTAGCGCAATAAATTTATCAATCTGTTCTTTTACGTTAAATTGTTGACTTTCTATTTCCTTACATTCAACACCTTTATTAATAAGAAAGACTTTGACAGTATGGTTTTTGTTCAACGAAAAATTAGCAAGACGAAATGCGTTCCAAACTGTCTCGGGATTATTTTGACTGATAATAATTCCTATTTTCATGAGATTATTATATCAAGACTATTTCCTCAAACCAAATGCCATCATGACTCTGCTTTACCCAATATAAGATGATTCCGCACTTTAATTAATTAAAGTAAATTTATTAATTTTTTTGCTTCAATTTGTTTAAGAATCCTCTCTGCCCTGGAAAATCCGATCTTAAATTTTCTTTGGATAAATAAGGCCAGATGAAAATCAAATTTATGAAGGTAATCAAAGACCTCCTGTAAAAGCGGATCTTCGACATTATTATTTATTTGTTCTATTTTTTGCTTCATATATGAAGAAATTATAGTTTTATTTTTCAAGCTGTGTAAGTTTAGAGTGAGCTTTTGTTATCGAAATGTGTGTAAATTTAGATCCTGGAACTGCTCCATGCCAGTGTTTTTCTCCTGCAGGAACCCATATAATATCACCCTCTTTAATTTTAAATTTTTTTTCCTCGGTTGCAATAATTCCTCGACCTTTTGTAACAATCAAGACTTGATCATTTGAATGCATATGGAGTTTATTTTTTACTCCTTTAGCAAAATTAATATAGTCTACACTGAGGTCTGAACTTGTAATATCCTTTAGAGGAGATTGTCTCATTATTCTGCCAGTAAAAAGTGGTAGGTTAGTAAATTCTTCTTTTAAAACATCTTTTATATTTATAATTTTCATAAATATATGATATCAAAAAATATTAACAATCTGCTCCCAAGACCCAAAAACAAGCTTATGGACGAATTTCGCCTTATTTCTCAGCAGGTTAGCTTTGAGGGAATGTTTCGAACAATAGTTTAGATTATTATCTTAGGATTTAATGATACCTAGTTGTTGATAGAGACCTAATCTATCCCAAACATACCAATATTCTGCTATTTTGCCATTTTCTAATCTAAATATTGTCATTCCTGAGTATGTAACTTTCTTATTGGTGGGTGGATTTCCCATAAACTTTCCCGTGTTAATAGCTTCTGTAGTCCATAAAACAACAACTTTATCTCCTTGCATAAAAATATCATTTATTGTTTTGTGAGAATTTGATAGCGCTTCTTGAGATTGTTGTAAAGCCTCTTTATAAGTTTTAGGCTGTGTATCTCCAACAGGTTTGGGATTTAGATGCAAACTGTGAATTTGAAAATGAGGAGTTAAATATTTATCGGATTGATCTATCTTCCCTTTATTTTCTACTTCTTCAATATATTCACGAACTATTTGTAAGTTGTCCATATATTTTTATTATACTGCTAAAAAATAGTTTTTAAATGTGCCTTGCTTCCAATTACTTGAATTTACTCAAACTTCACTTATTATTTCAAAACCTTTAAAACTCCCTGTAATTGCCAAACCATAAATTCTATTCTTTGCTATTTTTTTCTCTCGAATTTTTTTAGCTGTTTCATTTATAGTTGCTCCTGAACCGATTGCGTCATCAATTAAAAGAATATTGTCATAGCTTCTAGTATTGTTTACCATAATTGTTTGTCTGGCATTTTCAACTCTATCTTCAATCTTACTGAGCGTCTTTTGAGGAACTATCAAATCCGTTTTAATTTTTTGCAGATTAATAATCGGTAGATGGATATTCAAATTATTTTCTATTTCTGCCATCAGTTGTATTTCTCTTTTAACCGTAGGCGGTACAAAACTCACAGCGTTAATATTATATTTAACCAAAAGTTCGTTAATTTTTTTTTGAATGCTTTCACAGATTTCTTTAATCAAAATTTTATTTTGACTCTGTTTAGCATAAAGAAGCATCCAACCTAGCTTAGTTTTACCAAATCTCTCAATACTATAAAAATCAAGATAAAATATTTTATTTACATAGACTTTATCGAAACTGTGTTTTAATTTATAAGTTCCATCAATCAAGCCAGCCTTTTTATATTTATCATATTTTTGAAAGGTTTTTTCATATTCTGTAATCGTTTTTATTAGAGGTAGTTTATTTTTATCACACCAATACTTAAAACCTTCCATTCCTATCAATTTTTCTCCAGTCGGAGTAATTATCAAATAATTTTTTTCAATAATTTGAGATTCTATTTGATTATCTTGAGATTTTATAGTTGAAACTATTTGATCTTTAATAAAATAATATACAACCGGAGGTCTTCCTATTTTACCAATCTTGCCTTCTTCAAGTAGCTTGGGCAAATGTTTAAACAAGGCCTGCCTGGATATACCCAGATATTTAGCCAGTTGTTTCGACGTAACTTGCTTGTTTGTAACCATATGGAAGTATTATATCAGGTTGACAGTTGACTGTCAACTGTCAACTATCAATTTAAGATATATATTGTATCTTTTTGAAGTAAAATCGGTTCAAAATGAGACGTATTTGTCAATACTGTGAGACGAAAGGTTATATTAAGAACAGTGCTGGCTCCCCCGAGAGGACTCGAACCTCTAACCTTGATCTTAACAGGATCCTGCTCTACCGATTGAGCTACAGGGGAAATTAATTTTCAATTATCAATTTACAATTTTCAATGAAACCAAATATTTTAAGGAGCAAGTACATTTTATCAAAAAAGTCTGATTTTTTCAGCTATAAAAGCTAATATTTACTGTTTTCCTAGTATAAAATTAATTCATTTGTCATTCCCTCGAAGGAGGGAATCCAGACTATAATTACCTTTATATATGAAAAGTAATTTTAAAACCAAAGTTTATAAAATTTGTAGCTATATCCCCAAAGGCAAGGTTGCCACCTATGGACAACTGGCTAAACTCGCTGGAAAATCAAAAGCTGCAAGAGCCGTCGGTGTTTTCATGAAAAACAATCCTGATGCTCCGATTGTTCCCTGCCATCGGGTCGTTGCATCAGATGGAAAACTAATAGGATATTCGGGAGTTGGTGGAATTGCTCAAAAGAAAAAAATGTTAATTGATGAAGGAGTATCTTTCAAAAATAACAAGGTTGATCTTTCTCGTTCCCAATGGATAAAATAATTTCACTTCTTGCTTTATAAACCATTTTCTGCTTCAATTAAATTAAGGCTCTTTATGAAAGTAAGAAATTTTATCATTGTTAGTCTTATCATAATTTTTTCTTTATTTTCTTTCAATTCTATCTTTGCCGAGGATAAAAATACTCCAAGCGGAATGATTCCAAAACTTCCAAAAACGCAAAATGATCCGCAGCTTCTCGAAGGACATGTTTACCCAAGTTGGGGACCAGTTTGCCAGCGATACACATATTCAGTAATTTATTTTGACAAAGAGGGACGAAAGCCTGAGTATGTCAAGATTTATTTTAACGGTCAAATGATCAATATGCAAAAAGCAAATCCCAAAGATAATGACTATAAAAAAGGCGTTAAATACTTTTATAAATATGTGCCAAATAAATTAGGCTCAAATTTCTATTATTTTGAAGCGTCAAACGGGTTAGGAAAAACAAGAGATGCAATTATCGACTCGCCTGACAATGGCCCCGTTCTTTTCAAAAGTGCATTTGAAAAAAATGAAATTGCTGTAATCAGTAAACAATCTGGTAAAAAAATCTTAAGCTTTTCAACCGGTAAAGAATGGGTTGGAGGAATTTCTTTATCTGACAACGGAAAGTATTTAGCTGCTAAAACTTCAAAACATGTTTATCTTTTTGATACCGAAAAACCCAAAGAACCTCTTTGGTCTTTTGCTTGCGAGCAATGCAGAATTGGCGATGATGTAAAAGGAGGAGTCGCAATTTCAGGAGATGGTTCTAAAATAATCGCCGCATTTGGAGAAAAAGTTACGCTATTTGATAAATCAAGTAAAAAACCCATTTGGATGTATACTGCTCAAAATTCTTCTTATAACGTTGCTATTTCTAAAGATGGGAAATATATGGCAGCAGCAACTGCCGGGGAAGAATCAGATAAAAATTCAAACCTCTTAATTTTATGGAACGATAAAAACGAAAAGCCTTTGTGGAGTTATCATTCATCCGGCAATTTTCACGATGTTTCGCTTTCCAGCGATGGAAGTTTTATTACCGGTTCAACGGGCTGTCCGGACAGGCGATTTTATCTTTTTTCAAAAGATTCGAATAAACCACTTATAAAAAGCGATCCTTTAACCCGTGATTCTCCGGTACACAGAGCAAAAAATTCCGCTGATGGATCATTAATGGCCGTTGGCAGCGAATCTGATGCCGGAGCTGTCTTTCTTTTTAAGGCAAATTCTAAAGAACCTGTTTGGAAATTCCCAACGCAAAATGGCAGTTCAGTAAGAGCATTAAATTTTACACCTGATGGAAAATTTATCGGTGCGGCCACTTTTGGCGGGCAGGCATATATTTTTGATAGCAAATCAAGTCAGCCAATTACTTCTTGGACTGTTAATACTACCCTGGGAGGAATAGATATTGCTGATGACGGAAGTTTTATTGCGGCAGGCGGAACGGATAACAAACTTTATATTTTTGACCGCGGCAAAAAAACAGGCATTGAAGTTCCTTTCAATGAATACTTGGAAGAAATTGATATCTCGGCAAATGGAAAATATATTGCGGCCGGTACGGGCGGATCGGTATATTTTTTTGAAACATATATTTCTCAAGACCGAGGAAAAACTTTTAACTGCTCGAGCATCATTGAGCCTTCCCCGGAAAGTCAACTGATGGCCAATTTTGGAGTAGTAGATCAGGGGGGTCGGAAACCGAGTTTGCTGGAAATAATCTTAAATTTCATTAAGAATATTTTTAAGCTAGAAAAAACCGCTCCCTCGGGCAAAGCTGTTTGTGGTAACGATTTTTGCGAACCGAATTTAAACGAAAGCAAACAATCTTGTCCTCAAGACTGTTCGGCTCAATAGTTTAAAATTTAATAATCCCTTTTTTTCTGAAGAAAATAAACATCGATCCTCCAATAAAAACAATCACCATCACCAAAAGACTGCCATATAAAAACCGATCCAACAAATATAAAAATGTTTTGGTGTAAAAAAGATATCTGACACTTGCTTTTAGGCCATGAATAATTAGGCTATACAAAACTGCCAAGAAAAATAAGTTGCCATAACCGAAATTGGCTGTTTTGATTAATTTATAAGCTGAAGCGGCAATGCAAATTTCCCAAACCAACTGACTAATCTTTAATGACATTAAGCCATCATCAATCTTTAGTCCAAACAAATACTGCCAGGCGACCGCCGCGATGGAAATAAGAATAAAATACCAAATTGGCTTAATGTATTCTTCTAAAGTTTTGCCAAAAATTTTAATTTTAAATACAACTAAGACGGAAAAGAAGATAATTATTACCAGAAGAATTGTGAAGAAAATCGGATCGCTGCGTTTTTCTAAAACAGGAATTTGTGGTAAAAGATTTAGTTTATCACCCGCAATAGTAAATGATTTACCTGTTTGTGGACAATCGACTTTTTGATTCCCAACGAAGCACTCCCGGCCTTTTGTTTCTATTTTCCCTGAATAATAAACGATTGTTTTCATTCTAATTTTAGTAAAACAGATTTGGCATTGGTTTTCAACTTTTGACCAATTGACAACTCCGTTTACTTATGTAATAGTGATACTATGGTGGATGACGTTACTCAACCAGTTACTCAGCCAACAAAACCCAGTCGTTTGAAACTTATTCTTTTTATTGAGACATTTATTTTTATTATTATTATAGTAACTAGTCTACTTGTTTTTATAATAAGAAAAAATCAGACCACGAAAAACAGTGCGTTTTCTCCAACACCAACCATTCAGGCTGAAAACAAAATGAATGTTCCTATTGAGACAAAATATGAAAATCCGTTTAACGATAAAACCCAGTATCAAAACCCGTTTTCCAAAAATACCAATCCATTTGACAATCTAAAATGAAACACATATCAATCCGTCAATTATTTCTTTTTTTATTATTTACCGTTTTCTTTTTCTATTCACCTTCTTTAATAAAAGGTCAGACTACAAATGAAGAGGCTGCTAAAAAATACGGGGTAACCTATCCTATTGCAAGTCTTGGGAACTGCGCAGATTACACAAGCTGCCGCAACTATTGCGAAGACGAAACTCACCGTGACACCTGCATTCAGTACGCTAAACAAAAAGGATTTTACGAGGAACGAAAGACCGATGAGATATTAATACATGCAAAAACAGAGTTGGGTTGTAATTCAGAGACTGAGTGCAAAAATATATGCGAAAAAGAGGAAAATTTTGAGAAATGTACCAACTTTGCCAAAAAAACAGGGTTGGTGAAAGAGCAAATATTGAGTCCAAAAAATCAGGAGATTCTTACGAAAGCAAAAGAAATTCTGGGGTGTGATTCACCTCAAACCTGTAAATCAATCTGCGAGCAGGAGGGGAATCGACAAAAATGTTCGGAGTTTGCCAAACAAACAGGATTAAAAGGGGGCGAGGAAAAAAGAGGTCCAGGTGGTTGTAATTCTGAAGAGTCCTGCAAAACATTTTGTTCCAGTCCTGATAACTTTAATGAATGTTCTAAATTTAAACCGCCTGAAGGCCAGGAACGCCGTGATGGGCCGTCGCAAGAAGGATTTCGAGGCCCAGGTGGATGTACTAGCGAATCATCGTGTAGAGAATACTGTGAAAAAAATTCGTCAGAATGTCAAAAATTCGGACCAGGCCCGGAAGGGAAAGAGGGAGAGCGAGACAAACCGCCGGAAGGAGTGAAGCGGGAAGAAATGGAAAAACTATGTAAAGAAAATCCCGAGAAATGTAAAGAACAATTTGGTGGTGGACAACCCCAAAATATGAAACCGGAAAATATACAACCGCAAGATATGGAAAAATTTTGCAAGGGGAACCCAGAAAAATGTCGGGGCCAAGGTCCTCCACAAGGTTCCTCTGAATTTAAGCGGCCTGATGAAGAATTTCGTCCTCCAGAAAATTTTCAGGAGCCATCGGAAAAAAGACGGGAATCGCCCCCAAATCAGGGTCCTCCGCCAGAACAAAATCAAGGCCCTCCTCCACAAAATTTTTCATCAGGTCCTCCACCTGAAGTTAAAGGAGTAGCTACAATCAGAAATATAGTAGATAAATTTTTATATTTTCTTCTTAAAAAATAAACCCGACGCACCTATTGTTCCCTACCTCATTGATCTTTCTATTTCGAGGTGGAAAAAATGAGATAATTTCTAAAACCTAACTTCTACTTGACATATGTTAGGTTTTAATGGTACAATCCTAACATCTAATAGTTATAAAATTTTATGAAAATAGGCCATATTGTTCAACAACCAGCTGGTTATAAGGCATTCGTTCCGGATAAATTTCCACCGGGGCAATTAATATCTTTAAATTCAAAGACCCAACAACTACACGCAAAAGCTAATTTAATGCTAGGGAAACTCGATGGAATTACTCAATTACTGCCTGACCTTGATTTTTTTATTTTTATGTATATAAGAAAAGAGGCGGCTCGCTCAAGCGAAATTGAGGGAACTAAAGCCACAATTATTGATGTAATTAAGAGCGAAGCAAAGATTGAGAATAAGTTTCCACAGGATGTTGATAGAATCCTACATTATATCTCAGCCATGGAATACGGTCTAAAAAGACTTGAAACATTTCCATTATCGTTAAGGTTTATAAGAGAAATTCATAAAGTATTATTGGAAGAAACAATAGATGCTCCTGGAAAAACTCCCGGCGATTTTCGTATTTCTCAAAATTGGATAGGCGGCGGTTCTCCAAATACGGCAAAGTTTGTCCCACCTCCACCTCATGAAATGGTTCAATCACTTGGTGATTTTGAAAAATTTCTCTACGTAGAAGATGAATATTCACCTTTAATAAAAGCTGCCTTAGCTCATGCTCAATTTGAAACTATTCATCCATTTTTAGATGGTAATGGAAGAACAGGACGATTATTGACTACTTTTTATCTTTGTAAATTGGGGGTACTAGAAAGACCTGTTCTGTATCTCTCAGAATATTTTTTAAATAATCAACAATCTTATTATGATTCATTAAATAATTACCATAGTGAAAATGGTGACATATCTATATGGTTGGATTTTTTTCTTGATGGTGTTGCAATAATTGCTAATGAGGCAATTGAAACGTCAAAAAAAATTAATGAATTAAGTAAGCGTGATGTTAGAAAAATTCATATGCTTGGAAGAAGAACTAAAACAGCCCTAACGGTATTAGAGAATTTATACAAATTACCAATTATAAATATTAAAAAAGTTGAGGAGTGGACTGGATTATCTCGACCTCAAGCTAATGAATTAGTTAAAAAACTTGTAGAAATCAATATTTTAGAACAGAGGGACAAAAATGTTGAGTACGGAAGAGAATTTTGGTACAAAGATTATATTAATCAGTTTATTAGTAAAAAGGAACAAAATAGATTTTAGGCGCATCAATCTTTTTATTTTGAGGTGGGAAAAATAATTCAGTATAATTTACGTATGACTATTCTTATCTTCACCGAGGGAACAGTTTTAATGCCCGGTTCTGCGAAAGGAAAAATTCGTGAAGAAATCGTCCAACAAAGCAAAAAATTTAGAATTTTGATCGATGATCCGGATGGCATTCATAATTATCAAAGTTATATTCCTGTTTATAATGCCGTAGAAAAAATTAAAAAATGGAAAAAACAAGGAGCAACTATTTTTTACCTTTCTTCACGACGAGTTAAAAGTGAAATTGAAGCAATCGGGAATGTTTTACAAAAATATGGTTTCCCAGACTCCCAGAATTTGTTATATCGTCAACAAGGTGAGGACTATAAAGATGTTGCCGAAAAACTAATGCCAGATATTCTTATTGAGGACGATTGTGAAAGTATTGGTGGAAAGCAAAAAATGACATATACCCATATGAGCCGCGATGCTAAAGCAAAAGTGCATTCAATAACAGTTAAAGAATTTAGCGGAATAGACCACTTGCCGGACAATTTGGGTCAATTAAAAACACATTAATATATAATAAAAAGGTATATTTAATCTTGATCCCCGTCTTCCAGCCTTTGTCAAGACTACGGCTGGCAAAGCACGGGGATGATAAACAGTCTTAATGCAAATAAATTATAAGTTTGTTAGTATACAGGCATGGATTATATAAAAATACCAAATAATGAAACAATAGAGAAAACTATTGGCGCACTTAAAAATCATGGAATTGACGTCATTTTTGTTGAGAATAAGGAACAGGCGCTTAAGGAAATATTAAAAAATGTCCCTGAAGGTTCGAAAATAATGAATGGATCTTCAACGACTCTGATACAGGTTGGATTTGCTGAAATACTAAAATCAGGTAATCATAAATGGAAAAATTTACACGAAAAGATCCTTAAAGAAAAAGACTATGGAAAACAGTCTGACCTAAGAAGAAGGGCCTTAACCGAAACTGATTATTTTTTAGCCAGTGTCAATGCTATTACTGAGGACGGTAAGTTGGTAGCGGTTGATTTTTCGGGTAGTCGGGTCGGAGCCCTGCCTTTTGCTGCCAAAAATGTTTTGATCGTTGCCGGCGCCAATAAAATCGTTGCCGATCTTGAAGAAGCTTTTGCTCGAATACAAAATTATCTATGGTATGAAAAGCGGTTTTGGCAAGTGGGTAATTATTGAAAAAGAAGCGGTACCAAACAGAATTAAATTGATTTTAGTCAAAGAAACTCTTGGGTTTTAGAAAGTATTTTTTTCACGTTCTCGATGCTGTTTACCTGCATCAGTTCATTGCGAACTTCAGCGGCATGGGGAAAATCTTTTGCATACCAACCCAAATGTTTCCTCATGATGCTTAGGTTGGCTGTTGGAAAAAATTCGACGAACTTTTTACAATGCTCAAGAAGTACCTTAAATCTTTCTTTCGTCGTTGGAATAACCCCTTTAAATATCCAAGGATTGCCTAAGGCTGCCCGACCGATCAAAACTCCTGCCAAATTAAATTCTTTAATTCTTTGTATTGCTTGGTTCTTACTCTTTATATCTCCATTTCCAAATATTTTCGTCTTGGTATTTTTTGCCAAATCGGCGGCAATTCCTATCTGGCTCCAATCAGCCAACCCCGAATATTTTTGGGCAAAAGTCCTGGCATGAATGCAGATGACGTCCGGCTCCGTCTCCAATAAATTACTTATCCATTCTTTTGTCTGCGGTTCTCGATAGCCCGTCCTTGTTTTGATAGAAACAGTAATATTTCTCTCAATATTATATTTTTCTTTTCCATCTTTGACTCCTTTTTTTACCGATAAAATAATTTCTTTAGCTAACTTTGGTTGAAGAATTAAACCGGCTCCAGCTCCCCGGTGAAAGACACTTTTATCCGGACAACCCATGTTAATATCAACTCCATCATATCCTTTTTCCAGCGCAACTAAGGCTGCTTGATAAAAATATTCAGGTTCGCATCCGAAAAACTGGGCAACTGTTGTTGTCTCTGTTTTATGGTGTAATAACATTCTTTGTATAACCGCCTTACCTAAGATTAACCCTTTAACAGAAATAAATTCCGTATAAATAATATCCGGCTTCCCGTAGATATCAGTGATGTAGCGGAAAGGAGCATCGGTCACTCCGTCCATCGGCGCCAGTCCAATTATTGGTTTTATGTTTTTTATAAGAAGGTTTTAATTAATCTAATTTTTTTACAAAATCCTTTTTTCTCGGTCTTGGATCTAACTCTCTCTTAAGCAATTTATTATCTATATTTTTATAATCTCCTAATTTCCCAAGAGCTATCACAACGAAAGGGAAATGATTTATGTCAATGTTAAATAATTTAACCAGTTTATTTTTATTAAAATCTCCCATCTGCCGGCAGTAATAACCAAGGTGTTGCGCTTGAAGAACCAAAGACATGACGGCCGCTCCAAGGTCATGACGGTAATAAGTTTTTTTTCCTTTAAATTTTTTAATGAAACAGGCAACTATCAAAACCGGGGCCGTTTTCGCAAACCGATTATACTTTGCCAGACAGGAAATGATTTTACCATAAGATGCGTCTCCTTTTTTTGCCCAGTAAAAATACCACGGTTGAAAATTCCATCCTGATGGAGCAAAACGAGCCGCTTCAAATATTAAATTAATATCGCTCGATTTAACTTTCTCATCCGAAAAATATCTTGGACTAAATCGGTCGTTTATTGCCTTCATCACTGGATAATCCGGCTGCGGCTTTCTGATTTTGATTATTTCTTTTTGTGTTGTCATACTTTATTGTACGGAACAAAAATTTTTGTTCCCTACCTTATAAACTAAAATGGCAATGTCAGAGGCATCTCCCCCCCTCCTTCATCTTCCAAGTATTTTTCCCAGTCAACCTTGATATTGACTTTCCCATTTTCATTCAAATAATAAATTTTTTTATTATTAGCTCCATATTCGAAAAGTTCTTTTGTCAACATGACATCGTCCATACAATATTTTTTTAACTCATCCCATTTTCCTTCTTTATAAAAATCAATCGCTTCCAGTCCATGACCGGTCTTTTTTTTATCTAAAGTCGCCCTGATCGTATCATTCAAAGATAATCTTCTCCCTAGAATTTTTTTTATATCGTCTAAAATGTCAAAAGTTTTAAAATGTTTAATGTCTCCCGGATAATACGGTTGCAGGACCGGTAAATCAAAACTATTAATATTGAAACCAATTATGTATGAGCAATTTTCCAAAATTGGAAAAAGATTGTTAAGATCTTTTTCTGTAAAAATTTTTTGTGAATTATCTCGATAATCAAATAATGCTAAAACGGTAATACCAAGCTTAGCGTGTTCTGAAAAATCTCTAAAAGTATATTTCGTTTCTAAATCAATAACGACTGGAAATTTTTTCATATCAATTAACTTTTTTCTTCAACTTTCTTTCTTTATAAATCTCCAGTTCTAATAAGCCTGTTCTTTTCAAAGTCAGTCTTCTTTGTTGAAGATTAGACTGATTAAGTTGTTGCTGATATTTAAAATATAGACTATCAAAAAATTTCATAAAAATTTCTTTTTCTTTTTTGGAAAGTGAAGGGACTTCTCTAAAAAAAAATTCATCTAACTTTCCTAAGCTCCATAAACTTTCAATAAACTGTTGATTTTTTAAATTAAAAGACATCAGATCTCCCTGGATTGGTTTGATCTTAAACTTCATCATCTGGACCTCCTCAAACATTTGATTAGTGGTCGGTTTACTGGAGATTACTTTTTGAATGTTTCCAAAAAGTAAGATTATATCCTTGTTTATTTTTTTCATATTAGAGTCTATAATTATCCTATGTTAAGACAAAAACTTCAAGATGATCAAGTCACCGCTCTTAAGGCGGGCGAAAAAACCAAACTTGGTATTCTCCGTTTCATTTTAGCACAGATAAAGAATAAAGAGATTGATAAAAAATCAGAATTGAATGATGATGAGGTATTGATTGTTTTGAGAAAAGTAATCAAAGAATTGAAGGAGTCTGTTGAGGCTTTTGAAAAAGGTGGACGAAAAGAGCTGGCAGAGGATAATAAAAAACAGTTAGAAATTGCTTCTTCTTATTTACCTAAAGAGATAGGCGATGAAGAACTAAAAAAAGAAATTGAAAAGGTAATAAAAGAAAATCAGGTTGTCTTTGATAACAATCAGAAAGCCATTATTGGAATCTGTATGAAGCAATTGAAATCAAAGGCCGACCCAGGCAGAATAATGAAAACGCTACAAAGTATAATGAAATCATGAGATTGATCAAAAATATTATTTTTATCTTCCTCCTCTTATTTCTCTTTTCCTCCTTACTTAAAAATCTTTTTGGTTATAAAAGCAAACTCGACTTTTACCAACAATTTAAACAAAACTTTGAAAAAGAAAAAAAACGCAATATCGAACTAAAAACTGAATCTGTCCGTAAAAAAAGCACCGAGGAAATAGAAAAAACCATCCGCAACGATCTTAATTTATTGAAAGACAATGAAATTGCTTTGATCATCCCCGCTCCAATCAAAACATCCGTTTCAATTACCCCAACACCCTCCCCCAATTGGAAACAGTGGTGGGAGTTATATTTTAAAATAAATTGATGTTACGGGGCCGGGAGTCGAACCGCGGTCTAGGAGATTATGAGCCTCCTGTGCAGCCGTACACTACCCCGTATTGTCAATTTGCTCTTAAATTATACTAAATATTTTATTTTTAATCGGGCTAAATGATATAATAAACTCATGAATAACTTCTTACTTTCCATCATCATCCCCGTCTTTAATGAAGAACAAAATATTGAACCGTTGCTCAAACGTCTTATTCCGATTTTAAAAAATTATCAATATGAGATTATTTTTGTTGATGATGGTTCAAAAGATAAAACTCCGGAAATGGTTAAAAAACAAGTCAACAAAAATAATCGGATTAAATTAATTTCTTTTTATAGAAATTTTGGACATCAAATGGCACTCGTTGCTGGCTATGGGGCCGCCCATGGTGATTGTGTAATTACGATTGACGCCGACCTACAAGATCCTCCGGAAATTATCCCTCAGATGATTGATAAATGGCAAGCGGGCGCAAAGATCATTTACGCAAAAAGAAATGAAAGACAAGGTGATAATTTTTTTAAGAAAACTACAGCAACAATCTTTTATCAACTAATTAATTTTTTGTCTGACACCCCAATTCCCCAAGAAGTGGGTGACTTTCGACTCCTTGACAAACAAGTGGTTGAATTTTTAAACAATCTTCATGAAAGACCAAGTTTTTTGCGGGGTTTAGTATCTTGGGGTGGATACCCAACTGAATTTGTATTTTTTAAAAGAGAGAAAAGATTAACAGGTCAAACTCATTATGGCTTCTTTAAAATGTTGAATTTTGCCTTAGAGGGAATTACTTCTTTTTCCGTCAAACCACTCCGAATTGCAACTTACTTTGGGTTTATGTCCGGTATATTTGGCTTCTTGGGAATTATCTATGAACTGATCAGAAAAGCTATTTCCCCTCAATCGTTTGTCATTGGCTGGGCTGGTCTTTTTACGGCCATTATGTTTCTTGGAGGTATTCAACTGATCACGATTGGAATAATCGGTGAATATATTGGTAAAATATATCAGGAAGTACAGAAAAGACCGAAATATATTATTAAAGAAAAAATAAACATATGAAAGGATTAGGAATCGTTTTAATCGCCATCGGAATCGCACTCTTAGCATTTGTCTCCTATAATTTTATTAAGGAAAAAAATAAAATGGCCTCGCCCATTCCGGAAGATAAAGGAGTGAAGGTAATCTTCGTAACACCCTCAAAGTAAATATTAAATCTTAAAGATTAAAGGTTAAATAAACTATTAAAGTTTAAACTGTTAAACATAAAAACGTTTAATATTTTGTTATTTAATATTTTTTTAACATTTAACATTTACTGTCATTCTCCCAACTTAAATTCAAACAAATTGGGTTTGTCTGTTCCCGTTCCCAAAAATAATGTTTGAATAATTGTCATTATCAAAAATGCGCTGACAAATAATATAAATCCTATCAGCGCATACTTCAAAGTTCCTTGGGCTTTTTTAATACGCTCTGCATTACCAAATGAAGTCAGGTAGCGAAACGAGCCGACGACAAACATAATAAATAAAACAATAATTATAAAAAAAGAAGACATAAAAAGAATGTTACCAAAGACTATCTCCAAGCATTTAAGTGTTGGGACACCATCAACAACACAGTTCCCCGATGGACCTGTTTCCCAATCCTGAATCTGAGCAGAAACTGTAAAAAGAGGTAAAAATATATTAAACACAGAATAATAGTTTAATGATGGTCTTAATTAATCAACCCCGGGAAAACAATAGGTTTGGTAATTCCTAAACCTGTATTGCCGGGGAAAAAGATGTTTTCAATAACTGCAACCGTTGCTAAAACAACGAAGATAAGAATCAGACCAACAAGCGCCGCCTGAATCTTTTCTCTAGCTTTATCAACTGATTCTTTGTTCCCTCCGGACGTAATCCAAGACAAAGCTCCAAGCAGAAGAAAGACAAGGGCAACTAAACCGGCAATAATAAAGAAAAACCTCACTATAAAAGTTAACACATCATTAAATTGAGGAATTGCAAACCCAAGTTCAACCTTTGGATACTCAACATCTCCTGCCTTAGCTAAGAAGTTTAACATATGAAAAAAGTATAGAGAATGTTTTCGCCCGTGTCAAGGCCGATTAGATGAAATCAGATTTAATCGGATAAAATCAGATATAATCAGTCTAAAATTTTGAGGAAAATGCATTAATTTGTTTTCCTAGAATTATGTATTCTTCCTGTAATTTATCTGTATTTATTTCGTAAACTAAAAAAATAACCTTAAGATGAGTTACTACTTCATTAGATGAACCTGAAGAAATTTCAAGATAATTTTTGGTAGATTTTTTCGAACGAAAAAAACCCTCTGATATATTTGCAGGAACAGAAATTGAGGCTCTTTTTATCTGATCGCATAATGAATAATCTTTCGATAATTTATAATTATTTTTAATTAAAATATAAACTTCTTTTACTAAACTCAAACTTTTTTGATATATTCTCAAATCTTTTATCTCAAACATAAAAATAGATTTAATTGGATATAATCAGATGTAATCGGTTTGTTTTTTTACTGATTTTATCTAACTCCGTCTGATTCTATCTGATTTCATCCATTTACTCGTCATGCGACCTAAACTGCAAGGCTTCGGAAACATAGGAAGCTTCAATCTTAGTAGCCCCGTTTAAGTCCGCTATCGTCTGGCTGATTTTAATCGTCTTAAAATAACTTCGCGCTGATAAAGACAGCTTTGCAATTGCTTGTTTTAAAAGATTAACTGCCTCGGGAGTCAGTTGACAAAACTTTTTTATCTGAGCCGAAGACATTTCTCCATTAGTAAAAATTTTTAGATCCTTAAATCTTTTTTTTTGAATTTCCCGAGCTTTAACCACTCTACTTCTCACTTTTTGACTAGACTCACTTAAAATATTACTGGTTAATTTTTCCTCCGGTACGGAAGGAACATCAATATGAAGATCAATTCGATCTAAAAGCGGACCTGATAATCTTTTTTGATATTTTAAAATTGTCCCCGGTAAACAGTGACAGGGTTTTGTCTCATGCCCTAAATATCCACATGGACAGGGATTTGATGCTGCTAGAAGTAAAAAGCGGGAAGGAAAAATCAAAGTTCCCGATGCCCGTGAGATTGTAATAAACCCATCCTCCAAGGGTTGACGAAGACTTTCAAGAGTTGTTCTTGGAAACTCGGGAATTTCGTCCAAAAATAAAACGCCCCGATGGGCTAAAGAAATTTCACCAGGAGAGGGATTTGAACCACCGCCAACCAAACCGATTCTGGAGGTTGTGTGATGAGGGCAACGGAAAGGCCGACTGGCAATAAAGCTTTGATTATGGAGTAGTCCTGCCACCGAATAAATTTTTGTCACCTCAAGAATTTCCTCTTTTTCCATCGAAGGAAGAATCGATGGAAAAGCCCGTGACAAAAGTGTCTTACCCGTTCCCGGCGGACCTTTAAGAATAATATTGTGAAATCCGGCGGCGGCTATTTCCAGCGCCCGCTTGGCTGTCTCTTGGCCTTTGATATCTTCAAACAAATAATCATATTTTTCTTCTTTTATAAGACTGATAAAATCCTGAGGGGGAAAAGGAGAAATTAATTTAACTTCATTCAAATGTAAAATCAAATTTATAAGATTGTCGACTGGATAAACTTCAATTCCGTCAACTAAAATCACTTCGGATATATTTTCCCGAGAAACAAAAATTTTCTTGATTTTTTTTGATTTCGCCAGAAGTGCAATTGAAATAGCTCCAGGAACTCGACGGACATCTCCTTTTAATGATAGTTCTCCTACAAAGAGACTATCATGAATTTCTTTTTTAATTATTCCGCCTGCCGATAAAATCCCAACTGCCATTGGCAGATCAAAAGCCGAACCAACTTTAGGAATATCGGCCGGGGCTAAGTTGACAGTAATTCTGGTATCGGGAATTTTAAATGAGGCATTATTAATGGCTGCCCTGACTCTTTCCTTAGCTTCCCCAACTGCTTTATCAGGAAGGCCAACTATTGTAAAACCAGGAAATCCCTTTGAGGCAACGTCTACTTCTACCTCAATTAAAATTCCATCTAGACCGATGACTGTACCTGAAAATATTTTTGCTAACATAATATTAGCGAGCTTAACGAGTTTAAAACTCGCTAAATAAATAGCTCGCTAAATAAAATAATAAATAATGTGTTATTTTAGTCAATCGCTTATAACCTACAAAAGTGAGCAGTTGGATTATTAAGAAGGGATTTTTTTGACGATAGATACCAGCCGTATAATCTGCGTTTGACATTAAAAATTACCCGTACTAAGATATGAAGTTATGATAGTTGCTCATCTTGATAAAAATAATTTTGAAGCAGAGGTATTAAAAAATAAAGGAACTGTGTTAGTTGATTTTTTTGCCACCTGGTGCGGCCCATGTAAAATGACCGGACCGATCATCGATCAGTTGGCTGAAGAGGTAAAAAATGTAAAGTTTGTTAAAGTTGACGTTGATCAAAATCAAGAGCTGTCTTCTCAATATCAAGTTTTTTCTATTCCAACTTTTTTAATTTTTAAGGATGGCCAAGTCGTCGGTCAATTCGTTGGAGCACAAAGCAAAGAAGGATTTTTAACAGAAATAAACAAAGCCATCTAGATTGGATGTAATCAGATCAAATCGGATTTAATCGGATATAATCAGTTTTGCTTTTACTGATTTTATCTGACTTCGTCTGATTTCATCCGATTCTATCTAATTTATCGTTTTAGTACTCTTATCACATGCCCGTGAACTACCTTTAACCCAAGATGTGCTTGGGCAAGAATATACAGGGCAAAAGTTGCCAACCACCTGATGGATGATGTGATAGGTGCTTTTTGGCCAACAACAATTTTTTCGTCGCTTAACGGTAACTTAATATTTTTATAACTGGGGAATTGGGAGTGAGAAACTGCCTGTAGTCCTAGTTTTTTTAAATCTGGTGGCAGTTCAATTGTTTCCGCCCTTGGACTGACAAACGGCCTTACTTCTTCTTCAGGACTGTGTTCCACAGGTTCTTTTATTTCAAATTCCGTCGCAATCGGCTCGGCCTCTTTTGGGAGACCGGCCCCCAATAAATCATCAATCGGTGTATAATTTTTTTTTGACATAATTTGATTATAATACACTTATGATCACTTGTTATTTTGAAAATAATAATAAAGCTTTTCTTCGTCACGTGACCGTCAATGCAATTGTCATTAAGAATGATCAAATACTTCTTGGGAAACGAGGAACTCTAAATGGTAAGCCAATATCTGAATCGGGAAAGTGGGGCTTACTTGGTGGGTTTTTTAATCACAAAGAAAATCTTGTTCAAGCTGTCACTCGGGAAGTTATGGAAGAAAGCGGTTGGGAAATTGAAAATCTGCAACTTTTTAGGATTAACGATAATCCAAATCGCCCTCACGAAGATCGTCAAAATGTTGATTTTATCTTTATTGCCAATGCGGTCAAACGAACCGGTAAATCTGATGAAGAAGTAACTAAATTACAGTGGTTTGATTTGGATAAATTACCTGCAAAAGAAGTGATCGCCTTTGATCATGGAGAGGCTGTAGAGTTATATAAAAAATATCTAAAAGAAAAATTTCCTCTTCCGGTTTTGGGGTAAAAATTCAAAAATACTATACCTTATTTTTATTATTAAAATTATTTCTATCCGACTCCCAATTTAATGGATTGTCATGAATATATTGGCGGATAAAATATAAAGAATATTCTGTTCGGATGATTTGGTCATAAAATGATTTTTGCCAAATAATAATTTTATTATTGTTTGTTCTGCATTTTTTGGTTACGCCGATTTTGAAACCACGTATTACAGATGATAATGATCCTGATAATTTTGTTTGCCAGGATATATTGATATTTTGTAGGGAACAAAAATATTTGTTCCCTACAGGTGATTTGTTTTTGGTATTTGATTTATTATTGATGATAATTATCATATGTACGTGATTTGGCATTATTTGAAATTCGTCTAATTCAACATTGGGAAAATGATTTGGTATTTCCAACCAACATGTATTTACAATTTCACCAATATTATTTAAGACCATTTTATTATCAATAATATTTCCAAAATATTTTTCTCGATCTTTTGTACAGATTGTTACAAAATAATATCCGTTTGATGAATAATTGAATCCGTTTAAACGATTTTGTTTTCGATGTTTTATAACGTTCATGATTTTTGTAGGGAACAAAAATATTTGTTCCCTACATATAAAATGTGTATTTGAAATATATTTATATGTCAACCGCTTATAACCTACAAAAGTATACTTTTAGATTATTATGACAAAATATTATTGAGATTAGATATTGAGCCTAGCAAGCAGTCTTTTGAAATTAATATTTGATAAAAATCTATATCCATAAAAAAAGGAAAAGGAATAAAATAAATCAGAAAGGAGTGTGTTTCGGAAAAATGGTAGACCCATTACATAACTCTGCATCAAACCACTTAAGTTTTTTTGATACATTGTGCCGGTTGCCCAAACGCCAAAGTTAGTTATCAAAAAAAATAAAATTGAAGAAACTAAACTCGCTTTGAGTAACGACTGCCATTTATTAGTTTTTATTAATCCTCCGATTAAAGCAATAATAATAAAACTCAAATAAACAAAGGGAATGGTTTTGTGGAAACCTAAAAATATATCAGAGAGAAACATTGCGGTTATTGGAATTAACAAGGCAATTTTCTTTTTAAAGTGTGAACCTGAAAACAAAGCCAATCCTCCGATTGGAGCAAAATTCGGTGCATGGGGAGTTAATCTGGCAAAAACCGCTAACAAAATTATTACCGTGTAAGAAATTAATGTTTGGATTTTTTTCATATAAGCTTAGTGATTATAAAACAACTTCATTATCTTTTCCATACTTTCGTGCCAAGGTAAAAAAAAGGTCAGATAAACGATTTAAATACATTAGTATATTGTTTGATTGTTTCATTGTTCGATTGTTATTAAAATATTCAACAAAAATTCTTTCAGCACGACGACAGCTTACTCTTAGAATATGGAATAATGCGGAGACTTCATTACCACCTGGGATAATAAACTTAGTCAATTTTGGTAGTTTTTTTTCTATCAGATCAATATTTTTTTCAAAAGTTAAAACTCTGTCTTCTAAAAATAATAAGTCGGTTTTTGCTCCGGACAAAAATCCCATTATCTGATAAAGGTCTTTTTGAATTTTGACAAGAGAATCGGCATCTTTCTTATCTTTTAATTTAACTACGACTAAACCGATGTAGGAGGTTAACTCATCAATTGATCCATAGGTCTCAATCTGACAGTCGGCTTTTGAAATTCTTTTCCCACCAAAAAGACCGGTTGTTCCAAAGTCGCCAGTGCGGGTATAGATAGACATATTAACATTCAGAGTATCCACAACCATAGCACTTCTTACAACCCTCTTCGTGGACTAAGGTTACCTCACCACACGATGGACAGATATCAAAAGAGGTTGATCGGGCAACAGCTACTGCCGGTTGAATCAATGACGGTTGAGTCGTTGCGGTTACTAATTTTGGGTCTTCTTTAACAACTCCATTGGGTTTTTCCTCCCCATTCATTCCATAATGCATCGATAGTACTTTGGCAACTGCGTCAGGCAGACTTCTTATTCTATCCTTTCCAAATCCCATGGTTCTTGCTCCTCCAATTCCTTGCAGTTGGGTAATAATTTCATTGACACGATCAAAAACAGAAATATGAGACGAAAAACGTAAAGCCACCGAAATCATTCTTCCTAAACCTTCAGCCATTGCGTAGACATCACTTCCAGCCTTACCAACATTAATAAAAATTTCTAATGGTTCCGGAGGATTGCCCCCATTGGTATTTAAGGTAATAAAAGCAATTCCAACCGGTGTATTAATTCTGTAAGTAGCGCCGTGAACAACCATCGGGCGGGGTTTAATAGTGTAAGAGGGAGGAGGGCAAACTACTTGTTTGCTGGTCTTGGCTTCAGCTGGTTCAGGTTTTCGCTCGAGTACGCCGGGTCGAGAGCCATCCCTCATGTAGGCAATTCCCTTGCATCCTAATTTATAAGCTAAATTATAAAGTTTTTTGACATCTTCAACTGTGTGAGAAGTTGGAGCATTAACCGTCTTTGAAATTGAAGCGTCAACATATTTTTGAATCACTCCCTGAACTTTTACATGATCTTCCGGTGTTAGCTCATTAGCAGAAACAAACCATTCTGGTTTTTTTACCTTTTCAGCTTCGACTTCTTTTGAATGTTTTTTAAACCAAGAATCATAAAGATCATGGCGGATTATATGAGTGCCAATTCTATCTTTTCTGATAAATTCAAATTCATAGACTGGCTCGATTCCACTGGTAGTCCCAGCCATCAAAGAGGTTGATCCAGTTGGGGCTTGCATCAAAAGTAAAGAATTTCTTATTCCATTCTTTTTAATTGATTTTTTGACATCATCAGGTAGTTGGTCTACAAACTTTCCTTCTAAATAAAGTTTTCTATCATATTTAACAAAGCTTCCTTTTTCACGAGCATAGTCAATAAACTCAAGAGATTCCGGTGAGCCGTATCGAAGATGTAATTTAATCAAAGTATCACCTAATCCCATTGTTCCAAGCCCTATCCTTCTTTCTCCTTCAAGTTGAGTTTTACGAATACCTTCAAAGATATACGGATCCATATCAACTACGTTATCTTGAAAACGAACTGCTATTCGTACAATATTTTTCAAAGCATTAAAATCAAATTTTCCTTTTTCATCAATATCTTTTCCTTTAACTAAAGCTGATAAATTTATTGATCCTAAATTACATACGCCCCATGGAGGCAATCCTTCCTCGCCACAATTAGAAACCAATAGTCCGTTAGCGGAAAAGCCGTGAATTCCTTCAACAGTAATGTCAAAAACTTCCTCAATTTCTTCTTTTTCTAATTTCAAGAAAGTTGCCTCCGGCTTTTCTTTATAAGGACCGCGACGGTATAAAGAAAGAAAAGATTGTAGTTTGTTTTGTTTTTCCTGTTGTAAAAATCCCACTAATCCGGAAAACTTTATTAAGTTTTCTTTGGAAATTACCAGTTCATGATAAGCTTGGCAATTATATAATTTTAGTCCTCCTCGACCATCAGGTAAGAACCTTTTTCCTTCTTGACGACGATTTTCATAGATTTTACTAAAAATGCCAAAATTTAAAAGTAATCTTTGGACACTAATAAGAAGAGATTTTTTTATTGATGTTAATCTTATACTAACTCCTTTTTCTATCGTCCCAATTACTGTTCCATCACTAGAAAATATTCCTTGTAAAAATCCTCTCTGAATGCCTTCCGAACCGGCAAAAATCGCTTCCGGTACTTGATATTTATTTTCATGAGATAAACCGTATCGGTAAGCAATTCGCCATAATCTTACCGACTCAATCACAGTCTTATTCTCTTTTTCAATATACTGGGGAGCAATATGATAAGGCCGGGCAACGACCTGTTCTCCTTCAACCATTTTTTCTACCATCAAAGCAAATCTGGGAGCCAGTTCTTGTTTTTCTTTTTGATAAAAATATAAAGTAACGACATCCTTTTTTATTGATCCGTCACCGACCAACCAACCTAAAACTCTGCCTTCATCCAATGTCCCTTTTGTTCCAAAATATCCGCCTGTTGCCAAAATAATTTTTTCGCCTTTTTTAAGTTCGCCTGCTGACTTTTTCCCAAAAGGAGTAAAAACCTTATGATCTGCTGTTAATCTTAATTGATATCCTTCTTTAGTAATTAGACGGTAAATCTGTTTTTTTCCAGTCAACTTAACGGCAGTCGAAAGGTAATCTTTTCCGTTAACCACAACTCTAAAAGGCAAGCGCTTTTCATAAAGTTTTTTCATTGTAATCAATCCGTTAGTGGTATTGACTAAAGTGTCTCCGGTAACACAAGGGTTGACACAGATAATTTTATTCCAATAATAATTATTGTAAAGTTTGTTATATCTCTCCATAAAAACGACGCCCGGCTCAGCTGATTTCCAGGCGGCGCTTGCCACTAAATCCCAAAGTTTTCTCGCTTTAACAATTTTATGAACAATAACTTTTTTACCCATTTTTTTCCAAGCATCCAAATCGCCTGTCCATTTTCGATCATATTCCGGATCTTTAATGTCCGGAAATACTAATGGCCAGTCGGAATCTTTTTCAACTGCCTCCATAAAAGTATCAGAAACACAAAGAGAAAGATTAGCCCCGTTGATTTTTGATAAATCCTGTTTGACGGTAATAAATTCTTCAATATCAGGATGCCAGTCCCAAAGCATAAGCATCAAGGCTCCACGACGGGTTCCCCCTTGCTGAATAATATCTCTCGTGGCAACTGAAAAAAGCTCGGCCCAATTTATTGGCCCTGATGAAAAACCATTGACTTTTTTTACCCTTGCTCCTCGGGGACGGAGAGATGAAAGATTAATTCCAACCCCGCCACCTCGAGCCATAATTTCCACCATCTGTCCTAAAGTTTTAAGGATTCCCCCTCTTGAATCCTCTGGAGATGGGATAACAAAACAGTTGTAAAAAGAAACATCGTAACCTGTTCCCGCCCCGGATAAAATTCTGCCTCCCGGAACGTATTTGAAATCCTTTAATGCTGAATAAAATTCTTTTTCCCACTTTTTTTGTTTTGATTTTTTTTCAACCACTGAAACAGCTTTAGCAATTCTCGCCCACATCTCTTCCGGTCGTTTTTCCATCGCTTTACCTTCTTTATTTTTTAATGAATAACGATCCAAAAAAACCTTTTCTGAAATTCCTTTTAATTTCATATTATTTCTCCCGATTTAATCGGGATTAAATTTTTTTAACTCTTCCTCAAAGTCATCCAAATCAACAAATCTTCTAAAGACTGAGGAAAATCTTATATAGGCCACTTTATCAATTTTTTTTAATCGTTTGGCTGCTAAATTACCAATTGTTTTACTTTCTATTTCTGTTGCATCTTTCTCTTTTAGTTCTCTTTCTACTTCGTTGATTATTTTATCAATTTTTTCAGCGGTTACAATCGTTTTTTCGCATGACTTGAAAAGGCCGCTTCTGAGCTTTTCCCGATCAAATCTTTCTCTTGTTCCATCTCTTTTAATTACTATTATGGGTAATTCTTCCAGTCTTTCGTACGTTGTAAATCGTTTATCACATTTTGGGCATGATCTTCTCCTTCTTATCGTTGTTCCGTCCTCAGATACTCTTGTTTCAATTACCTCGGTATCATGGTGCTGACAAAAAATACAAAACATATAGTGCGATATTAAATTTAAAACACTACCTGGCAGTTTTCAAGAGGTCAAAATATATCAAAACCATATCAATCCGCCAGCTGGCGAATTTTAGCCTCAAAATATATTTTCATTTTCTGATAATAACATATTCTTTTAATTTTGTGAACTATTTATAATGTTTATAAGCGTTATAACAATTATAATGATTATAATCATTATGTTTCTCATCGATCTCCTTTTCCCAAAATTTTGTCTTGGTTGTGGATACATTGGGGTCTATCTTTGTCGATCTTGTCAAAATAAATTAAAACCAATCGAATCAGATATCTGCCTTTATTGTAAAAAGCCTTCTCTTTTCGGCCTAACTCATCATAATTGTATAAATAAATTATACGTTGATGGATTGGTCACAATCTATTATTACAACCCAATATTAAAAAAAGTTATTAAAAATATTAAATATCGATTGGCTACCGAGGTCTGGCAAGAATTTTACAGGATCATTGAACCGCAAATAATTAAAAAGTTAGGCTTCTATAAGAAGCTTTCTCCTGATTTCGTTATGCAGCCAATTCCACTATCAAAAATTAAATATAATGAGCGGGGCTTTAATCAGGCTAATCTCATTAGTATATTTTTTCAAAAATTTCTTCATTTCCCTATTATTAATTTATTAGTTCGAAAAAGGGAGATACTTTCACAGGCACAAGTAAAAAGCAAAAAGGCAAGGTATTTTAATACAAGAGGGGTATTTGCCATCAAAAATAAATGTAGAGACGCAAAATTTTGCGTCTCTAACAAAAACATAATATTAATTGATGATGTGATCACATCTGGATCAACCGTTAAAGAAGCGGCTAGAATTTTGAAAAAAGCCGGAGTAAAAAAAGTTTATGTTTTAGCCTTAGCCAAAGGTTAATCTTGTAGGGGCGAGGTCTTCTCGCCCTATAATTACAAAATAATCCGTTATAATTAAACTTATGCAGCCACAAAAAATAGAAATTTCTTCAAAAACAATTATTTTTACAGTCGGTTTTATTTTATTGTTGAGTGTTATTTGGCTAATAAAAGATTTAATCTTTTCTTTATTTATTGCTTTTATCATTGCTGGGGCTTTACGTCAACCGGTTGATTTTTTAGAAAATAAAAAAATACATCGATCTATTAGTTCTTTCATAATTTATTTTATTTTTATCTTTAGTATTTTTTATTTATTTATTTTAATTATTCCCCCTCTAGCTGGAGAAATGATTGTTTTATTTAAAAATCTTCCTAATATTGTTAGTAAGATATCTCCAGTATTCTCTACTAACTTCAATTTAGGCTTTCTTTCCAACAATATTCCCAGTCTTGCCAATGAAACAATTAATCTAATAAAGTCAGCTTTTTCCAATGTTATCTTTGTTACTTCGACTTTATTTTTTGGTTTTTATTTTATTTTGGAAAAAAATATTTTTAATAGGTTATTAAATAATTTTTTTGACGATATTGAACTCAGTCAAATTAGTTTAATTGCGGAACGGGCTCAAAAAAGAATGAGTGGCTGGTTTTGGGGGGAAATTATTCTCATGATAGTTGTTGGAACAATGATATATGTTGGACTCAGTATTATTGGTATGAAATATGCTCTCGCTTTAGCGGTTTTAGCAGGATTATTTGAAGTTATTCCTAATCTTGGCCCGATTACATCATCAATCCCTGCTATCTTAATCGGTCTTTCTTATTCCCCAATCTTCGGTTTATATTGCGCAATTCTCTATTTGGTTATCCAACAACTTGAAAATAATCTCATCGTTCCTATCGTTATGAAGAAAGCAACTGGTCTACACCCTATTGTTACATTGATTGTTATGGTGATTGGCGGAAAATTAGCCGGAATTATGGGTGTAATCCTCGCTATTCCAACCGCAATTTTTATTGAAACAATTCTGATAGAAGTGAATAAATTTGACAAAAAAACAAGATAATATTATTCTGCGTTTTTTCCACGTTAAATATGCGGGAATTAATTAATACATACTGTATATGAAAATAGCGATTTTGGGGGGAGGAATTACCGGGTTAACCTCTGCCTATTATCTAGCTAAAGACGGTCATCAGGTAACTATTCTGGAAAAAGAAAAAGTTTTAGGTGGATTGGCGTCTGGATTTAAATCCAAAAATTGGAATTGGTATTTGGAGCGGGCCTATCATCATCTTTTTGCTAATGACTACGATATTTTGAACTTCGCCAAAGAAATTGATTTTGATAAAATTTATTTCCGTTCCCCAGAAACATCTTCATTATTTGGCAATGAAATCCGACTTCGCTCTTCGAGCTTCGACGGGCAAGCAATGAAACAATCGAACAATTTTTCTGTTTATCCCCTAGACACTCCTCTTGATCTCTTAAAATTTCCTCTTTTAGGATTTATTGATAAACTTAGAGCTGGTCTTGTTATTCTTTTTCTCAAACTATCTCCTTTTTTATCAATGTATAAAAAGATGACATCTGAAGAATTTTTAAAAAAAAACATGGGAATTAAAGTTTGGAATACACTATGGCAACAGCTCTTTCGGGGAAAGTTCGGCAAATATGCGGGAATTATTTCAAGTTCTTTTATCTGGGCCAGAATCAAAAAGAGAACTAAAGGCCTGGGTTATGTCGAAGGAGGGTTTCAAATATTTATTAGCTATTTAGAAACAACGTTAAAACGTTTAAACGTTAAAACATTAAAAGGCTACGAGGTTAAAAATATTGAAAAGCGGGGAGAGAAGTTTATTATTGATGGTCAGACATATGACAAAATAATCTCGACTTTACCAACTCCTGTCATGACAAAATTAACAACAAATATTTTTTCTCCCAAATATTTATCCCACTTTAATAAACTAAAATATTTACATGCGATTACTTTAATATTAGAAACAGACAAACCCATCCTTGATAAAACTTATTGGCTTAATATCTGCACTGAAAAAATTCCTTTTATGATTCTTGCCCAGCATACAAATTTCGCTAACAAAAAAAATTATAATAACAATCACTTAGCATATATTGGATGGTATGTTGATGGAGATAGTAAATTGCTAAAAATGGACAAGGATGAATTAGTTAAGTTGGTTTTTCCTCATTTAAAAAAAATTAATCCAAATTGTTCCATTGTTTCATTGTTCAATTCTTATATGTTTAAAGCGCCATTTGCACAACCTATTTTTGATCAGGACTTTGAAAAAAATATGCCGACGTTTAAAACACCAGATAAAAACTTTTTCATCGCCAATCTTGATATGACCTATCCTTATGACAGGGGAACCAATTATGCTGTCAAATTAGGCAAACAGGTATCTGAATTTATCTAATAATCTCTTATCTGTCTAAATTTTATTTTTATATTTCTTTTAACTTTTTTTTAAAATAATCGACGTAGGGGACAGTGGCAGGATTTTCTCCGTAGAACATGGAAAGGTACATAGTCAAGTAATTACCAAAGGCCATTAATTCAATTGTCTGTTGAACTTTATTCTGTCCTTTCAATTCATACCACACGGTTTCAATATTGTTTTTTTCAACAACTTCTTTTGTAATTAAAAATCTTTTTTTGATAGAGGACGAAAATAATTTTGAATAAAAGAAAATAAACAAAGACATTTTTGCCAACTCTTTAGGATTTCTTAATCCCTCCATCAAATGATGGTTCAATTCAGGAAGAATTCTGAAAGAAGAAATTGACTTGGCTGTTTCATTTGTTTGGTTAGCAATCGCATTTCCTACACCAGTTAAAAATTCTGAAACAATGTAATAAGGATATTTATTCAATATTTTTTTTGCCATCTGTTCTGCTTCGTTTTCTATTTCCTTAATTTTAATATCATTAATGGCAGAAATAATTTTGTCTTTTGGATAATTTAATATTTTTAAGTTTAATAACAATCCCAATATTCCTCCAACGAAGTAACCAAATCCAATTCTAGGTTGACCTGATGGATTATAAACTGGATCAAAAAAAAAGCCGGGCGCTTTTATTTTATCAAGGAAGTCTTTTAACTCTCCACCATCAGATATACCAATAATTTTTGCTTTTTTTTCATAAGCTTTTTGGCCGACCGTTAAAACTTCTTCTGTTGTTCCTGAATACGAAGATAAAATCACTAAAGTATTATTATCAACAAAACCCGGTAAATTATAATCATCATTAATTAAATAGGGAATAATTATCTCTTCTTTAAAAAGCTCTTTAACAATGTAATGAGGAAATCTTGATCCACCCATTCCACAAGCAACTATATTTTTTACTTGTTGATACTCTTTTGGTAAGGTTAATGTTAAAGATTTTTCAAACGAATCTTTGATTTGTTCTGGAAAAAGATTTATTGACTTTAGAACTAAATTATTACTATCAATCATAGGGTTTAATGATATTAATAAATTGTGTATAATTCAATAGTCATGAAAAATAATAAGCTGCGAACATATTTTTACGCTCTCCGAATTAATCACTGGTTAAAGAATTTTGTTATTTTTACAGCGATAATTTTTTCCGGTCAGCTTTTCAATTTGGATCTTTTTACAAAATCTTTTTATGCATTTATCATCTTTTGTTTACTCTCATCAACCTCTTATGTCCTCAACGATATCATCGATTATCCATATGATACAAAGCACCCAATAAAAAAATTCCGACCGATTGCTTCCGGCGATCTTTCAATGCCTGAAGCTACGTTCATTGTCTTTGTTTTGAGTTTAATTTCCTTAATATTAGCCTTATTTTTTTCCTTGCCGTTTTTTTTCCTTAGTTTATTTTTTATTCTTCTCCATTTTTTTTATTCGTTCACCTTAAAAAAACGACCTGTTATTGACATCTTTACTATTTCTTTTTCTTTTATGATTAGAACTTTTGCCGGTGAAATAGCAACCGGTTATCATATTCCTATTTGGCTTCTCTTAACAATCTTTTTTGGCTCTCTTTTTATGGCTTCGGTAAAACGCCATGCTGAATTAGTGGCTCATGGAATCAAAGCGCGTTTATCCCTTTACCGTTATAACGAGCATTTTTTAGATTTTCTTACCTATACTTTTGGGACAGCCACAATCATTGCTTACTCTACTTATGCTTATGTTGAAAGACCACCACAGGCAGAAACAATCGTTTCTAAGTTTTTTAATCAAACGTTCCCCGGATTTGAGGCAAGAAAATGGTTAATGATTACCATTCCACTTGTTGTTTACGGAATAGCCCGCTATGCCCAGTTACTGTACGAAAAAGCTGAAGGAGAAAGGCCAGAGCGAACAATTACTACCGATATTCCACTAATCGTGACCATTGCCCTCTGGGGGATAATCGTGGTTAGCTTGATTTATTTATTGTAGGTTTTTGCCCCTATACTACGTGGGGTATAGGGCAACCCTGAACCGTTTTATCGAAGATAAATCTGGTTCATGGGTTGTAGGTTATAAGCGGTTGACAATTAATTTGAATTATTTATTATTAATCTGTTTAACGAGTTATTTATTTAGCGAGTTAAAAACTCGTTAAACTCGCTAAACTCGTTAATAATTAAATATTTAATAAGTATGAAGAATAATGATTCAGAAAAAAGACAGGCAGTGACAACGGCGATTGATGCGATTCAAAAACAGTTTGGACGTGGAAGTATTATGAGATTAGGACAATCTACAGTTGTTCCAGTTGATGTTATCTCAACCGGAATTCCAACTCTCGATACGGCTCTTGGAGTTGGTGGCATTCCTAGAGGAAGAATTATTGAAATTTTTGGACCGGAAGCAGCTGGAAAAACTACTGTTTGTCTTTCTTTAATTGCTGAAGCCCAAAAGGCCGGGGGAACAGCTGCTTTTATTGATGCCGAGCACGCACTTGATCCGGCTTGGGCTAAGATTTTGGGGGTCAAATTGGAAGATCTTTTAGTCTCTCAACCCGATACTGGAGAACAGGCTTTAGAAATTGCCGAAACCTTAATCAGATCTGGAGGAATTGATCTGGTTGTAGTTGATTCAGTTGCCGCCTTGGTTCCCAGAGCCGAGATTGAAGGCGAAATGGGAGATGCTCAGATGGGCCTTCAAGCTCGCTTAATGTCCCAGGCTTTAAGAAAATTAACCGGAATCGTCTCTAAATCAAAGACAACAATCGTCTTTACCAACCAGCTTCGACAAAAAATTGGGGTTTTCTTTGGTAATCCTGAAACCACGCCAGGCGGACTGGCTCTTAAATTTTATTCCAGTGTTCGAATGGACGTCAGAAAAATTGAAACATTAAAAAAGAACAATATGGTTTATGGAGCTAGAATCAGAGTTAAGGTAATTAAAAATAAAGTAGCTCCGCCTTTTAAAGAAGCTGAGGTTGTTATCGTCGCGACAGGAATAGATAAAGAAGAGGGGATAATTGATGCCGCAATTGCCGCTGGGCTTTTAGTTAAAAGCGGTTCGTTTATTAAATACAATGACAAAGTTTTAGGGCATGGAAAAGAAGAAGTAAAAGAAATTTTGATGAAAGACGCGAAAGTACGGGAACAAATACTTAAACAATTAATTAAGAAATAACCAATAACCAAATTCCAAGAAACAAACAAATTTCGATATTCAATTAATCAAACGGTTTGAATGTTGATTATTGGTAATTGGTTATTGTTTGGAATACTTGACATATTGGTTATTGAGATTTATGGAAAATGATTTAATACCTCTTCTCAACATTGCTTTCTTTTATCTCAAATTCCGTCCGCGAACAATAAAGGAAACCCGCGAACATCTTTATAAAAAAGTAAAGACTACCCACTGGTCTCACGAGGCGGTTGATAAGATAATTGACCATTTAATAGAGCTAAAATTTTTAGACGATAAAGTATTTATAGATTTTCTAGTCAGGTCAAGGACAGCGACTAAGGTTAAAGGAGTCTTTGCCATTAAGCAAGAGTTAAATAGATTTGGAATTGATAAAGAACTAGTTGACAAATATTTTGCAAATACAGAGATCAATGAAGAAAAATTAGCTAAGAAAGCCCTTACTCGCCGTTGGGAAATAATAAAGACCCTGCCTAAACAAAAACGCTTTGAAAAAGCCCTGTCATTACTTCAAAGAAGAGGATTTAATTTTGAAATCAGTCGGAAAACCATTAAAAAATTTGAGGAGAAAAATGATATAATATAAATATATGAAAACAACTATTCTAAATTATCGAATCATTGTTGAAAAAGAGAAACAAAATAAAGGCTTTCTTTGTGTGGCATATGCTCCTTCTTTAGGTATATCTGATTTTGGAAAAACCGTTGATGAAGCCACTTCTAATGTTAAAAAGGCGATGCAACTTTATATTGAAACCTCGATTGAACTTAAAAAATCAATTCCTGCTCCAGATAGTGATGACTATTTCGTCACGTCAAAAAAAATTGAAGTCAATCTTCCTTCAGGCAGTTTCGCTTATTAAAGAATATGGTTAAACTACCATCATTTAAGCCTCGCGATTTGGAAAAGATTCTTCTCAAAAATGGTTTTATGATTAAAAGACAGACTGGAAGTCATCGGGTTTATCATAATTTCAAAAGTGAGAAAACGACCGTTGTTCCCTTTCATTCAAAAGATATCCCTCAGGGGACACTCCGAAGTATTATCAAACAAACTGGATTGAACGAAAATATATTCTTGAAAAAATAATTTTCTTATTTTTATGAAATTAAAAAATTATGTCGATAGAAATATCCTTTTTTATTATCTGACTGAATTTTTGAATAATCTTTTATTTTTTATTCCAATTTATGTAGCTTTTCAAAATCATTATCTAACATTGACTCAAATGGGTTTGTTAGCGAGTGTTCGTTATATTTTGATGTTTTTGATGGAATTACCAACTGGAGTTTTTGCTGATCTTTGGGGTAGACGAATAAGCTGCGCGATTGGAGCAATATTTGATGCTTTAGGATTATTTTTAATCGTATTAATGCCAAGTAGTCTATGGATAGTGGTTGGAACTCTAATCAGGGCTGTTGGCGAAAGTGCTATGTCTGGAGCAAATACAGCTCTAATTTACGATACTTTAAAAGAAAATAATCGTGAAGAAGAATATACTACGATCGCAACGAGAGAAGGGATTTTTACTCAAATTGCTTTAATATTTGCAACTTTAGTAGGTGGTTTTTTATATGTAATATCTCCAACGTTACCATTTCTTTTTTCAGGGATAAGTATTTTTGTTTCCGTTTTTCTATATTTAAATATGAAAGAACCTCGTCTCGACAGTACCAAGTATTCTTGGTCTGATTACATTAATAACACAAAAAATGGTGTAAAAGAATTATTTAAAAATACCTATACTAGATATCTTTCTATTTATTTTATGTTAATTGCGGGAATTACCTGGTCATGGATGACTTATATAAATTTGGTTTTTATCAATAGTCTTGGTTTTGCGGAAAGTACCCAAGGAATTATTTTATCATCAGCCAGAATAGTCAATGCAGTGATAATTGGTTTTATTGCTATAAAAATTCTTAAATTTACCAGAGCTTATGGAGCTTGGATTCATCCAATCATAATGGGGGTAGGAAGCTTATTTGCTCTTATCCCAAATCCCGTTTTAAATGTTATTGCCATAATACCTTTAATGTTTGCTTCAACCTTACGGTTCAACTTATTAAATAAACTAACTAATGAAGTCTTTGATTCAAGACATCGAGCTACATCGTTATCAGCTCTAAATTTATTAATGGGTATTATTTACTCAATAATTGTAGCAGTGTCAGGGCCTTTGGTAGAATTAACAAGCCCAAGGTGGATTTATTTTTTTACTGGAATATTGCCTCTACCTCTAATTATATATTTAGCTATAAAAATGAAGCAAAGTTATTCTTTTAATAAAAACAATTGAAGATTTAATAAATAAAGAGTAAAATATATATATTAGAAATTGCCTGGAGTTATAAAAGTTAAATATTAATTATTAATTTTCAAAATGGCAGACCAAAACACAAATTCTTTCCTTAAATTTTTAGGAATTAGTTTGTTGGTCTGATTTTTGTCCGCTAGTTGGCGGATTTAATCTTTGATATTTTTCTTGCCTCCAAGCTTCATTTAAATTCCTATGTTAATGAAATTTTTTAAGAAGTTTACCTCGTTAAAGAAAGAAAGAGACGAGCTATTAGCCAAAGCCCGAATAGAGGCACAAACTATTACCTACAAAGCCCAGGAAGAGGTAAGAAAAGTTGCTACTGATGCCATTGAAGTAGAAAAGAGATTGGCCCATCGCGAAGAGCAGATTGAGGAAAAAGATAATGCTATTAATCGGGAAAGACTGTCCGTCCAAGATGTCAAAAATAATGTTGAAGCGATTAAAAAAGAACTGGAACAGAAAAAGGATCAGTTATTACAAAAGTTGGAAAAAATAGCTGGATTAACCAAAGATCAGGCTAGAGATTTATTACTTGCCGGTTGGGAAGATAAATTAAAAGGTGAAGTAGCCAAAAAAATCAAATCGGCTGAAGAAGAAGTTAAGCTTACCGCCGATGATAAAGCCAAACAAATATTAGTTGACGCAATTAGATACGGCGCCATTGACTATGTTTCTGAATATACTTTGTCCGTCATCAACCTTCCAAGTGAGGATTATAAGGGAAGAATTATTGGTAAAGAAGGCCGCAACATTAGAGCCTTTGAAATTGCCACCGGAGTTGATGTTGATCTTGAAGAAGAAAAAGTTATTAAACTATCTTCTTTTGATGCCATCCGTCGTGAAGTGGCCCGAATGTCACTTGAGCGACTAATTAAAGATGGTCGGATTCAGCCGGAAAGAATTGAAGAAATTGTTAAAAAAACCCGAGAGGAAGTAGACAAAATTATTTTCAAAGCCGGTGAGGAATTAGCTCACAGTGTTAGTGTTTTTAATTTACCGACTGAATTAATTCAACTTTTAGGTAAGTTTAAATACCGTTTCTCTTACGGACAAAACATGATTGCTCATACCTTAGAGGAAACTAGAATTGGAGTTGCTTTAGCTCATGAATTAAAACTTGATGTCAACTTAGTTAAACTTGGTTGTCTTTTTCATGATATTGGTAAAGTCATTACTGATAAGGAAGGATCCCATATTGACCTCGGAGTTGAAGTTTTGAAAAAAAATCGCTTTCCTCAAAAAGTGATTGACTGCGTCGCCAGTCACCATGAAGATGTGCCTTTTACCAGTCTTGAAGCAGTTGTTGTCTATATTGCCGATGCAGTTTCCGGTGGTCGACCGGGTGCTCGACACGAAGATTTTGGTGAATATCTAAAAAGAATTAAAACTATTGAAGATATTGCCAAAACTAAAAAGGGCGTCAAAGAAGCTTATGCTTTGCAGGCCGGTCGAGAATTAAGAGTAATTGTCCGGCCTGATGAAATAACTGATGATGAGGCTTTAATTACTGCCGAAAAAATTAAAGAAGAATTGGAGCAAAAATTTGAAGTTTTCCCGGGTCAAATTAAAGTCACGGTTATTCGGGAAACTAGAGCTGAGGCTACGACTAAAATTTAACTTTATCTAGGGTCAGACCCTAACACAGGGTCTGACCCTATTTTACCTCGTCCCACCGCCCTACATTTGATATAGATTGTTACAATAAGATATCTTAAATATAGATTGACAGGACGCCAAAAAACCACTAATCTATTACTGATAATAATAGTTAAAAAAAATTGCAGTTACTCATTACATTCGTAAACAAATTCTAATGAAAGGAGGTGATATCAAATGACAAAAGCAGATTTAATCGCCCAAGTAGCTAAGAAAGCTGGTCTAACCGCTAAGGCCGCCAAAGAATCCGTCAACACAGTATTTTCCACCATGTCTGATGCAATGAAAAGAGGTGAAAAAATAGTTGTGACAGGATTTGGTACTTTTATGGTCAGACGTCGGGCCGCCAGAAAAGGAAGAAATCCTCAAACTGGTGCTGAAATTCAAATCCCAGCCACAAAAACCCCTGGTTTTACCGCTGGAAAAAGTTTGAAAAGAATGGTTAAGTGATTTAGGATAATCCCTCACTATTTATGGTACTAATGGTGAGGGATTTGTTGTATAATAGTTACATGCTTATGAAGAATTTTGGGCGTTATATCTTGCTAATTTCTTTCGTCGTCCTTGTTCCCTTTGTTACATACTTTGTCTTAGGGGCTTCAGATACATTAGTAAAAACTCCTCAAGAAAAAGTTATTTACAATTTGCCATATCCAGGTCTTCTTCCGGACAGCCCACTTTATATAACTAAAATTATGAGAGATAAAATTACTGACTTTTTGACTCGAGATAATTTAAAAAAGGCTGAACTTTATCTTCTATATTCTGATAAAAGAACGTCTATGTCTTTGGTTCTTGCCTCAAAGGGAAAAAGCCAATTGGCAATCGATACTTTTGTTAAAGGAGAAAAATATTTTCTCAAGATACCAGAGCTATTAAGATCTGCAAAAAAACAAGGGGCTCAAGCTCCTTCCAGTTTTGTTGAAACTTTAAAATTAAGCAATGCTAAACACAAGGAATTAATCGAAGAATTAATAAAAATCCTTCCGCAGGGATTAAATCAGTCCTTGACACAGTTATCTGATCTTAATCAACAGGTAAAGTCCGAGATAGAATCACTCCCATAACCAATCCCATCAGTAAGAAATTCTGCTGTAAAGTTAACCAATAGTGATCAAAGAAACCTGTAAAGATTATTACAAAAATTAATAGCCATTGACCTTTTGTTAATCGTCGTTGTATTAATTGATCGATTAATCGATACAACAAAAATCCTCCAATTATCAAACCCATCTCACTTATAAAAAGAAGAAAAATATTATGAACCGGCTGGTTAAAAAATAAATAGAATCTTGATGAAAATTTTGCCTGTTCAATCAAATAACTACCTAAGCCGACTCCTTGAACCGGATACCGAAGAATAATAGTTACTGAATTTTTCATCAGTTCGATTCTTTTGTTAACTGTTAAAGGGTCCGTCGCCGCAGACAGGAAGATTAATGAGACAATGAATAAAACAAGTACGCGGGCTATTTTACATAGCCGGCAACTGAGTTTAGTATTAAGTATTAAGTAGCAAGTAGTAAGTATTAAAAAACTCACAATGGCAACTTTGGAAAAAGAGATAAAAACCAAAATACTAGAGATGAATAAAAACAAATATTTGAGAGCTAGATAACGGTTAAATTTTTTATAAGTTAAAACTAAAAAATATAAAAGCAGGAAAAAACCTGCTAAGGAATTTGGGTGAGAGAATGTTCCATAAGGTCGTAAAAACTCAACTCCTTGGATTGTGGCTTTGGCTACTCCTGGTGTCGAAAGAGAAAGTAACCTTTCACCAAAATAATAAAAAACTCCTTGAACTGAATGTTTATTAATTAATTGAATTAGAGATAAAAATAGTTCAAATGAACCTGATATAAGTAAGGCAACTAAAATATATTTTTCTTTCAACGTTACTAATATTTTTTTAGCCAAGGAAAAAATTATCAAAAACTCAATAATTTTTATAAACCAATAAAAAGAAATCACTGGAAGACGTGAAAGCCAAATATTAATTACTAAAAGAAGTAAACTCAAAAGAACTTTTTTATTTTTAAAAAATTTGAGGATAATTTTTAGATTAACAACTGTTAATAAAAAAACAATTATGTCAGTTAGATAAACTGTTGGGGCAAGATAATCTACCCGAACTCCGGAAAGATAAGAAAAGTCAAGAAAAAAGTGTTTACCTAGTTGGGACGGAAGAAGTAAAAGAAATAAAAAAAATAATATTTTGTTGATCATTATTGATATTTTAATCTAATTCCGGTATTATTTCTTCACTATGGCGAACCTTAGGATCCCCGGACCAACTCCATTACCTCCGCAAGTTCTATCTTCACTCTCCCAACAAGTAATTAGTCATCGAGGCAAAAGTTATGAAAAAATTCATCAAGAAGTGGTTGATAACCTCCAATATTTTTTTCAAACCAAAAATCCTATCTATCTTTTGACCGCCTCCGGAACTGCTGGACTGGAAACGGCGGTTGTCAACTTTTTTTCCCCGGGGGACACGGTTGTCTTTTTTACCTGTGGTGAATTTGGCAATCGTTGGGCTGAGATAGGCAAAAGATATGACTTGAATATCAATCAAGTCAAATTTCCTGAGGGGACCGCAGTTAAAAAAGAAATAGTTCAGCAAACTTTACAAAAAATAAAAAAACTCGCCGCTGTTTTTATTACCCACAATGAAACGGGAACAGGTGTTTTAAATAATTTATTTGAAATTGCCCCGATTGTTAAAGCTCATTCTTCAAAACCATTGTTATTAGTTGATTCTGTCAGTGCTTTAGGCGGCGTCAACCTGCCGATGGATGATCTTAAGATTGACGTCCTGATTACCGCTTCCCAAAAGGCCTGGATGTCATCCCCTGGAATTTCTATGATCGCCGTTTCTGAAAAAGCCAAAGAAAGGCAAAAAAATTCAAAAATACCTAAATATTATTTTGATCTTTCCTTATATGAAAAATTTAGTCAAAAAAATCAGACTCCAGCAACACCGGCGGTCTCAGTATTATTTAGCTTGAAAACGGCTCTCGAGATTATGAGAAAACAAGGCCGAGAAAAAATATTCAAAAAACATCTTGAGCTTCGAGATTATTTTCGAGGACAGATAAAAAAGATTGGTTTAAAATTAGTCGTCACTGATAAAGAAGCGTCACCCACAGTCACTTCTATCTGGCCACCTGAGGGAGTTGATGAGGCTTCATGGAGAAAGCTTTTGAGAGAAAAATATAATTTGGTGATTGCCGGAGGAATGGGAGATCTAAAAGGAAAGATCGTTCGCGTCGCCCATATGGGATATGTGACAAAATCCGATCTTAACCAAGTCGTAGATGTTTTTAAAAAATCATTAAAAGAAGTTTAATATATGTTAAAAATTCTAATCGCTGACAAGGTAGATAAAAATGTTATTGGTCAGATTAAGAATCCAAAATTCTCGTTCAGCTATCAACCAGAAATTACCCCTCAAGATTTAATCAAAATTATTTCAAACTACGAAGGGTTAATTGTCCGCAGCCGCACCAAGGTAACTGCTGACGTTATAGATCGCGGTCATAATCTAAAAGTAATTGCTCGGGTTGGCAGTGGTCTCGATAACATTGATGTCACCGAGGCAATCTCCCGAATCCAATTCTGAAGCTGTCACAGAGCTTACGATAGGTTTAATATTATCATTACTTCGTAAACTTTCACTTGCATATTCTTCAATGAACTCTGGTCTTTGGATAAAAAAAGAGCTTAAAGGGGAAGAAGTTGAAGGTAAAAAAGTCGGAGTAGTAGGTTTTGGACATATAGGAAAAAGGGTTGCAAGAATATTAACGGCTTTTGGAGCTAAGGTTGATTATTATAGCCGGACCAAAAAAACTAATTCTCTTAAATATATTTTCAAACATTCAGATATTATCAGCGTTCACTTGCCGTTAAATAATACTACGAAAAATTTAGTTAACAACGATTTGCTTTCTTTAATGAAGCCGACCAGTTTTTTCATTAATACTTCTCGGGCTGGGGTAGTTGAAGAAAAAGTTCTTTTTAAATTACTTGAGCAAAAAAAGATCAGCGGAGCTGCCCTTGACGTATTTTGGCAAGAACCTTTACCACCTGTCTCTCCTTGGAGGAAATTACCCAATGTTATTCTTACCCCCCATATTGCCGCATCAACCAGTGAGGCTTTAAAAAAGGGGACAAAAACAGTTATTGATGAGGTTATAAAAATTTTATCAAAATAATAATATGAAAACTGATCGCTTTCAGGTAGAAGTAATCTTAATTAAGGACATCTTAGTCCATGAAGAGCTGGATCCTTCCAATAGTAAAGAGTTGATTAATTTTCTCAAAAAAAGCCAAACTCTCAGTAATCCGATTATTGTGGCTTCTCTTGGAGGAAAAAAATATCTTCAGCTAGATGGTATGAACCGAATCCATTCTTTTAAAACCCTCGGAATAAAAACCATTTCGGCTCAAATCGTTGATTACAATGATCAAGAAAAGATCGAGCTATCTTCTTGGCTTCATATTTTGAAAGGTGATATAAAAGAATTTTTAAATTTTATTAAAAAAGATAAATCTTTAATTGTCAGTCAAGGCAAAATGGATCAGGTTGGACATCGGTATATTAAGGAAAAAGATTTTGGACGACTTTGTACCATTGTTACTAATAAAAAGGAAGTCTTTTTTATTTCAACTGGTGGTAATTTTTCTGAAAAAATAAAAAGAATGAACTATCTTGTTTCTTTTTATAAAAACAATCTTTCCCGTGGTGCTCTTCCTTATACTTTGAATCACGACAGCATTAAAAATTTTTTTAAACAATATCTGAACGATAATGTCATTGTTATTTTTCCTACCTTTACTCCTCAGCAAATTATTGAATCAGCTAAGTCTGGAATTTTACTTCCAACCGGGATTACCCGTCATTTAGTTAAGGGTCGCGTTCTTAATATTGATCTTCCTTTAAGTCTTTTTAATAATAGGAAATCATTAAAGGAACAAAACGAAGAGCAGGATAAAATTTTGCTCAAAAAAAGATCACGACTTTATGAGGAAGCGACTGTTAATTTTGAATAGAAAATATAGAAAAGATAAGAAATTAATTATGGAAAGTAATAAAATAGTAATATTATTTTTCAGCGAATTTATCCAGTTAAAATAAGGGACTGACCAAGCATAAAATATATTCAAAAAAAATAAAATTGATAGAAAGATCGTCCATTTAAGATATTTTCTTTCCTTTAAACCTATCAAAAACAAAAATGGTAGTAAATATACCCAATATCTTTCATGCATTCTGGTTGCGAACATAATGTAACTAAATCCGGTTAAAAATAATGAGTAAAAAAACACTGTTATGTTTTTAGCTTTTTTTAGATATAAACTAGTGATTACTATGTAGGAGATACAAACCAAAATAAATCCAATAGCCTTATAAGAAAGTGGCCCAACAATTTTTATAGTATCTTTCATATTCATTAACCCTGGAAAGATCGTCCAAAAGTTAAATGCCGAATTACTAACATTACTCATACTTTGGCTTAATAGAATTTTTTGAAAGTAAGTAATATATGGATATATAAATATATTTCCATTTTTATAATAGGGTAAAAATGATAACCAAAAAACTAAATTACCAATAATTAAAGAAAAAAATAGTTTTTTCCATCCGTAGTTTTTCAAAAAATAAATCAGGTATATTGGTAAAAAGATTATAACCACCGGTTTGACTAAGAAAGATAAAACGAAAAGGACAAAACTTGAAACGGGTTTTTTGGAATAGACCAAAAGATATATCGAAATCATGAACAATGACAGGACAATTGTTTCTATCTGCCCCCAAAGGCTACTGATGTAAATAAATACGGGATTAAATAAAATCATAACGATAATTAATAAGTGTTTTTGTTTATCTTTTGGAAATAATTTCTTTGCAAATAAATAACACAAATAGGCCAGAATCAAATCAAAAATAATTGCCGGTATTTTATAAAAACCAACTGTATATTCTCTTGTACCCAAAAATGTAAATATTTTTGAAGGGAAAAAAGGGATTTTCAAATTTAGCCACCAAAATAAATTAAAAACAGGCTGTTTTGTAATAAAAACTAAATAAAAAATAAGGTTTGCCAGTGGTGGATAATTGGGATACAGCCAAGCGTATACTTCTTTTGATTGAGTTTCATAAAATCC
>LBPR01000006.1 GCA_000990305.1 Candidatus Roizmanbacteria bacterium GW2011_GWC2_34_23 | reverse complement strand
ACAAAAAGTTCGTAAGGGTGAGTGCCCAGGTCAAGCTCCATTGGGATATCTAAATGATAGACTCAATAAAAAAATTCTTTTGGATCCCAAAGTCGCTCCTATTGTAAAAGAACTTTTTGAAATCTATTCCAAAGGTAACTCGACTTTTGAGAGTCTAAGTTTATACTTAAAATCTAAAGGTATTATCTCTCGAGGGAATATTCCAATTCATAAAAGTCGAGTTACCTTTATCCTCTCAAACCCCTTTTACTTTGGATATTTTCGCTTTAACAAAGAAATTTATCAAGGAATCCATGAGCCACTTATTACAAAGAAACTTTTTGATGATGTACAGGCGGTTATCAAAAGACGCACTCATGTTATCCCTCAAAAATCTCTTGCCTTCCCGTTCACGGGATTAATTAAGTGTGGAGAGTGTGGGATGATGGTTACGGCTGAACACCATATTAGGCGTTATGAAACGGTTAACCATACAGTTGATTTTATTTATTACCGCTGTACCCGCAAAAGTAAGCTTTCCCAGTGTTCCCAACCTTTCATCCGTCAAGAGATTTTAACCGCCCAACTCAACCAACATATTCAAAAAGTTTCTTTGTCCACTTCTGACCATAGTTGGCTAATAAAAAGGCTTGAAGAGGACAGGCGCCTACAGCGGTCAGAAGTGTTGGTGATTGTTCAAGAGTTCAAGAAGGATCTGCTCAATATCAATGACAAGCTCAATAAACTTTTAGACTCCTATTTAGATAATGTTGTGAGTCGTGAAGACTACCTTAACAGGAAGGAAAAGTTTATGAGTGAGAAGAAGACAATTGAGCAGAGAATCTCTTCTCTTGAACTTTTCCCCAATAAGTGGCTCGAACCTATGAGAGAATTCTTCAATGATGCTTTGAGAGCAGATAAAATCGCATCGGACAATATAAATCTTTTTCAAAAAAGAGAGTTCCTAAAAAAGACTGGCTCGAACCTAACCCTAAAGCAAAGAATAGTCGATTGGGACCTTCCTGCGCCGCCCGACAAGTCGCAATCGGGAGCCCAAAGTGGGAATCGGACCCACACTCTAGCCCTTACCAAGGGCTTGTTTTACCACTAAACTATTTGGGCATTACTGTTTGTTTTATTTACCCACCGTAGCTTTAGCGAAGGTGGGCCACTAAACTATCAGGGCAATCTTACTTATTATAAATGATTATTTCCTCATTTTGAAGTCATATAAGCTATAATAATGATACTGGTGGTCGTAGCTCAACTGGTAGAGCGTCGCCCTGTGGAGGCGAATGTTGGGGGTTCAAATCCCCTCGATCACCCATAATGATAATCAAACCACTTGAAACAAAACCAGATCGGTCAGTGCTTTTCAAAGGAGTATTTTTAGTTACTATAATTACCACCGGTATTTTGTTGGATAAAATATTTTTGAAAAAATCTCAAGACATTCCCAGTATTTTAGGTAAAACTCAGGAAATAAAATTACAAACCCAGGAAAAAATGGTTAAAAAAATTCAAGAAAGTGATTTAATAAATGATTCAATAAAAAAAGCCGAAGAAGTTGGAGGGACTATTTTAGGAGAGGCAACCAATACGATAAATAAATTAACTTCTGATGCCGGATCTTTTGTTTCCGATGTTATTTATAATAGTTCAATAGGTAAAGTGGTTGATCAGATTGATAAGTTACCGAAAGACCAACAGGAGAAGATTAGAGAACAGATATGTAAGTGACTAAACAGTTAAACGGTTAAAACCCTGCCTGCCGGCAAGCAGGTTAAACAGTTAAATAAACATTTAAACTTTAAACATTAAACATTTTTTAGTAGTTTAGTGTTTAATAGTTTTTTTAGGTTCTAACAGTTTAATACTTAACTGTTTCAATAATCATTGAATTACCATTAATAATTTGTTATAGTTTTAAACACTTATGGATATTAAATACTTGGGTCATTCGGCTTTTCTAATTAAAACAAAAACTGCCAAAATCGTTACCGATCCTTTTGATCCGGAGATGGTTGGTTTAAAATTCCCAAAAACTGAAGCAGATATCGTTACTATTTCTCACCAACACAAAGATCATAATCAATTTAAAAATGTCTCCGGTGTTAATAGTGTTGATCCTTTGATTATAGATATGCCGGGGGAATTTGAAAAAATGGGCGTCAGGATTTTTGGCTTTCAGTCTTTTCATGATAAAACCCAAGGCGCAGAACGAGGCGAAAATATTCTTTATAAATTTGAGTCGGAAGGAATTTCCGTCCTTCACTGTGGAGATTTAGGTGTAATTCCAGAAGAAAGTTTTTTGGAGACAATCGGAGAAGTTGACATTCTTATGATCCCGGTCGGTGGAATTTACACAATTGATGCTGAAGAGGCGGTTAGTTTAGTAAAAAAAATTGAACCTTCAATAGTTATCCCAATGCACTATGGCTCGGGTAAATTAGCCCCTGTCAGCGAATTTACAAAAAAATTCGGGTTAGATAATCCAGTTCCACTACCAAAATTAGTTTATAAAAAAGAAGAAATCGAGCAGGAGATGAAGGTTATTGTTTTAGAAATTTAAATTATGGCTACTTCAGAAGGTCTCAAAACCCCTCCTCATGATCTTGATGCGGAAAGGTCAGTCTTGGGCGCTGTCCTGATTGATTCCGGTTCTATTAATTTGGTCGCTGAATTTTTGAAAGCGGAACATTTTTATAGTCGGGAACATCAACTGGTCTATTTGGCCATGATCACTCTTTTTGAAAAACAACAGCCTATTGACGTTGTCACCATCCAAGACGAGTTAAAAAAAACCGACTCGTTAAAATCGATTGGTGGAAAAAATTACTTATCTGATTTAATTAACGCCGTTCCCACATCTGCCTACATTGAACAATATGGGCGAATCGTCAAAAATCACTTTGTCAAAAGACGTTTGATCCAGATGTCTTCGCGGTTGGTCGAAAAATCATTTGATACCAAAGGGGACGTAAAAAAATTATTGGATGATGCTGAAACGGAAATATTTGCTCTTTCTCAAGAACATCTTCACCGCGACTTTATCCAACTGAAAGAAGTTCTGGCCGAAAGCTTTGAACGGCTGGAGGAATTTGTCAAAAAAGGTTCTCACTTACGAGGTGTTTCAACGGGGTTTGTTGATCTAGATAGTAAGCTGGCAGGAATGCAGGATTCAAATCTATTGATTCTAGCGGCCCGACCAGGAATAGGAAAAACAACTATGGCTTTGAATATTGCTTTGCAAGCGGCCACAAAAAACAAAACTCCGGTTGGTTTTTTCTCTCTCGAAATGAGCAAGGAAGAATTAGTTGATCGGCTTTTGGTAGGGCAAGCAGACATTGATGCATGGAGATTAAAAACAGGTAGGCTGTCAGAAGACGATTATAAAAGGTTAACTGAAGCGATGGGGGATCTATCTGAAGCGCCAATTTATATTGATGATACGCCAGGTTCTTCGATCTTGGAAATGAGAACTAAGGCGAGAAAATTAAAAATGGAAAAAAATATTAAACTTTTGATTGTTGACTATCTTCAATTAGTTGATGCCGGAAAACGTTTTGACTCTAGGGTAAATGAAGTTTCTTTCGTTTCCCAGAATTTAAAAAATTTGGCCCGTGAACTGAAAATTCCAGTATTAGCTATTTCTCAACTGTCACGTGCGGTTGAACAACGGGGCACCCGCAAGCCTCAGCTTTCAGACCTTAGAGAAAGTGGAAGTATTGAACAAGATGCAGACGTAGTTATGTTCCTGTATTTGGAGCAGGAAACTGAAGATATTTTGGATCAGAATAAAAAAATCGTTAAACTCTACATTGCCAAACACCGCAACGGACCTACCGGAGAAATGGACCTGATGTTCAGAGGGGACCGCGTTAAGTTTTATAGCGTGGAGAAGTAAACTTCATTAACGACTACTTGACAAATTTATTTGATTTTTGTATCCTGGGGGGGAGGATTAAAAATGAAAAACAACAATCAAAAAGTTTTGCAGAGAATGAAAATCGCTAGAGGACATTTGGAGAAAGTGATTGATATGGTTGAGAAAGGGGAGTACTGTCTCAATATTATCCAACAGTCTCAGGCTGTCCAATCGGCGCTTTCTAAAGTAGATGAAGTGATATTGGAGAATCATTTGAAGACCTGCGTCAGAAACTCTATTGAAAGCGGGAAAGATATTGATGAAAAAGTTAGGGAAGTTATAGAAGTGTTTAAGAGGAAATAAAAAAATTGTAGGGGTCGGGTAACCCGACCCGTACATAAATAATAAGAAATATGAATTCAAAAATTTTAATAATAGGGATTGTGATTTTTTCAATAGTAGCGATTGTTGGAAGCTATTTTTTCTTAGTCAGTGGTCAAAAACCGCCAACTACAATTATTTCTTATTCACTAAGTGATAAAGAAAGACCAATCGGAAGATAGATCAGCAAATTTTAAGATTAAAAATGTTGGTCAGAAATCTTTGCAGTTAAGTAATATTAACTCAAGTTGTAACTGTACCTTTGGTCAAGTAGTGATTGATGGTAAAGAGTCAGAAGTTTTCGGAATGCACAATGTTTCAGATTTTGCCGGAGAAGTATTACCGGGAAAAGAGGTAATTATTAAAGTAACTTATAGACCTTCAATAATGCCTGTTTATGGGGTAGTTGAGCGGGAAGTTTATGTCAATACTAATGATCCGGAAAATCCAAAATTAGTATTTAAAGTTAAAGCAACAGTCAATTAAAAAGCTTAATAAATAAAAAGTTCGATACATAATTTTTTAACGGAAAACAACAAACCGTAAAAAATTACGTATCTTCACTTTTACAAAAAAATATGGCTACTAACTTTTTTTTCGGAATTTCATTGACGGGCTCGTTTTTGGCCGGAGCTTTGGCTTTATTTGCCCCATGTTGTATTACATTTCTATTTCCTTCATATTTAGGGACGATATTCAGGGAACGTAAAAATGTCATGTTTTATACGTTGGTTTTTGCCTTAGGACTGGCTTCTATTTTAATTCCGGTTGCCTTGGGCTTTCGTATATTTATTTTTTTCTTTGATCAATTTCACCGGACGATTTATTTCTTAGGCGGATTATTTTTGATTTTTATGGGTTTTATGACAATCAAGCCAATTTTCAATTTTCAATTTTCAATTTTCAATAATCTAAAAAAACCGAAATTAGACAAAAATATTAATGTAATTTCCGTTTTTACATTAGGTTTAGTTTCGGGACTTTCTTCTTCTTGTTGCGCGCCGGTTTTGTTTGCGGCCGTCACTTTAACTAGTTTAGCACCAAACACTTTTCAAGCGATAGTTGTTTCTTTGGCTTATGTCCTGGGAATTGTTTTTCCGCTTTTTATTATGTCCTTATTTTACAAAAAATTGACAGGAAAAATTTCTGGATCAAACCGCCAAAAAATATATAACATTTTTAAATATTTAGGCGCATTCATTTTTATAATTAGCGGAATTTTAATAATAATTTTTGATGCATTGAATAAAATTCAGATGTATCAGATGGAAAAATATACGAAACCCATAAGGTTACTAGTCTTTGAGCTATCAAAATACTTTCAAAATCCAGTCCTTGACCTGTTAATATTTGGTTTAATAATCTTTGTTTTTTATAAGTTGATAGCCAATAAAAAATAAAAAAAATGGATAAAATACTTGTTTTGATTTTTGGATTATTATCAATATTATTTACCTATTGGTATTTTTTTATGAAAAAAATTAATACAGTTCAAGCAGAGGGGATAGTCGAGATTTTGGTTGATGGCGGTTATAAACCGGAGCAAATTTCTATTCCATATGGAAAAACTACCAAGCTAATTTTTCACAGGAAAGACAGTAGTAGTTGTTTAGAAGAGGTTGTGATCGCTGATTTCAAAGTCAGAAAATTTTTACCGCTCAATGAAAAGACTGAAATCGAAATTAATCCTACCAAAAAAGGGGAATTTGATTTTTCCTGTGGGATGGGGATGTTTCATGGAAAATTAATCGTCAAATAATATGAAAACAAAACAAACTTTTGCTATAAAGGGAATGCACTGTGCCTCTTGCGTCTATACAAGTGAAAAAGCCTTAAAGACAATTTCCGGAGTAACCGAAGCAGTTGTCAATTTGACGACTGGGAAGGCAACTTTAACTTCAGAGACTCCGATTGAAAAAAATAAAATTATTGATGCAGTCAAATCTGTTGGCTATCAGGCGATGTTTCCCACCTACGCCAAGGCTTCGGTGGGCAAGGAAGAAACGCTTGATGATAAAATAAAAACGGAAAAAATAAGAGAACTAAAAGATCTCAAAATCAAAGTTATTGTCAGTTTATTTTTATCAAGTTTTATTGTTTGGGGAAGCTTTCCAGGATTGATGAATACCGCTCCGGATATCGTAAAAAACATGTTTTATCATTTTTTTCTGGCATCAATTATCCAGTTTTGGGGAGCGTATGATTTTTATAAAGCTACTGTTTCGTCACTTCGCCACCGAATTGCCAACATGGATACACTGGTCGTGATTGGAACAACCGTAGCCTATCTTTATTCTACTGCGGTAGTATTTTATCCTGGCTTTTTTGAAAGACTAAATTTAAAAGTCGAACCATATTTTGATGTCTCAACCGTTATTATTGGTCTGATTTTATTGGGCCGGTTCCTAGAAGCTCAGGCCAAAGCCGGAACGGGAGAGGCGATTAAAAAATTAATCGGCCTTCAAGCAAAAACGGCCCGAGTAATTCGAGATAAAAAAGAAATTGATATTTCAATCGACGAAGTTGTTGCCGGTGATTTGATTCGTGTTCGTCCCGGAGAAAAAATTCCTGTTGACGGAGTTATTGTTGAAGGAGAGTCGGCCATTGACGAGTCAATGGTGACCGGAGAAAGCATGCCGGCTTCAAAATATAAAGGAGATACTGTAATTGGGGCGACGATGAACAAATCTGGGAGCTTTGTTTACAAAGCAACAAAAGTAGGGAAAGATACAATGCTTTCCCAAATAATAAAATTAGTTGAAGAAGCGCAGGGAAGCAAAGCCCCAATCCAAAGATTAGCTGATATTATTTCTTCTTATTTTGTTCCCATTGTCATAATGTTGGCAATCGCCACATTTGTTGGTTGGTATGTTTTTATACCTTCTGGCGGCTTAGTTTTAGCAATGCTAAACTCAATCGCAGTTTTAATTATTGCCTGTCCTTGTGCGATGGGATTGGCAACTCCAACGGCCATAATGGTTGGGACAGGAATCGGGGCGCAACATGGGATATTGATTAAAGATGCTGAAAGTTTAGAAACTGCCCATAAAATCAAGGCGATAATTTTTGATAAAACTGGAACATTAACGAAGGGACAGCCGGAAGTGACAGACGTCGTAATAACTGACTCAAACGCTCGACACCGTGTTTTTTCGACCGCCACACCCCAAAGGGGCCCCTGGCGATTGTCTCAAAAACAGGTGTCTTCGCTTTTAATTTTTGCAGCTTCAATCGAAAAACATTCAGAACATCCTTTAGGTGAGGCGATTGTCAAAAAAGCCGAAGAAGAAAAACTTCAATTAATTAAAGTCAACAAATTTAAATCAATTACAGGAAAAGGAGTTGAGGCATTAGTTAATGGAAAAAAAATTTATGTAGGAAAGTTGTTAAAAAATTTATCAATCAAAGAAGCAGATAGATTAAAAAATCAAGGGAAAACAGTTGTTTATGTTTATGTTGAAGATAAATTGGCGGGGTTAATTGCGATTGCTGATACGGTTAAGGAGACGGCTCGCGAGGCAGTCCAACAGTTGCAAAACCTAAGAATTAATGTCTTTATGATTACCGGAGATAACAAGCAAACTGCTCAAGCAATTGCTGTCCAAGTTGGGATTAAAAAAGAAAATGTTTTAGCCGAGGTTTTGCCGGAAGAAAAAGAAAAGAAAGTTAAAGAATTGCAAGGTAGGGAACAAAAATTTTTGTTCCGTACAAAAAATACAGTTGCGTTCGTCGGCGATGGCATTAACGATGCGCCGGCTTTGGCTTCGGCTGATGTTGGGATTGCCATGGGTACCGGTACCGACGTGGCCATTGAAGCAGCCGGAATTACATTAGTTAATAAAAATTTAATGTCTGTTGTTTCGGCGATTAAATTATCAAAACAAACGATGAAAACAATTAAGCTTAATTTATTTTGGGCTTTCGCGTATAACGTAGTTTTAATACCAGTGGCCATGATGGGTTTAATCAGTCCGATTTTAGCGTCAGGAGCAATGGCAATTTCTAGCATTTCGGTCATTACAAATTCGCTTTTCCTAAAAAAAGCAAAAATAATATGAATTTTGATTACACGGTTTCCACAAAAAAATCATTCGACGAGGCGGTAAAGTCAGTGGAGGAAGAAACGAAAAAGGCCGGATTTAGAATGTTACATATCCACGATGTTACCGCTACCCTGGCGGAAAAAAACTTTCAAATTGAGCCGTTTAAGATTATTGAAATCTGCAACGCCAAGAGCGCTTATGTAGTATTAAAAGCTGATATTAAAATTGGATTATGTTTACCCTGCAAGATAAATGTTTATGTCAAAAATAAACAAACTTTTATTTCCGGTATGAGACCGGTTATTCTATCTCAATTCTTCCCGCAAGCAAATCTTGGTAATTTACCAACTGAAATTGATCAAATCATTCAAAACATTATTAATAATTCAAAATAAGAATATGAAAAAACAGTATTCATCGCTTTTTATTTTTAAAATTGGTCTAAAGAAAACATTTTCAAAACCGTATTCTTGGGCTTTAACTATTTTTATTGCCTTGAATGTGCTTCTTCTTTATTATTTTTTGTTGATCCAAAAAACAACCTGGGCGGCTTTCTGGCAGTCAAATACCGCCTTCTATAGCTGGGCCCAGATAGTTTTAAGTATTGTAAATGCTGTCTTAATCGGCGCTTCAATATCAATGATTTTTGAGGTAATTAAAGAAAAGAAAAAAACTTCAAAGACTTCTTTTTTACAAACTTTTGCCTCGTTACTTTTTTCGGCGGCCGCGACCGGTTGTTCGGTCTGCAGCGCCTTTCTTCTTCCTCTTTTGGGAATTGCCGCCTCTTTGACAGCTCTGCCATTTGGAGGTTTAGAGGTCAAATTATTATCCGCTTTACTTCTAATATATACTATATACGAATACGCAAAAATCACCAGCGGGTTATGTAAAATACCAAAAGAAAAAGTTATTTCATTTGAAAAAGGTCAAATAGAGCTTAAATTTAATAAAGAGACCTTGCCTCAGCTCCTGCCTCTTTTATTATTAACTATCTTTATTACCATAGTCTATACTCTTCCTCGACTGCCAAATGCCTGGCGTTTGGAAACACAGAGGAAGATCATGCCGACGACCGCAGACATAAAACAAAGCCAATCAGCCGGAATCTTCGCCCAGATCAATCCTCCGGAAGGATATGAAATGAAAACGAAATATAACGATATTGGGCCGTCGATGTTGGAAATGGGTGTCATTGATCTTGAAAAATTCAAACAAACCTATGAAAAATCAGGTCAGCCATTGACCCCGGAACAGCTTGATATTTTGACCAAGGGTTCTAACAAAAAAATTAGAATTACTTCTGACAACTCCTACTTCCTGTTGAATTTCTTTTGGGCATTTGGGTTGGCCAACAAGACAAGGATTCTTGAAGAGGGGGATATGATCAAATACGGCGAAGGTCAGACCGGCAGTTTTGCCTCAACCGGTGGCTGGAGCCTGACAAAAAGCGGTGACTCAATGGAATATTATTCAAAAAGAACCATCGTTCCCTTAACAAAAGAGCAGGAAGATTTAGTCAACAAAGTCGCCTCAGGAGTCTATAGACCGTGTTGTGGAAATTCAACCGCTTTCCCGGACTGTAATCATGGCATGGCTCTGCTTGGAGTATTTGAACTGATGGCCTCACAAGGAGCAACAGAATCAGAGATGTTTCAAGCAGGAAAATATATTAACTCCTACTGGTTTCCAAGTACAGCCTTTGACACCGCTTTATATTTTAAAAATAAAGATGGAAAAGAATTTAAAGATATTGATCCTAAAGTATATTTGAGTAAAGATATTTTTTCCGCCTTTGGGGCGCAGACGGTAAAAAAATGGCTGATTGATAAAGGAATTCAGGAGAAACCTCCGGCTCAAGGAGGAGGGTGTGGAGTATAATTATTTTTTATGACTAAAATCAGCAAAAAAACTCTCTACATTAAGGGTATGCACTGTCCCTCTTGTGAGATCTTGATCACCGATAAATTTAAGGAAATGTCTAATGTTACGACTGTTAGTTCTAATTTTCAAAAACAGGAGGCAGAGGTTTATTTTACCGGCCATTTAGATCAGGAAATTCTCAATAAAAAGATTCAGCCATATGGATATGAGATAAGGGATAGGGAGAATAAAAATGAAGACAATGAATCTTTAGGAAAAAAGATTTTTGAAACATCGTTAATTATCATCGGTTTAGTCTTAATTTACTTAATTGCCAAAGAAATAAATATTATTCCAAATATTAACATTACCGATAATTTGAATTTATTATCTGTTTTGTTTCTAGGCTTAGTGGCGTCTATTTCCACCTGTATGGCCACTTCTGGAGCGTTGTTTTTATCAACAATAGGCAAAAAAACCAATAATTTAAAACAGGCAATTTATTTTAGTCTTGGGAGAATTATCTCTTATGCAATATTTGGTTTTATAGCGGGACTGGTCGGCAGTGTCATTATCACTAATTTTAAATTCGGAACGGGACTAACGCTCCTTGCGGCCGTTTTTATGATTTTACTGGGCCTTGACATGTTAAAAATTCTCTCATTTGCCTCAATTATTCCATATAGCGCAACCTCAAATATTTTTAGAAAATTAGAAAATAAATTAATTAAAGACCCTCATAAATCAGCCTTTTTCTTAGGGGCGATTACTTACTTTTTGCCTTGTGGATTTACCCAGGCAACTCAGGTTTATGCTCTTGGATTAGCGTCCCCCTGGCAAAGTGCTTTAACGATGGCCGTTTTTGCTTTAGGAACAGCACCGGCCATTTTATTCATCGGTAATTTAAGGGGCTTATTGAAGAACACCGTCTATCAGTACTTTATGAAAACAGTCGCGGTTGGTGTTTTGATTTTAGGTCTTTACTATGCGAGTAATTTTCTTTCTATTTATGGAATTAATCTAGGTTTCAATCAAATTAACAAAGAAACTTATTCAGATGTAAAAATAAAAGACGGAAAACAAATTATTAATATGGACGTTATTTCCGGCGGTTATCGTCCTAATTATTTTACCGTCAAGAAAGGAATTCCAGTTAAGTGGATCGTTAACGGTAAAAACGTCTTCGGCTGCCAGGGATATTTTGTTGTTCCAAAATTAGGGATATCAAAAGCCCTTGCCGAAGGTGAAAATATCATTGAATTTAATCCGACTGAAACAGGCTTCATCAACTTCTCCTGTGGGATGGGAATGTATCGGGGACGGATTGAGGTCAGGGAATAGGGATTAGACGGTTAGGGATTAGGGAATAGTTTGAGAGTAAATTTACTTATTAAATAGCCAAGCGACGCTCCAGCTACTACATCAAAGAAATAGTGGCAACCCATATAAATCCTTGAATAAGAAATGAAGATTGCCACTGAATAGTAAAACCAACTTCGTTTTTTATCAAAATAGGTAAGTACGCCGGCCGCAGCGAAGGCAGTCGCCGCATGCGCGGAAGGGAAGGAGAAATCAAGCGGGCAAAGAAAAGGTTGTAGGTTGTAGGGGGTAGGGAGTAGGGGAAACGGCCTACTGCGCATGAAGATGTTTTTCAAAATAATATCAGTTAGAAAGGCGGTTAGTAAAAAAGAAATCGAAAATAAAAAAATAAATTTTTTATCCCTAATATTTAATCCGGGATTTTTTTTCTCTTCTAAAATAATTACTAAGGCAATTACCAGGATCCAAATGAAGATAGAGGAGCCTTTTAAAGAAAAAAATGAAAAAAAATAATCAAAAAAAATATTATGGGGAATTATTTTGCTAAATAAATTGGTTAATAGGTAATCGAATGGGATGATTTTGTCCATTATTAGAATTATAATTGAAATCTTATGAAAAAAATTAAGTTTGTTATTTTTGACTTTGACGGAACAATAGCGGATACACTTCCTTTTAGTTTTCAAAAATTTTTAGAAATTGCCAAACTTCTCAAGATAGACGATCTTAGTGATAAAGAAATAATCAAGGAGATCAGATCTAAAAGCTATCAGGAGCTTCTAAAGGGAAGCTTTAAAAGGGCTTGGTTAAAACTGCCATACGTTGTTAATATGATTAAAAATATGCAGGTAGAGTTAGAAAAAGAAATGGAGAATATTAAATTTTTTTCCGGAGTAAAAAAGTTTCTTTTTGAATTGAAAAAAAAAGGATATAAATTAGCGATTATTTCATCAAATAGAGTAGAGAACATAAATAAATTTATCAAACACAATGACCTTGATATTTTTGATTTTGTTCATGGAAAGACCGATCTTTTTGGCAAATCAGGTTACCTTGGAAAATTTTTAACCGATTTTAAGTTAGATAAATCAGAAGTGGTATATGTTGGGGACGAAATCCGTGACGTTGAAGCCTGTAAAAAAGTTGGTATTAAAATGATTGGTGTCTCCTGGGGTTTACATACAATTGAAGCCTTAAGGAAAGCCGGAGTTGATTATATTGTTAAAAAACCGCGAGAAATCTTTGAATATATCAATAAATAAATATTTTGTTTTTCCCTTGAATTATTTCCTTGCCCTCCGAAGCCTTGGCGAAGGAGGGTTTCCTTGTTAACGACTTCACTGGATACATATAGCTGACGACGGAAAACTTTTCATTTTTCATTTTGCAGTTTTTAATTACTCTCTCTATATACCACGGGGAAATATATAGATAAATTGTTACATTGTTCGATTGTTTCATTATTAATGATTCAAAATCCATTTTGAAAATATCATCACGAATGATCTTAATATTCTTTCTGTTTTTGTGAAATAGGCGGCGGAGATAAAGAATTAAGATTAAAACCGGATTGATTTCAACGGCAACAAACTTAGTGTTTAGGTCCTGTTGAAAAGCTTCTTCTGCGGCTTTAAAAATCACAGTTCCGTCGCCAGCCCCAAGATCAAAAATTGTTTGGTTATTTTTTAAACTCAAAGCCTTAATAATCAATAGCATATCTGCAGGTTGGGAAGGGAAGTAGGGAATGGGAGAGAATTTTTTCGAGGAAAAAATAAAAATTATAACGGTTATAAAAATTATAAATGTTATAAAAAATCCCATTGACTAATTCTATCAATTATTGTTAATATTAGGAGGGTTTGAAATCAATATTTTCAAATTTTATATGATTCAACTTGTCATCGGCAGTCAGTGGGGGGATGAGGGAAAAGGTAAGATAGTTGATATAATGGCGGCAAAAGCCGATTTGGTTGTTCGTTTTCATGGCGGAAACAATGCCGGCCACACGGTCGTTATTAATGGGCAAAAATTTCCTTTTCATTTGATTCCTTCAGGGATCCTGCAAAAAAAACCAACTGTGGTTATAGCCGATGGAACCGTGATTGACCCGGATGTTTTACTTGAAGAGATGGATATTTTTGAAAAAATGGGCATTAATTTAAAAAAGAAATTGCTGATTTCTCCCCGTTGCCATTTAATCATGCCCTATCACAAAGAACTTGATCAGGCGTATGAAAATGCCCGGGGAAAAAATAAATTAGGAACGACTAAGCGGGGAATTGGACCGGTTTATGCCGATAAAGTTAGTTATAATGGAATCAGAATTTATGAACTTTTAGATTGGCCTTTATTCGTCGAAAAGTTTAAATTTCAGGCAGAGATTAAAAACAAAATTTTAGTTGCCTTCGGAGTTATCCCAATAAAAGTAGAAACTTATTTATCAATTTTTAAAAAGTTGGCGGAAAGAGTCCGCCCTATGGTTAGAGATACTTTCGCGATATTTCAAAAAGCGATTAAACAGAAAAAATATATTCTTCTTGAAGGCGCTCACGGAGTGATGCTTGATAACAGTTTTGGACTATATCCTTATGTGACGGCCTCAAATGTTATTGAAGGAGGAGTCAATATTGGTAGCGGTGTTCCCTCAAAAAGAATTGATGAAGTTTGGGGAATAGTCAAAGCCTACACTTCAAGAGTCGGTGGCGGCCCATTACCAACGGAATTATTTGATAAAATTGCCGAAGATATTCGAGAACGAGGATACGAATACGGGACGACGACGGGTCGACCGCGCCGGGTTGGTTGGTTAGATTTGCCGGCTGTCAAGTTCGCATGTCTTTTATCTTCAATTAACAGAATTGCAATTACTAAAATTGATATTTTATCAGGGCTTTCCCAAATTAAGGTTTGTGTTGACTATAAATTAGATGGCAAAAAAATTGAATTTAGTCAGTGTGGGTATTTGGAGCTGGAAAAATTGACTCCTATCTATAAGACTTTTTCCGGTTGGAAGAAAGACATATCAAAAATAAAATCTTTTAAAAAATTACCAATAAACTGTCAAAAGTACGTCAGATTTATAGAAAAATATTTGGATGTTAAAGTGAAAATTGTGTCAGTAAGCCCTGAACGAAAAGCGAGCATTTTTGTTTGATAAAAAAGCTCGATATTAAATTTTGAAAATTCAATGAAAATTGAAAATTATAAATTGAAAATTTATTTTTTATGAACATCCGCAAGCAGATTGGCTTGACCTTCGATGACGTTTTATTAGTTCCCCAAAAAACAAATTTGGTTTCAAGGGGCGAGGTTGATCTTTCTACAAATTTAACAAAAAAAATAAAATTAAAAATTCCAGTTATTTCGGCCAATATGGATACGGTGACTGAGGTTGAGATGGCAATTGCACTGGCCCGAGAGGGAGGAATTGGGATTATTCATCGATTTGCAACGATAGAACGTGAAGCGGAAATGGTTAGGAACGTCAAAAAAGAAAATCTTTTAGTTGGAGCCGCCGTTGGAATCAAAGATGATTATATCGAAAGAACTAAAGCTTTAATCAATGCTGGAGCTGATGTGATTGTTATAGACATTGCCCATGGTCATTCAATATATTTAATTAAAGTTTTAAAAGAATTAAAGAAGAGATTTTCCAATATTGATATCATTGCCGGAAACGTGGCCACTCCAGAGGCGACCGAAGAATTGATAAAAATCGGTGCCTCGGCTATTAAAGTCGGAATCGGTCCTGGAGCTTTGTGCATTACCAGGATTGTGGCTGGCGCGGGAGTTCCACAACTGACGGCAATTTCTGAATGTGCAGCGGTCGCAAAAAAATATGACATTCCAATTATTGCTGATGGTGGAATCAGAAATTCCGGAGATATGGTTAAAGCATTGGCCGTTGGCGCTTCAACCGTGATGATTGGAACCTTATTTGCCGGATGTGATGAATCACCAGCTTTGACTTTTTTTAAAAATAACAGAAAATTCAAACTGACTCGTGGAATGGCTTCCCTTATGGCTAATCATGATCGACAGAAGAATGATATAAAAGTGAAAAAGGATCTGAAAGAATACGCGGCTGAGGGAGTCGAGGCAGTTGTTCCGTATCGGGGTAATGTGGCCGAATTCATTAATCAACTACTTGGCGGGGTTCGTTCAGGCCTTTCATATTCAGGAGCCAGAAATATTAATGAGCTTTGGGAAAAGGCTGAACTTATTCAAATCACTCAAAGTTCACTCATCGAATCAAAACCTCATGATGTTGAACAAATATAGCCTTGTGACGGTCTAAAGTGGGTGAGGAGGGAGTCGAACCCTCATGGAAGTGAATCCACTAGTTTTTGAGACTAGCCTGTATGCCATTCCAGCACTCACCCGATCGTGTTAGCTATTATATCAAGGGACTAGGAAACTTACACGGAACTTCTAATATTATATATTTCTAATAATGAATTTTTAATACTTGGGTATAAGTTCTCCAAACTTAATGTTTTAAGTATTAAGACATCAAAGAGTTTCCTGTCCTCTTGTTGAAGTTCTTTATAAATTGGATAGATTGGGCGTGATTTAATTTTTTCAAATGCTTGTAGTATTAGTTTTTGTGTTGATAAATTAATTAAATCTGAGTTAATTATCCTAAAACCGGCTTCAATTTTATCTTTACTAAGGTCTAGGGCACCTTCGCCTCTTCCCGTTCCCATCGCTTCTAAATAAAATAATCCCAGCACGCTATTCATTAAAGCATGACATAGATCAAGATTCAACTCATTGTTCTTTTTGGTAAATCTTATTAACCGTTGATTAACAAAAGTAGAATCCTCAAATTTAGCAACAAACAATCTATCACCAAAATTGATATTTATAACAAGTTCTCCCATAGTATTAGGTGACATTGTATACCAATTTGTATTGGCTCTTGCCAAAGCTAATGGTAATAAAATACCAGTTTCATTTGTGGTTTTTTCAAATTTTTCTATCCAACTTAATGCTCCAAAATGTTTTTTTTGTTTTAATTCTTTAATAGACTTATCACAATAAAAAGCAAGAGCATCGGGCTTTGCAATGAGAGAAGATATAGATCTTGGAGTCTTTAAAACGGGTTTTAAGTACAGATTTTCTATATTATGTTTGCCTTCAGGATAGAATAAATTATCCCATCCACGTCTCTCTCCTCTTGCTATAGAAAAAATATCAGAAACTCTAATGAGTTTACCATTAAATTTTTTTAACCACAAATTATTTGCAAATAAACTATTCAAATTTAAACCATTCTTAATTGTTTCCTCAATATCTGAATTGTAATATGTTATTAGGCTTAAATCCGTTTCATTCACATTTTCCTTTTCTGTAATTAATGCACTTATTTCATTAAGCTCCTCAATAGAGTAATCTGTAAGTTTCTTTTTAAGTACCGCAAATTTAGCCTTTTCGTTTGGCTCAATTTTTATTTTTGATTTCTTTTGAAGTATTAATATATTAGTTACAACTTTGGCATTACTAAACCACCTTCCTTTGCCTGAAGTTACGATAACAGCAACTTTATAAAATCGTTTAAGTAAGTCATAGAATTTTTGCCCCCATTTAGTTCCAAGCCAAGAGTTTGAAATGATGATACCTAAATATCCGTTATTTTCTAAATTTTTCCAAAAATAAAAAGGCAAATAAGCATATAGGTCACTTCTTCCATCCAATAAAAAGTTACTACCCAATTTTTTGTTTATAAAATTATTTATTTTCTTTATGTTCGGATTTAAATCTTCAATATCTTCGTATTGAACAAAAGGTAAATTTGAAATGATATAACCAAATGTAGGAAGTTTTCTATTTACTTTTTTCCCACCAAAAGGTTCGTTAAATTCAATAACTTTATTAGTAGAAAGATTTACAGCATCTTCTTTAAACATTTGAATTAAATAACCCAAGACTTCAGGATTAACAAAGTTGAACATTGCCATCTGAAGTGGTAGAGAAAATTTGTCACTACCCCATAGAGTATTTAATGTTTGATTTACTGAAAGGTTGCTTCTTTTTAAATCATATACTTCTTTCAAAATCGTTCCAGAACCACAACAAGGGTCAATGGTATTTAGGCTCCTATCTTTTACTGTTAATAAAACCAGTAATTTAGCAAGTTCTGGAGGAGTAGTAAATTGGCCTGCTAATTTTCTTTTGTTTTTGTAGACTGTGTGTCCGATTAAGTCGTGTAAAAGAGACTTATCTATCTTAAAAAAATTAAACTCTTTTAATAATAGGTTAAAACTAAGTAAATCTTCAAGAACAGGTTTAGGAATGACTTCTTCTCCCGTATGTTGTTGAAATACATTCCAAAAATCACATTTTTTAGAAATATTCTTGAAAATTTTAATAACATCTTTTATGGTTGAATTTTCGTCTAAATTATCAACAATTGCTGCATCTTTTTGATATGACTTTAAGATATGAGCAAATAAAAATTTATTAGTTATAAATAAGAGATTATTTCTTGCAAGAACAATAAATTTATTTGATTCTTCAGGAAAATCGTTTTTAGCATATCTCCACCATAAGATAATTTCATTATTAAAAGAATTATTATTTTGCGACGTTTTCATTAAAGCAGTTGTATAGGAACCTAAATTATTTTGAATTAGTTCAGCTAAACCTTCGCTTCCAAGTAAATTTGTAAAGCTTGAAGGCTTTATTTGACCGTTTTGTAAAAAACCATTTATTTCATTAAGGATTTCATAAAGCATTATTTTAATTTTATCCTTTACAGATGCAACAACAGACCTATCTCTTATGTCAAAAAGATTATTCCAAACTTTGATTAATTTTGGAACGTTTCCTTCTAAAATATATAGTGCCGCCGATGAAACATTCCAGAGAAGAAAACTATTTAAGGAAAGGTTTAGCGCTTTAGTTTTTGCATTATTAATAAATTCAATATCATTGATGGGAGTATCGGGCATTTTTAATTCCCAGCCTTGTAATATTTTACCTTGACTATCGTCACCAAATAGTAAAACATCAGGGAATAGGACTTTATTTTTAGCCTTAAGAGTATTTTCACCGCCAGCTCTTTTAATAAGTAGGCTTTTACCAACTAACCATAGGTTAATTTCTGAAATTAAATCAATCGCCCAACTTCTTTCGTTGTAATTAACTTTGATCATATATTTTTATTTTTGATTTAGATAGAAGCGTTAAAATTCGTTTTTTTGTTATTTCGATCAAATCAATACTCTTTTTTTTATGTAATAAAGTTTCTTTATTAAGTTCAATTCCAACAAATTTTCTATCTTCAAGTGCAGCAGCAATTAAAAAACTTCCACTACCAGATGTATTATCTAAAATTAATTCGCCTTTATTGGTGTAAGTCCTAATCAAATATCGTCCAAGTGCAATAGGTTTTTGAGTTGAATGAAAAATCTTTCCTTCACTTTCAGCAGTTTTAAAATATATAACATCACTTGGATATCTTTGACCGTTACTTTTGACTTCAGTTGAACTAAATTCTCCATAACTGCCAGTTTGCTGATTTTTTCTATTTCCCTTATTGTACGGTTCTCCCAAAGTCATTTGAGGATTATAAGTTGCCTGATACGTGTGATTTCTGTAAAAAATACAAATATCTTCAGATTTCCTTAATGGCTGTTTTTTTGCGTTAAGAAAATTTGTAGCTTTAGATTTAATCCAAGTTAATTTATATTTGAATAATTTTGTATTACTCATTATTAGTTTTGCTGTGAATACGCCTTGTGAAGTTAAAGCAATTACACCGTTTTTTTTTATAATACGCTCGTATTCTTTCCACAGGAGGTTAAGAGGAATTATGCTATCCCATTTGTTTTGGGTAGTTCCGTATGGTAAATCGCACAAAATCATATCGATACTATTGTTAGGGAATTGAGGCATTATTTTCAAACAATCACCTTCAAATAAAACATCTTCGAGTTGTTTTTTTGTAAATTTATGAATGCCCATTAATATATCTTACCAGTTTCCACTTGCTTTTTTTCTTAAATAAAATATAATGGTATTCTCAGAAGCTATGAAAAACTCTGAGATTTTTTTTGGGAAAGATATTATTTCCCTCGATCAGTTTAATCGAAAATCAATAGAATTTTTGTTTCAGCAGACAATTAAAATAAAAAAAATCTTCATGAAAAAAGGGCGACACGATGGTCGCCCCTACAGACCACTTGATGGGAAAATCATTACTCTTTTATTCTTTGAACCATCAACAAGAACTTTCAGTTCTAATTCTGCTGCGGTCAAACGCTTAGGCGGTCAAACAATTGAACATCAAAACCCGATGCAAAATTCTTCGGTTGTCAAAGGTGAGACTATTGAAGACACGATTATGATGATTGAACAGTATTCCGATGCCGTCGTTATTCGTCATCCGCAAGTTGGAACAGCCGAAAAAGTGGCCAAAGTAGCTAATATTCCAATTATCAATGCCGGTGACGGAATCGGGGAACATCCAACTCAAGCACTACTTGATATGTTTACGATTTACGAAAAGTACGGGTATTTGGATAATATCAAGGGTTTAGTGGTGGGAGATCTCCTAAACGGTCGGACTGTCCATTCATTAATCAAAGGCCTTTCAATTTTTAAAAATATTACGCTTTATCTTTTATCACCAAAACAGTTGCGTTTATCAAATAAAGATTTGGAAAAGGCAAAAAAAAGAAAGATAAAATTAGTCGAAATAAAATCGTTTGAAGAAATTCCGACCGACTGCCACTTCTGGTATTGGACGCGGGTGCAAAAAGAACGCTTTATTGATAAAAGTGAGTATGAAAAACTAAAATTAAGTTTTATTTTAACTAAAAAATTAGTTGATATGAAGGCGGGAAAGAATACGTTGTTGATGCATCCGCTGCCTCGAGTCGGGGAGATAGAAACTGCGGTTGATTCCGATCCGCGGGCTGTTTATCTAACGACCGAGGCGAAAAATGGCATGTATGTAAGGATGGCGTTATTTAGCCTAATATTAAAATCATAAATTTTAAATACCAAATAACAAATAAATTCGAAATTATAAATATTAAATACTAAACAGTTTTTAATTTAGAATTTTGATTTTAAAATTTATTTGGAACTTGGAATTTAGTATTTAGTATTTTATGGAAGCCAAATTAATTCTTAAAGACGGCTCAACATTTTTTGGTAAGAGCTTTGGATATGAACAACCTCGTTCCGGTGAGCTCGTCTTTTCGACCGGGATGGTTGGTTATCCAGAGTCGTTGACAGATCCTTCCTACGAGGGCCAAATTCTTGTTTTAACTTACCCAATCATTGGTAATTACGGAGTTCCTGATAAAAAATTCTGGGAATCAGACCGAATCCATGTTTCCGGACTAATCATTTCTCAATATATTGATACGCCTTCCCACTTTCAAAGTCAGATGACACTGGGTGAGTGGCTGAAAAAAGAAAAAGTTCCAGCTCTTGAAATTAAAGACACCCGCTATTTAACTCAAAAACTCCGGGATGGGGGAGCGCAGTTGGCAAAAATTATCTTTAGTACTTCGACTCCTTCGACGTTGCTCAGGACAAGTTTGCTCAGTATGAATTTTGATGATCCAAATAAGAAAAATTTAGTGGCCGCCGTGTCCACCCCAAGGGTGTCCAGAGAAGGAGCGGGAAGTAAGACCGTTGTGGTAATAGATTGTGGAGTTAAGAAGAATATTATAAAAAACTTATTAGTTAGGGGAGTTAAGGTAATTACCGTACCTTGGGACTATGACATATTTACTTTAAAAGAAAAAATTGATGGTGTAGTGATTTCAAACGGTCCTGGTGATCCAAAAATGTGTGACGCAACAATTGAGACAGTTAAAAAAGTTATGGCAAAAAAAATTCCGTTGCTTGGAATCTGCTTGGGAAATCAAATATTAGCATTGGCAGCCGGGGGAAACACTTACAAAATGAAATTTGGACACAGAGGACAAAATCAACCGTGTATTATGGTTGGAACCAAGAAATGTTATTTAACCACACAGAATCATGGTTTTGCCATTGGTAAAATTCCTAAGGGTTTCCAACCATGGTTTATCAATGCCAATGACAATACAAATGAAGGTATTATCCACGAGAAGTTTCCTTTTATGTCAGTTCAATTTCATCCGGAGGCATGTCCAGGGCCGGTTGATACTGGCTGGGTGTTTGATGAGTTTCTGGGAAAAATATAAAATTATAAATCACAAATAACAAATAAATCATAAATATTAAATAATAAAACTTAATCAGTTTAAAATTTAATGCTTAGTATTTAAAATTTATTTGGAACTTGAAATTTAGAATTTAAAATTTTATGAATAAGATACTAATATTAGGTTCGGGAGCACTTAAAATCGGTCAGGCTGGAGAGTTCGATTACTCTGGGAGCCAGGCCATTAAAGCTTTCAAAGAAGAAGGTATTGAAACTGTTTTAATTAATCCTAATATTGCCACCATCCAAACTTCTAAAGAATTGACTGATAAGGTTTATTTTCTACCGGTGACGACGGAATTTGTTGAGCAGGTAATTAAAAAAGAAAAACCGGACGCCATTGTTTTATCTTTTGGCGGTCAGACAGCCTTGAACTGTGGGATGGATCTCTACAAAAAAGGCATTTTAAAGAAATATAATGTTCAAGTTTTAGGAACACCAGTATCAGCTATTGATTTAACAGAAGATAGAGCGAAGTTTGCCAATCATCTGCACAAAATTGAAGTTGCCACTCCAAAGAGTTTTGCCGTAACTACGGTTGAAACAGGCATAAAAAAAGCTCAAGGAATTGGCTATCCAATCATGGTTCGGGCCGGTTTCTCTTTAGGTGGGCAGAAATCAGGAGTTG
>LBPR01000005.1 GCA_000990305.1 Candidatus Roizmanbacteria bacterium GW2011_GWC2_34_23 | reverse complement strand
AGCTCTCTTCAATATATGAGCAATCAAGTGAGTCGTTGTTGTTTTTCCATCAGTCCCAGTAATCCCAATTACTTTAAGACGCCGACTGGGAAAGCCATAGAGAATGCTAGCTAAAATGGCTTGGAATAAGTGGTAGATATTTTTTAGTTTTTGGAACATGCTACATAAATAACAAATAACCAATAACAAACATCAATTGAATTTTAAATATTAAATAACAAAACGTTTTATAATTTGTTATTTATTATTCATTTGTTATTTGATATTTATGATTTAATATTTTCTTACTGCGTTGGGCTAATATTATAGTACACAATCAAATCTTTTACGATTTCAAAAAATAAAGGTGCGGCTGTCTCTGATCCCCACTGGGATGTTTTCGGTTCATAAAGCACGACAAAAGTAAGAAATTTTGGATTTTCAGCTGGAGCAAACCCAATAAATGAAGCAATCGTTTTTGAGGTGTCATATATTCCTTTGATTGGTACTTGGGCTGTTCCGGTTTTCCCACCGATTGAAAACCCTTTTGGTCGATCCCACTTAGCCTCAGCATTCTCAACCGTTGAAACTAACATTTTTTTTATAATATTTGACGTCATTTGAGAGATAACTCTTTTTTCTATTTTTGGTTTAATTTCCGTCACTTTATTTTCGGAAACAATTTTTTGAACCACATAAGGTTTCATTAAATATCCTCCGTTAATAATCGAGGCGAAGGCGCGAATCAGTTGAATTGGAGTAATCGCAATGCCCTGGCCAAATGTTACAGTTGCATAATCTATCGGATACCAATTATTTGCCGGTTTTAAATAACCGCTGGCTTCTCCTTCAAGATCAATATCAGTATTTTGACCAAATCCAAACTTTTCTAGGTAACTATAAATTTTTTTATTTCCTAATTTTTCTCCTATATAAACCATGCCAACGTTTGACGATTTTTCCAAAATTCTTGTCATCGAAATTCTTCCTTCATATTTATCATTCCAAGTTTTTATGTTATATTCACCCACAGCCACTTGCCCTGTTTCATTATAGATGTCATTAGGCTTAATTTTTTTTTCTTCTAAAGCAGCTGCTACAATCAAAGGCTTGAAAACGCTTCCTGGTTCATAAAGATCAGAAATAGCTAAATTTTTATAAAAATTTTCGTTAAATAAATAATATTTTTCTAAATCATAATCAGGCAAACAGACAAGGGATAAAATTGCCATTGTTTTGGGGTCGGCTGTAATAACGCAGCCTTTTTTTGCTTTATATTTATCCAGTCCTTCCAGTAACCTTTTTTTGCTAATTTCCTGAACATTTTTGTCGATTGTTAAAACTAAATCACGACCGTTCTCCGCCTCAACTCTTTGTTGTACTCCTATTAATATCGGCCGTCCCAAAATATCTCTCTCCGTTTCCAAAAATCCTGGTAACCCCCTCAAATCACGATTATAAAATCCTTCCAATCCCAAATAACCAACATCTTCACCTTGATTATCCTTACCTAGAAAGCCCAATAAGTGAGCTGAAAGAGAAGCTTCCGGATAAAATCTTTTTGTTTGATAATCAAAACCAATTCCTTTTAAATTCAATTTATCAATCTTATCTTTTTGTTCTTGAGTTATACCTGCGAATATTGCCACCCAATTTTTTGACATGTTAAGTTTAGCTGAGATTGACGCTTCTTCTACTTCTAAACTTTTACTTAATAATTGTAAAAGCTTGTCTTTGTCTGCAATTTTTTTTGGTTCAATATAAAGCTGATAACTATTTTGATTTAAAACCAGAGACTGATTTTTTAGATCATAAATTCTTCCTCGAACGGGATAAAGTTTATTGGTTTTTAAATACTCGCTTTTGTTCAGAGGTGAATATATAACTTGAAGAAAAAACAGCCGAACAATGATAGCTAAATAAAAAGCGATAAAAAGAAGAAAAATAAATTTAATTTTCATGGTTCGACTACGCTCACCATAAATTAACGTTGTGCGTACTTTAATTGATCAATATATTGTGGTGCTGTCGAATTGATGAAATTAAATTCTTTAGCTTGTTCTTGAGCAAATTTTAATGAACTAAGTTTAGCCACTTCTTTTTCTAAGGTTAAATTAATCCTATGAAGACTATTAGTTTTTTTTTCAAAATTATTAATTTCGTCGCTTATGACAATGCCGGAAATAACTACAAAAAGATTCGCGATTATCAATCCTGTCATTATCAACCCAGTTGTTCTTAAAAATATATTTTTCATATATTGACTCTTAAATATAATTTACCCTGAAGTGATCTTTGATCTACTTTAGGGCTATTAATCGCAATTTAGCCGATTTTTCAAAACTTCTGCCACGGCGATTTGTGATTGGCTTTTTATTAAGGAGTTTTAGGCCTTGGGACTTTGAAAAATTTTTTACAATTCGGTCTTCCAGAGAATGAAAAGTAACAACGGCTATCTTTCCATTATTCTTGATTATTCTTGCCGCCCCATCCAGTCCTTTTTTCAAATTTTCAAATTCCTCGTTAACCTGAATTCGTAGCGCTTGAAAAATTCGTTTATAAACATTCTTATCCGGCTCTCCGATTGCACGATCAATACAATTTATTAAGTTTCCAACAATTTCTAGCTTTTTAAATGAACGTCTGACAATTATTTCTCTGGCAATGTTCTGAGAATTGATCTCCTCAGAATTCTTGGCAAAAACTTCATAAAGCTCCGCTTCGGATAGATGATTTAATAAATATTTAGCCGTCATCTCTGTTTTTAGACTCATCCTCATGTCTAAAGGTTCATTCAATTTTTTAAATGAAAATCCTCGGCCTGATTGATTTATTTGTTTCATTGACAAACCTAAGTCAAAAACAACTCCATCAACCGGAAAAAAATTATTCTCTTTAGCAACTTTTTCAATATCCCCAAAGTTTCCTTCAATAAGTTTTAAATTCTTTAATTCTGAATTCTGAATTATAAATTTTGAATTGTTTATTTGTTCAGCATCTAAATCCAACCCTAATACTTTTGCGCCTTTATCCAACATTGCTTTGCTATAACCTCCTTCGCCAAAAGTTGCATCAACATAAAGCCCATCCTTCTTAACGTCTAGCGCTTCAACTACTTGTTCCAACAATACTGGTGTGTGCATTGGTTTCTGTAAGGAACAAAAATTTTTGTTCCCTACTTTACAAACTTGATAAACTTTATAACTTTATGAACTCTTGATTGTCTGACTATATTTGTGCCACTTTTCCGCTTCCCATATCTCAAAATGATCTCCTACTCCAATAATTACTGCTTTGTCTTTTAATTGTCCGTATTCAAGTAAATTTTTTGGGGTAACAAACCTGCCTTGTTCATCAATTTCCAAATAAACTAACGAAGAAAATATAGACCTTCTATTTTCCATGTCAGTTGGCTGAAGTAACGAAGGATTTAACAAATCAACAGCTCTTTTTTCCCAATCATCCTTATCATAACCAGCCAAACAAAAACCAAAGCCTTTTGTTAAGATGAAAGTATTTCCTTTAAGTAATTCTCTAACTTTTTTTGGCAGTAGCAACCGGCCTGAGCCTGAGAAATTGATTTGATACTCACCAAAAAACACCATATGTATTAATTAGACACCATTTTCCGCCTAGTGTCAAGCGCATTTAACCACAAATCACCCTAAAATAAAGTGGTATACTTTCTCTGTGGAAAGATTATTAAAAAAAACCCAGGACTTCATATTTACAAAGCAAAAAAGTATTTTTTCTTCAGCGATTCTTTTATCCTTTATGATTGTTCTGACAAGCTTATCTGGCTTCTTGAGATACCGAATATTAGCTGGCTATTTTAATACAGAAGAACTTGATATATTTTTTGCCTCCTTCCGAATTCCGGATATTATCTTTGAAATTTTGATTACCGGAGCTTTAACGTCTACTTTTATCCCAATCTATCTCAAATATAAGAATATTAAAAAAGAATTGTCAGAAAATATTTCTTCGATTATTAATCTTATCTTTATTCTTTTAACTATATTTGTTGTTATTGTTTCAGTCTTTCTGAATCAGATCGTTCCAGTTTTAACGCCAGGATATGATCTTGTCAAAATGGAAAAAATAATCAATCTTTCCCGATTGCTTCTTTTAGGTCAATTACCATTTTTTGTTTTAGGTAATTTTTTAACCGGTATCGGTCAAGCTAACAAGACTTTTTTTCTTTCCGCCTTAGCTCCAATCATTTATAACTTAACCATTATTTTAACAACGATATTTTTTTATCCCACTTTATTCCTTTTGGCCCCAATTTGGGGCGTCGTCATTGGGGCTTTTTTCCTTTTTGTTATTCAAATACCACTTTTTTTTAACTCTGAATTTAACTATCAATTTGTCCTTAAAAGGAGCAAAGGATTAACCGAATTTATCAAAATGGTTATCCCAAGAGCTTTTACCGTCATTGTTGCTCAGATTGACGCAACCATTGATCTGACGCTAACTACTTTTTTAGGCTCAGGAGCTTACACAGTCTTTTATCTCGCCCAACATCTGCAACTTCTGCCGGTATCGGTGATTGGAATCGCTTTTGGACAAGCTTCTCTTCCTTATCTGACCGAAATGTTTCAAGAGAAAAAAATTGAAGAGTTTAAAAAGATTATTTCTGACTCACTTCTCAATTTGTTTTATTTAACAGTTCCAATTGCTTTCTTTTTTATCTTTGCCCGTACTCCATTAGTCCGTTTATTTTTTGGCGGCCAGAAATTTGACTGGGAAGCTACCGTTTCAACAGCTGTTACTCTTTCGTATTTCTCTTTATCCTTACCTTTTCACGGCAGTTATTATTTTTTGACCCGTTGTTTTTATAGTATGCATGACAGCCGCACTCCATTTTATGTCAGTATTTTTTCAATTTTCGTTAATACTCTGTTGAGCTTATTATCAATTTTTATCTTTCACCTGCCAGTCTGGTCTTTAGCTTTATCTTTTTCCGTCAGCATGATTATAAACACATCACTTCTTTTTATTATCATTTCTTCGCGCCTTCACGGTTTAGGTTTAAAAAGTATTTTTGTTGAAATTGGTAAAATGTTTTTTTCCGCTTTTTTGAGCGCTTTTGTCAGTTATTTTTCCATGAAGCTTTTTGATGGCTTAATATTTGATACCAGTCGGACGATTAATGTTTTTTTTCTTCTTTCAACCGTCGCTTTTATTCATTTTATTCTATACTTATTCTTGTCTTGGTTGTTTAATCTTAAAGAAATTTATTTGCTAACGTCTCTAATCATAAAAATAAAAGAGTATCAGAAAAAGTTTACGGAAATTTATATTCAATATGAATGACGATAAAGAAAAATTATTAGCGATCGATGCCATTCAAAAAAAACTCTTGGGGAAAAAACTCACCTATCCTGAAGTTTATGCGATTATGGATGAAATTGCTAAAGAAAAACTATCGGATGTTTTAACCACATATTTTGTTGCTTCATCATTCAAAGAAGGTTACACTTCACAGGAACTATTTTTCTTTACCAAAGCTATGGTTGAGACCGGTAATAAACTCAAATTCAAAGGGATAGTGGCGGATAAACATTCAGTTGGCGGCATAGCAGGTACTAGAACAACTATGATTATCGTTCCAATTATTGCTGCGGCTGGATTTAAAATTCCTAAAATTTCGTCACGGGCAATTACAACTCCAGCCGGTACCGCTGACGTTATGGAGGCGATTGCATCGGTCGAATTTACCCCTAAACAAATAGAAAAAATAGTCAATGAAGTGGGAGGTTGTATCGCTTGGAACGGCAAACTAGGTATTGCTCCGGCCGATGATATCATTATACGTGTTGAAGAGCCTCTATCTTTTGAATCATTCGACAAAATAATTATCTCAGTCATGGCTAAAAAAGTGGCTGCTGGAACGACACATTTGGTTTTGGACATTCCTATAGGAAAAACCGCTAAAATTCATCGTTTTTCTGAAGGCGAAAATGTGGCCAGAAAATTTGAAAATTTAGCTCATCATTTTGGCATTAAAGTTATTTGCGACGTTAACGAAACTTTAGAGCCGGCCGGACGCGGTATTGGGCCGATTTTAGAAGCCAGGGATGTTTTATATGTTTTGGAGCAAAAAACCGATAGACCTCTTCGACTGGAAGCCAAATCATTGCGGCTGGCTGGAAAACTATTAGACCTTTGTTATAAAGAAAAAAAAATTAGTAAAAATGGAGAAGATGAGGCAAAAAAAATTCTTGAATCGGGAACTGCCCTTAAAAAATTTCAAGAGATTGTCAAAGCTCAAGGTGGGGATCATAAAATAACTTCTGATTCTTTATCATTGGCAAAAAATAAATTTGATTTTTGTTCTTCTATTTCTGGTAAAATTAAAGATATTAACAATCATAATTTAAATATCGTGGCAAAAATTTTAGGCGCACCGAATGATAAAAAAGCTGGTATATATTTACTTAAAAAATTAGATCATTCTGTCAATAAAAATGAACCCATTTTCACTCTATATTCTGACGATAAATATCGATTAAAAGAAGCCGAAGCAACTTTAAGGAATTTACCAATATTTAAGATTGAATGAGAACGTGAATTGTTTCATGGTTTCATGGTTTCACCTGCCTGCCGGCAGGCAGGTTGTTAAAAACGACAATCGAACAATGTAGCAATTGAACAATTGAATTTTAAAATAATATGAAAAAAACCAACATATTACTATTTTTACTCGTTATAATTTCTATCTCATTTTACTTCTTCTACAGTGAGGGCTCTCTACCTGTCAACAAAAGTAGCAAGGTTTCAAAAATATTTATTATTAAACAGGGGGAACCTCTTAATTTGATTGTTAATAATTTGGCCAGTGAAGGCTTGATAAGAAACAAAATAATTTTTTATTTGATCGTTAAAAAACTTGGAATTGAAAGAAAAATTCAAGCCGGTGACTTCCGAATTTCTGAAAATATGAGTGCTCAAGAAGTAGCCACAAACTTAACTCATGGAACCATTGATATTTGGTTAACGCTGATTGAAGGAATGAGAAAAGAAGAAATGGCTCAAATAATATCTAAAACGCTTGATATTCCTGAAATTGAAATTGTAAGAACAACCAATGAAGGCTATATATTTCCAGACACATATTTAGTTCCAAGAACAGCAACATCTGAAATTGTTTTGTCAATTATTAATAAAAATTTTGAATCCAAATTTGACGAAAAACTTCATACACAAGCAAAAAACAAAAAATTGACGGAAAAACAAGTTTTGATTTTAGCGTCACTTGTTGAAAGAGAAGCCAGACAGTCTTCAACTCGTGAAAAGGTGGCCGGAATTATTTTAAAAAGATATTTGGCTGATTGGCCTCTTCAAATTGACGCAACCGTTCAATATGTGCTTGGCTACCAACCAAATGAAAAATCGTGGTGGAAGAAAGAGCTGACTGAAGATGATCTGAAAATTGACTCGCCTTACAACACTTATAAAAATAAAGGCTTACCTCCAGAGCCTATTGCTAATCCGAGCCTGTCTTCTATCAAAGCCGTCATAAACGCCAACGAAAATACACCTTATTGGTATTATCTGACTGACAAAAACGGCATCATGCACTATGCCGTGACGCTTGAGGAACATGAGACAAATGTGCAAAAGTATTTACAGTAAAAATTGTTAGAATGCATCAAAGGTGAGTGTGTCTTCATGTGATGTACGAACAATCAAAATTGAATTAGAAGCAGGCATGAATGTAATGAAAAATGGCCCCGTTTCTTTCCCCATTTTAGTAAGAATTTTAATTTTTGTTTTTTCTGTAATATTAAGTTTATCTTCTAATTCACGTGAAATTTGAGGCTTGGGTAAACTCTGAGAGCCTTCAATTAATCTAAATTGTCCACCTTTTAATGAATCAAGTGTTTGTAAATCTTCCTCAGTTAACCTTTGGCCTGGAATTGCGTGCAAAAAACCAAAGCGAAATGTAAAAGGATCCGTTAAGACATAACCCGTACAAATAGAAAATCCTAATGGACTTCTAAAAATATTTAATCTATTACCAATCATAAGATTCCCAGGGTATACATTAATAATGTCTCCTGACGGTAATGTGCTAACTTCAAACCTACTCATGAAAGTAGATTATATAATAATGGGTGTTTTACCACAATCAAACATATAAATGATCGGTTGCTTGAGCAGATAATGAGATCATCGAGCCTTATTCTTATAATTATGATAAATAATTCCTCTTCGTGACGATTGAGCGACCAAGTTTTTTTTCGAGCTCTTTCCTGGCGTTGCCGGCAATACTTCCACCAATTTTGGCGTCTTTTTTAAGTTTTGGAATACCCTGAGAATTTTCGTTACGATGAATTTCTGTAGTTGATCGCTCACCAAGCATATTAAAGATTAACTCAAAATCATCCATATGATCTCGAAGATTTTCCCGTTTTAATCCTTTCAATTTTTTATAATCACTCGGCGTGACTCCAAAGGTAGCTTTGGAGATTTCCGCAGTTAAAATTTCATAATCTCTTTGTTCTTTTGCTCCCCGTTTTTGCCATTCATCGGTCAACTCTTCGCGGATTGCAATCCCTCGCATTCGTTTTTCTATCCAATCATCAGAATAACCTTTAAGCTTGTAGAGTATTCTAGTTCTTTTTGTTGCCAATTCAGGATCTTCTATCTCCTGTATTCTCTCATAGCCAACCTTAGCTAACCAGCGTTTGAATGGTTCAGCTTTAGGAGAGGGAATTGATTGAATAATACGGAAAATACTTTCGGTATTTGCACAGTCCGTTTTATACTTTTTACCATCAGCAGAAACTAATTTCAGTTGTCTACAAATTGTAGACAACTCAACTTTATCTTCACTTTTTACTCGTACTTTCATTGCGTGCCAATAAACACGCGGCTTATTACTGTCAGTCAACGCTTCAACAATATCCACCACAGAAAACCACCACTCATTATTATGAATAATCCTCCTAACTTGCTTTCCTTTAAATATTGCAATTTTAGTCGTGTCCATTTTCAAATAATTTTATCACTTCTTCAAAAATCATTCCAAAGCATCTGGTTGTAGACCTCATGATGGTAGATGACTTCGGAATTCTTTACTTTGGTGCCTAGATCAACTGGTGATCGATCAGCTGTTTTCTGTTTAAGTTCAATAAACTTTTTCTTCATCGCTTCGCCTAATATTTTTTCAACTAAATCGCTTTGACGAAAATAATTAATGGCTGTATTAATATCACCCGGTAAAAATTTTGCTCGGGTTCGTTTATCTTTATCAACTTTTTCAATTTCTCCTTCTAATCCGGTTTTAATTAACGAATAAATCAATAAGTACGGATTTGCATCTGTTCCAACACTTCTCACCTCAATTCTGGCTGACTTTTCATTATGTAGTGGAATTCTGACCATAGCTCCCCGATCAATTTCGGAAACCTTAATTTCATTTGGAGCTTCAAAATGCGGGTCAAGTCGGCGGTAAGCATTGACACTGCTGTTTAAAATCAAGCAAATATCATTAGCATTAGATAAAATTTTGTCAATAAACTTCCAGGCCAGATCTGACAACTGTCCTCGACCGCTTTTATCATGAAACAGGTTTTTTCCTTTATTAAAAATCGAAATATTTGTGTGCATTCCGCTACCGTTTACACCCATTACTGGTTTTGGTAAAAATGTGGCCGTCATTCCCATATTTCGTGCAACCTGGCGGCAGATTAATTTATAGATTTGAATTTGATCAGCGGCAATCATCGCATCGGTATAAGAATAATTAAGTTCAAACTGAGATGGGGCTACCTCAGGGTGATCTTTTTCATTTTCAAAACCCATGGCTCTTTGAGCTTCAGCCGCCCTGTCAATAAAATTTCTCAAGACATCGTTAGGAAGCGAATGATAATAACCACCCATTGAGACCAACTCAAAACCCACTTTTTCATTAAATAACTGTTCTGCGTCAATGCCTTTAACTAGGAAGCCTTCAACTTCGTTAGCAACATAAACCGTATATTGGTTTTTTTTACTTAATGTATCTAAATAATTTTGCAGGATCCCTCTCGCATCCATTTGATATGGTTTTTCATCTTGACCGTTAATCTTCCCCATCATTAAAACCTTACCAGGACCAAAGACATCGCTTGGCAACCACCAAAAAGCCCCCCAATCAATTCCAAGTCGTAAATCAGATTCTGCCTGACGGGAAAAACCTCTAATTGAGGAACCGTCAAAAGTCATATTGTCATATGAGTCAAGAAAGAATTTTTTATCATAGTCGATCATATGAAAGCGACCTTCTAAATCTGAAAAACCAATCGTGACCGCTTTTAATCTTTTTTCTTTTTTTAAATAGTTTATATAGAATTCTTTTAATTCTTTCTCGCTAATATTATCTTTTCTCTTCTTTTTTGCGCTTAAATTCATAGTTTCCAAATCAACATAAGGAATCTCAAGAAAAGACCTCAAAGGCTTAGTGTCCATAAAATTATATTAAAATGAATAATAATTAGGATAAATCTACAAGAAGATAAGATAAAATGCAAGAGGATAATATCAAATGACAAATGATAAATAACAATTGAACCTGCCTGCCGGCAGGCAGGTAACAAATTACAAATATTTAAATGTTTAAAACATTTGTTATTTGATGTTTATCATTCAATTGATGTTTGTTATTGGTTATTTGTTATTACTCTTGACTTCCAATGTTCTGCCTTCTGATAACCGCTCTCGGTTTGGCCCCTTCAGCTGGGCTAACATATCCGGCCGCTTCCAACTGATCAAGAAGTCTGGCAGCTCTGGCATAACCTATTGATAAACGGCGTTGTAATAAAGAAGCCGATGCTTTATCCTGTTGCATAATAATTTCGATTGCCTGATTGAAGTAAACGTCATTTTCTCCACCGTTGACAGCATAGCTACCACCTCCAGCCGTTTTAACATTAACTGCCTGTTCGGTCACTTCTTGAGTGTAGTGAACTTCGGGCGCTTGAGACTTGAGAAAGTTAACTAAATTATTAACTTCACTTTCCGTTATGTACGGTCCTTGAATACGGACCGGTTTAGCTTTGTCCGGTGGTAAAAAGAGCATATCTCCTCTTCCCAGCAATTTTTCCGCTCCCGGCATATCAATAATAACTCTCGAGTCAATCATCGAGGAAACGTTAAATGCAATTCGGGTCGGAATATTGGCCTTCATTAATCCTGTAATGACGTCAACTGAAGGCCTTTGTGTGGCTAAGATTAAATGTATTCCTGTGGCTCGGGCCATTTGTGCAACTCTAGTAATTAGTTCTTCCGACTCTCCCGGCGCAAAAATCATTAAATCGGCTAGTTCATCAATAACAAAAATAATATAAGGCCTTTTTTCTATTCCTTTAACCAGATTATATCCTTCTATATTACGGGCCCCAACTTTAGAAAATAATTTATATCTCTCCTGCATTTCTCCAACCGTCCATTTTAAGGCCGAGATAATTTTTTCAGCATCAACGATTACTTCTGTTAATAAATGGGGAATAGAATTATAGATCGAAAGCTCGACTCTTTTTGGATCAACCAAAATCATTCTTAAATCTTCCGGACGGGTTCGAAATAGAAAGGCGGAAATCCAAGCGTTTAAAAGTACCGATTTACCCGATCCAGTCGCTCCTGCAATCAGTGCATGAGGCATTTTGGCGATTGAAGCGGCTACTGGTTGCCCTGAAACATCTAGACCCAAAGGAACAAGTAATGGGTCATTGTTAGAGGTAAAAATGGGAGATGATAACAAATGTTTTTCCGTCACAATTTCCGGTCTTTTATTAGGAATTTCTATCCCAACCAGAGCTCGACCAGGGATTGGTGCCTCGAGTCGAACTTGTCCTGTTGTTGCTGATAAGGCAAGTGCTAAATCATTTGATAAGGCAGTAATTCTTGACAACTTTGTTCCTCGTGTAATTTCCAAAGCATATTGGGTGACTGCCGGACCTTTATTAACTTCCGCCACTCTCGCTCTAATTCCAAAAGATTCAAGAGTTTTTTCAATTATTGATGCATTTTCATTGACATCTCCCCGATCAGCTTCCTTTTGAGAAACGTCGGCGAGTAGACTGAGAGGTGGATAGACCCAAGTTGAGTTCGTTGACTGAGCTAATGGTTTGATGGTAATTTCGCCTTTCTTTTCCATGACTACTGAAGCCGAAGAAAGAGGCGTAGCTAATTTCTTTGCTTTTTCTTCAATTTTGCTATCAACGATAAATTGACTATCATGTTTAGTCAGTTTTTCATCACCTTTAATAAAAAAAGTTCTCAACAAATAATTTTTTATAAATGATAATCCTGATTTCAGTATGGTAAAAATAAAAATTAAAAAGGCATCGATTGAAGTGTCAAGAAAAAGCACTAGTCCAATAATAAAAATTACTCCCATGATAATAATTGCGCCAACTACCGAAAAATCTAATTTCAAATTTTCAAAAATACTTGAACCAATTTCACCTGATTTAAAAACGCTGATTAAAGAGATGAAAACCATGATTAATCCACTGGTGATATTGGGTTTAATAAATTTAAATTTTTTGGTGTTAAAAAAATGAATTGAAAGAAGCAATAATATTAGAGGAATAAAAATAGACAAACCGCCGAATTTGGTAATTAATATTTGGTTTATTTGAAAAAGGATTCGACCGCTTTCTTGATTGGCAAAACTTTTAATAAATGAAGTGAGAGTAATCAGACCGGAACCAAATATAATAAAACCGAAGATATTAAATATCGTCCCCTTATTAATTTTAAGTTTGAAAAACGGTAATTTAATTAAAGATCTTCGTCTAGCCATATTTTTCATTGTAGAGGTAATGAGCACTAAAATCAATCGCTAACTTTTTCCAGTACACCAGTACACCCCTGGGGTGATCTACATCAATATTTTTTTTGAAGTAATTTCTTTCCAAAAAATGTAAAGCTAATTATTAGTAATGGGATAGCATACGAAGCTATATCGAAGTACTTGTCAGTCCAACTAAAAAAACCATGAATTGAAAAGTTGGATAACGGATATAAAAATGGCGTTTGAAAATAAGTGTGTCCAGGAATATCCATGAGAATATGTAGAAAAGGCCAGGCTAACATTTCACTATGAAATTTTTTTGTTATGTAATAGACAATCCAAATAACAATAAAAGCAATGACAAAACTATGGCTTGATCCATAAAGTGTATAGAACCATGAAGGAGCTTGATTAAAATCATTCGGAATTGAAGCGTGCGAAATTAACAAATAAATAGCAAGTGGTATTCCCCAAAAAAGATCTGGAAAAATTGCCCACCAAACTGCTTTCTTCCAATTATATTTTTTAAAAGGTTGATAAATGGAAAACGCAAGCAATCCATGAGTCCAGGTTGTCATACAGAAATTGTACCATCTATTTAACTTTGGATAAGTACACCCCAGGGGTGGTTAGTATCTATCGATAAAAAAATGCTTTCATAACAATCTATAATACTACTTTTGTAGGTTATAAGCAGTAGACAATCATTTTCTAATTTGAGTAAATAAAATACACCCCAAGGGTATTACAAAATGACCACTCACAGACCAATTTTATCTACTAACGAGTTTTATCATATTTTTAATAGAACTATAGCCAACCAACCAATCTTTGATAATATTAGTAACTTGAAAAAAATAATTAGAATCGTTGATTATTATCAATACAAGCAAAAAATCAAACTGTCTAAATTTTATTCGCTTCCTAATCGAATTAAAAATGAATACAGAGAAGAGGCTCATGAAAAGTTACCATTGGTTGAGATTTTTTCTTTTGCATTTATGCCTAACCATTATCATTTTTTACTGAGGCAACTACAAGATAAGGGAATTGCTAGATTTATCAGTGACGTTCAAAATAGTTTCGCAAAAAACTTTAATTTAGTAAATGATCGAAATGGGTCATTGTTCCAATCCGGTTTCAAATCTAGAAGAATTGCTTATGAAGAAGATTTTTATCATATTTCTCGTTATATTCACCTAAATCCAGTGACATCAAACATAATAAAATTTAATGAATTATTAGATTATCCATATACTTCTCTTAGCATGTATTCAAATACTAATTTGAACAAATTTATCAATGTAGAATATTTACTTAATCATTTTAAAAATCTAAATAGTTATATAGAATTTTTAGAAAATCAAGTTGAATATCAACAAAAACTAAAGAGAATTAAAGATCTTTTGCTTGATTAAGGTCCTAAGTCCACCCCTGGGGTGTCTTATTTAATCATCTGCAGATTTACCCTTCCCATATTATCAATCTGATAGACTTTGACTTTAACTTTTTGGCCTAGTTTGACGACATCTTCAGGATGTTTGACAAAACCTGTTCCCATTTTAGAAACATGGACCAATCCTTCTTTTCCGGGAACCATTTCCACAAAAGCGCCAAAAGGTAAAATTCTTTTTACTTCGCCTTCAAACTCTTCGCCAACTTGGATTTCTCGGGTAATGTTCCCAATATGAGCAACAGCTTCATCAACTTTTGCCCTATCTAATCCGCTAACTGTTACTTTACCATCATCGTCAACATTGATCTCTGTCTGAGTGCGGGCTATCAATGCTCGGATATTTTTTCCACCCGGACCTATGATCTCACCAATTTTGTCTGATGGTGGTGTTAGAACGACTACTTTTGGCGCGTAACGGGAGACTTCTTTTCTAGGACTAGAAATGACCTTATTCATTGCTTCAAGTATTGTCAGTCGCGCTTCTTTACCTTGGACAAAAATATCTTTGATCATTTTTGCTGTCAAACCTTTATTTTTGACATCAAGCTGGATCGCAGTTATGCCATCAACGGTTCCGGCGATCTTAAAATCCATTTCTCCGGCAAAATCTTCCAGGCCAACAATATCAGTTAGTACTGCGTATTCATCATCTGATTTAGTAACTATTCCCATGGCCACTCCGGCGACGGCCTGTTTCAAAGGAACTCCTGCATCCATCAACGATAAAGATGATCCGCAAACACTTCCCATTGAGGAAGACCCGTTTTCGGAAAGAACTTCGGAAACCACTCTAATTGCATAAGGAAATTCTTCCGTTGAAGGCAGAACCGGCTCAATCGCTTTTTCGGCGAGCGCACCGTGGCCAATTGCTCGACGGGATGGTCCAATCATACGACCAGTCTGTCCGTAGGAATAAGGCCCGTCAGAATAATGATGAATATATCTTTTTACTTCTTTCCCTTCCGGACCCTCAATTAATTGTTCCAAGGTTGTTGACCCTAATGTAGCTATCGAAAGCACTTGAGTTTGTCCTCTTTGAAATAAGGCGGAACCATGAGTACGCGGAAGTAGAGATACTTCAACATTTAAGTCCCTAACTTGATTAAACTTTCTTCCATCTGGCCTGATCTTCTTTTCCAAAATATCTGACTTAATATTTACATAATTATATTTTGTAATTGCAGCCAAGATTTGTTTAGTATCAAATTTTTTTTCCAGTTCTTCATAAATTGCATCAACAACTTCTTTGATTAATTTACTGTCACTACCTGCTGTTGAGGCGGATATCTTAACTGCTTCTGTAACTAATTTTGCGTACTTTGATTTTACAAGTTTTGTCACTTCAGAATAGTCAGCTTCATCTGGGGCAACGTCTTTTTTCTTGCCGATCTCTTTAGCGATTTCTTCAATAAACTCAATTATTTTTTTGTTTTCAATTTTTGCCATCTCAATTCCCTCTTGGATAATTTCATCCTTGATCATGTTGGCTTTGGTTTCGATCATCAGAACTTTATCCTTTGAAGATGAGACGACCAGGTCAAGATCGGAAAATTCCTGTTCGTTTTCAGTTGGATACAAAATAAAAGCGCTTTCCTTTTTTTCTGCCGAACTGACATAACCGACTCTAACTGTTGAGATTGGTCCAGCCCAAGGAATTGAAGAAACTGAAAGAGCCATTGATACAGCAATAGCCGAAAGAACTTCTGGGTCATTAACACCGTCTATTGATAAAAGAGTAATGACAACCTGAACTTGTTTTTTATAGGTTTTTGGAAATAAAGGCCTGATTGATCGATCAATGATTCGTCCGTTTAAAACGGCTTCATCCGATGGCCGGCCTTCTCTCTTTACCCAACGCGATCCTTTAATCAGTCCACCTGCATAAAGTTTTTCGGCGTATTCTACAGATAGTGGAAAGTAATCAAGATTAGGATTTTCCGGTCCAATTGCAACGGTTACTAAAACAGCAGTATCACCCATGGTTGCGTAAACTGAAGTGTCAACTGCTTGAGCTAACTTTCCAAACTGAAGAGTTAATTTCTGGCCATCTAGTTCTATCGATTTTTCTATAATTTTCATTATTTTTTAAGTCCTATTTCTTTTATCAATTTTTTATATCTTTTTTCGTCCAATTTTTCTAAATAATTAAGGATTCTTCGTCTCTTGGCAATTACTTTAAGCAAACCGCGTCGAGAATGATTGTCCTTTTTATTAATCTCTAAATGTTCGGCTAGTTTATCTATCTTGAGACTTAGGAGAGCAGCTTGAACTTCTGGAGATCCGGTATCACCTTTTTTCTGACCAAACTTATCAATTATTTTTTGTTTGTCATCTTCCAAAACTACTTTAGGTCCTTTAACAACTTTTTCAACTTTAACTTCTTTAACCGCTTTTGTTGCAACTTTTTTTACCTTTTTAACTGTCTTCGCTTTAACCATAGTTACCTATTATAATTGAAATTAATGATACTTGCAACTGGCAAATTAGGAAAAAAATTTATATTTCTGATTTTTATTCTTGTATTAATCGCTCTGTTTGCTTTCATAATCCCACCAACAAACCTTGCTCTTATATTGATAATGAATATACTAGTCAGCGCTTTTTTCTATTTTTTGTTTAAAATATTTTTGACAAAAAAAACAGCTCTGACTTTTTCTTTTCCAATATTTTTAATTATAAATTTGCTTTCCCTCAAACTCTTTGACCCGTTAAATCTAATTCTTGTCATCAGCCTATCAATTGCGGTTGGGCTTCTAATTAGATGATTTGCTTTGTGTCATCCCCGTGAAGACGGGGATCCAGACTACAATAACCTTTTATTTCGCCGTTCCTTACGGGATTTAATTTGATTATAAAAAGCAAAATATAATGCCACCATTGAGACCGCAAAAATACCTGTACTAACATTACCAATAACTTCAGAAGTAGCTTGAGAAATATTAGTTAATCTGGATAGGTTAAATGTAAGGTTCCCTAGCTGTAAAGCCATAAAACCCGTGAAAAAATCTAGATGCCCCAAACTCCTCCTTTCTTCAGGAGTTATAGGTTTGTTTTTAAAAGCCAATTCAGGTATCATGAGGCCTATTCTACCATAAAAATAATCCCTATAGCTAATTAAGCATTCTGTACAATCAATTAATCGATGATACAGTTTGCACAGTTGATTAATCAACTAACATTTCATTTTTTTGAAATTAGAAACATAACGCCAGAAGCAATAATAAACAAAAATCCAACTCCGTAAAATATCATCATTCCGACTGTTTGATTATCAAAATTCATAGTTTTCCTAGACGGGCAAATTTTAATGATAAATAACCTAAATAGATTGTACCAAAAATTCCAAATAATAGTAAAAATATTTTATAAAAGTTAAATTTAAAATTGAATGCAGGAATGACCAAAGACGCCAAAAATACTTGAGAATAACTATTAAATAAGCCTGACAAAGCTCTTGATGTATGTTTATCAAGATTTTTCATAATCTATAAATAATTTTATCATTGAAGTTTTTATTTGTCAGTAGGTTATATCCTACAAAAAATAAGGATTGGATTATTATGATGAGATATTAATGACGATATACCACTTACTTGATCTCTAGTTTTTAACAATTTAACAATTGAACAATGAAATAATATTTTTCAGCTATAATTTACTCATGACTAAAAAATTTTATATCACCGCAGCCATTCCTTACGTGAACGCTGCTCCGCACATTGGACACGCTCTTGAGTTTATTCAGGTTGATGTGGTTGCTCGTTATCACAAACTACTTGGTGAGAAAGTTACCGCTTTGACTGGAGGAGATGAAAATGCCTTGAAAAATGTCCAGGCGGCCGAAAAAGCCGGATTTCCAACCCAAGAATTTATTGATAAAAACGCTCAATTATTTTTAGAATTATTAAAAAAACTTAATACTCAATTTGATGTATTTCAAAAAGGGACCGCTCCTTCTCATTTCAAATCCAGTCAGGATCTTTGGAATAGGTGTTTTGAAAAAGGAGATATTTATAAAAAAAATTATGAAGGACTTTACTGCGTTGGCTGTGAAACTTTTTATTCCCCGGATGAACTTAATGAAAAAGGCGAATGCTCTGAACATCCAGGGAAAAAATTGGATAAAATTTCTGAGGCAAACTATTTTTTCAAGCTTTCATCTTATCAAAAGCAATTGATTGAATTAATTTCAAACGATAAATTAAAAATCTATCCTGAGTTCAGAAAAAATGAAGTGCTGTCTTTTTTGAAAGAACCATTACGTGATATTAGTATTTCTAGATCAAATGAGCGGGCAAAAAACTGGGGCGTGCCCGTTCCCAATGACCCCACTCAACGAATCTATGTTTGGTTTGACGCTTTAAATATTTATCGATCAGGTATTGATGAAAAAACTTGGCCAGCAGACCTACACATTATTGGCAAAGGAATTATTAGATTTCACACTGTCTATTGGCCGGCCTTTTTACTTTCATCCGGATTTCCATTACCAAAGGCTGTTATGGCCCATGGATATCTGACAGTTGACGGTCAGAAAATATCAAAAACTATTGGGAATATCGTTGATCCGTTGGAAATAATTAAAAAATATGGTGTTGACGCTTTGCGTTATTATTTACTCCGAGAGATCCCCCCATTTGACGACGGCGATTTTTCATACAGAAGATTGGATGAAGTTTACACTTCCGACCTTGCCAACGAACTCGGCAATTTAGTGATGAGAATAACAACACTAGCCGAAAAAGACAGCTTGATCATTAAAACAATTAAGATGTTTGACAACTTTCAATTTAACATTATCCTCGAAAATATCTGGAAGAAAATAAAAATCCTTAACAAACAAACCGACGACTTTGCCCCTTGGAAAAAAACTACTGAGGAAAGAAAAGATTTCTTAACAAAATCGTTGCAGGAAATTAATCAAATCGGTTATGAACTCCAGCCATTTTTACCGGAAACAGCCGAAAAGATTTTAAAGGCAACACAGGGAAAAATTACAAAAATTTCTCCCTTATTTCCCCGAATATGAAAGAAATAATAAATAAATATTTTGCAGAAATAAAATCTCATAAAAAAATAGTTGCGTTGGTAACTGGTTTTTTTATTTTATTATTTCTTTATTTCTTCATTTTTTTAAAACTCCCCTCGCCTCAAAGCTTAAAAGATTTTAAGGCAACTCCTCTATCAACTCACATTCTAGACCGAAACGGCAAACTTCTTTATTCACCGGTAAAGATTGACGACTTGCCAAAGTATGTGGCTCAGGCTTCAATCTCAATTGAGGATAAAAATTTTTACCAGCATAATGGTATTTCAATATTTGGCGGAATGATTCGGGCCATCAAGGACTCATTATTAAAACAACAACTGCAAGGTGGATCAACAATAACTCAGCAATTAGTTAAATCTGCGCTGTTAACATCTGAGAGAACAATCCAGAGAAAAGTCCGGGAAATTGTCTTAGCTTTATGGACTGAAAAAATATTTTCTAAAAATCAAATCCTTGAACTTTACTTAAATCAAATTCCTTATGGTGGCGCGGTTTACGGAGTCGAGGAAGCCTCTCAAAGATTTTTTGGGAAACCTGCCAAGAAATTAACCTTGGAGGAATCCGCATTCCTCGCCGGATTACCTCAAGCTCCTTCTCTTTATTCACCCTACAACAACCCTGACTTAGCGGTCAAAAGACGTAATGAAGTTCTTAAAGCTATGTTTCAACAAAAATATATTGATAAAAACGCTTACGAAAAAGCAATAAAAACAAAACTTGTTGTTAAGCCTTTTGAAGAAAAAATTAAAGCTCCCCACTTTGTATTTTATATTAAAAATATTTTAGAGCAAAAATACACAACAAAAGAGATTGAAGAGGGAGGTCTTAAAATCACAACAACTTTAGATCTCGATTTACAGGAAGAAGCGGAAAAAATTCTTAAAGAAGAACTCGAAGAAGTTAAAGAACTTGATGTTTCCAATGGGGCCGTTCTTGTTACCCGACCACCAACCGGTGAAATTTTAGCCATGCTCGGATCTGTAGATTATTTTGCCACTGCCAGCGGTACTTTTAATGTGACCATGTCAGATCGTCAACCAGGTTCTTCAATTAAACCCATTAATTATGCAATTGGAATCGAGCGAAAATTGGTTACGGCAGGAACAGTTTTTATAGATTCGCCTACTTGTTTTGTAGGCGGTGGACAACCGAAAGGATATTGTCCGGTTAATTACGACGGTAAATTCCACGGGCCACAGGCACTAAGATTTTCTCTTGGTGGTTCTTATAATATTCCAGCTGTTAAAATGCTGGCTTTCAATGGAGTAAAGGAGTTTGTTGCATCTGCCTCTGCTTTTGGTATAAATAGTTTTAAAGATCCAAAAAATTATGGGCTTTCCCTTACTCTTGGCGGTGGAGAAGTCAAGATGACTGAGATGGCAACTGCATTTTCTTCACTTGCCAATCGGGGTGTTGCCAAAGAACTTAATCCAATATTAAAAATTGAAGATAAGTTTGGTAAAATTCTGTACGAATTAAAGAGTCCAAATTTTGTTGCTGATATTAAAAAACCCTTAAACTACCCAAGTTTTTTTTCCATAGGTGGAAAGAAGCCACTTTCTGAAGAAACCGCTTTTATTATCTCTCATATTTTGCTCGATGATAATGCCCGCAGTGCTGCTTTTGGAGCCGGCTCACTTCTAGTAGTTCCTGGCCATGCCGTTTCAGTTAAAACTGGAACCACCGATGACAAACGGGACAACTGGACCATTGGATACACTCCAAATTTTATGACGACGGTTTGGGTAGGAAATAATGATAATACGCCGATGAATCCTTATCTCGCTTCCGGTATTACCGGGGCTGCCCCAATTTGGAATCGAGTGATGAGATATCTTCTGAAAAATCAACCGGATCTTTGGCCGATTCGTCCGGATACCGTTGTTGGCAGACAGGTTTGTTGGGACTCTGGAGACTTAATGGTTAAAAAGGATGATGGAACGGAAAGCTGTTCACCCCGATTCGAATATTTTATAAAAGGAACCGAGCCGAATGAACCGCATATTTCCAAACAAACCGTTGCCATAACAAAGGATGATAAATTGGCTCCAGAAAATTGGCCAGAAGTTGAGATGAAAGAGAAAACGATTATTAAAGATATGTTTGGAATTTACTGTGTTGACTGCAGTCATGAAAACGAACCATACCAAAATATAAGGCTATAAATTTCTAAAAAAATATCACTTGACATTTTATTAATATACTAGTACACTAGTAACCATATGAACAAAGTAGGGGAGTTAGTTGAGGCATTTTTAAAAAATAAGACAAGTGCCGAAATGCTTGATTTTTTAAAAGGCATTTTGACACCTAATGAGTTTGACGAAATAGTTACCCGTTTACAAATCGTCAAACTTTTGAAAAAAGGCCTCCCCCACCAGGAAATTGCCCGCCGACTCAAAGTCGGAGTGGCGACGGTGACAAGAGGATCAAGAGAACTAAGATTAGGCAGGTTTTCTAGGGTCAGACCCTAACACGGGGTCTGACCCTATATAAAAGCATATGCAAAACATAAACTCAAACAGTTGGTGGAAGATAAACTATCCGCTTGAGCGGTGGCGATTCTGATGTATCGATACATCAAAGCATTTGCCCCGCTTAGGCGGGGTTTTTCTTTGCCTCGACGAAGTCCCGCTGAGCGGGACGAAGGCGGGTTCGCTCAAATTATTAATTAAATTTTAAAATTATGAAAAACACACAATTTACACTTTCAGAATCAGAGATACCAGAATATTATTTAAATATTTCCTATTATCTAAAAAAATATTTAAAAAAATTACCTGACCCACCCTTAAACCCGGAGACAAAACAGCCGGCCGGCCCGGCTGATTTGGCAGTCATATTTCCAATGGAACTGATCAAGCAGGAGGTTTCCCTTGAAGAAAAAATTCAGATTCCTGAGGAAGTCAGGGAGTTGTATAAACTGTACCGGCCAACTCCCCTTATTCGAGCTCATCGTTTGGAAAAATTTCTTGACACACCAGCTCATATTTATTACAAGTATGAAGGAGTTTCCCCGACCGGAGCTCATAAGCTGAACACAACGATTGCCCAGGCTTATTACAACAAAAAGGAAGGGGTAAAAACTCTTATTGCCGAAACCGGGGCCGGACAATTTGGATCGGCATTAAGTTTAGCCTGTAATTTTTTCGGGTTAAAGTGCCAAATATTTATGGTCAGGGTTTCTTATGATCAAAAACCATACCGAAAAACCGTTATGCAGATGTACGGAGCCGACGTTACCGCCAGTCCTTCAACAAAAACAGAATTTGGTAAAAAAATATTGGCCAGCAATCCAGATCATACCGGAAGCTTAGGAATTGCCATTAGTGAGGCGCTTGAAACGGTGGTTAAAACCCAGGGATCAAAATATGCTCTCGGCAGCGTTCTAAACCACGTTTTGCTCCATCAAACAGTTGTTGGGCAGGAGGCAAAAAAACAGATGGAGAAGGCCGGAGAATATCCAGATGTAATTATTGGTTGCGTTGGTGGAGGCAGTAACTTTGCCGGGCTGACTTTTCCTTTTATGGCTGATAAGTTAAAAAGTAAACAAAAAACCAGATTTGTTGGAGTCGAACCGGCTTCTTGTGCTTCATTGACCAAGGGTAAGTACGAGTATGACTTTGGCGATACGGCCCAGATGACGCCATTGTTAAAAATGTATTCTTTGGGAAGTGATTTTGTCCCGTCGCCCATTCATGCCGGAGGATTGCGTTATCACGGCATGGCTCCTCAAATTTCGTTTTTATATAACGAAAAGTTGATGGAAGCCGTTACCTATGAACAAAATCCGGTTTTTCAAGCTGGTGTTGATTTTGCCCGTTGTGAGGGAATTATTCCCGCTCCCGAATCATCTCATGCTATTAAAGCGGCGATGGACGAAGCGATCAAGGCCAAAAAAGATGGGAAAAAGAAGGTAATTCTTTTCAATCTTTCCGGCCACGGGTTACTGGATCTCAACGGCTATGACAAATTTTTACATAATAAGTTATAATTTAAATTAATCTTATGAAAAAATGCGTTTTCTCGGGAATTCGTGCGACTGGCAGATTGCATTTGGGAAACTATCTCGGAGCCGTCAAGGGATTTCTTGAGATTCAAGAAAAAGGAGATTATGAAATGGTTTATTGTGTAGTTGATGTTCACTCTATCACGACTCCTTACAAACCGGATGAACTTAAAAAAAATAAACGGGAAATTATTATTGATTATCTAGCGGCCGGACTTGATCCAAAAAAAAGCATTCTGATCTACCAGTCAGATATTCCGGAACACATGGAGTTGGCTTTTTATTTCTCAACCGTTGAGACAATTGCTAGAATGATGCATTTACCAACTTACAAGGAGAAAGTTAAACAATATCCACAATCAAATACAATGGCTCTCTTGAATTACCCTATTTTGATGGCGGCTGATATTCTAATTTATAAAGCCGGACTCGTCCCTGTTGGAATAGATCAAGAACCGCATTTGGAAGTAGCCAGAGAAATTGCCAGAAAGATGAATCAGACCTATGGAACTGACTTTCCGGAACCGGTACGATTTGCAACCAAAGGTGAATATATCCCCTCGCTAACCGGGGAAGGAAAAATGAGTAAAACTGTTGTTAATAGTTTTATAAACCTAACCGATTCACTTGAAGAAATTAGAAAAAAAATCCGCTCGGTTCCAACAGCAACCGCTGCCGGCGGCGAGATGTCCCCCGGGTTAAAAACTCTTTTTACTTTTGCCCAACTGTTTATCCCGAGTGAAGTCGAGGGATTTAAAAAATCTTATGAAGGCAGAACTTTACAGTTTGTAACACTTAAAGACAGAATTGCTGAGGCAATTTATGCTGATCTAAAACCTTTCCAGGAACGAAGGGTAAAAATTGCCGCTGATCAAAAGTATGTTGACGAAGTAATTAAAGATGGAGCCGCTCGCGCCCGTAAAATCGCCCGAGAAACTGTCCGAGAAGTGAAGGAAAAAATGGGCCTTTCCTAAAAAATTTTCCTTGACAATTAAAAAGATTTTTACTATCATCAAACCATGAAGGCAAAAATTGTTGGCTTGATGTTTTTTCTAATTTTAGCTTTCTTTTCCGGTAAGGTTTATTCTTTAGAGGACGGGTTGGCTTCAATCATGAGCCAGAACAAAATCAGAACGTGCCTCAGTGCCGACCCGACTGTTACCAGAGGTAAAAAGAAGAATTGTGACGAAGAGGTAGAAGGAGATTGTAATAAAACTATGGGGGGGGTAGAGATGGTAACAGCCATGGGCCTCTCCGGAACATGCGACGCACCCAATGGTTGTGAAATCTGGTATCATAATGGCGGCTCATTCGCGAAAGTCGTTGATCACGTCGCCGCAGGGACGGTTAACGTTACTGTTACCGGTATTTTTGAAAATCATACTCGGCATAAGTTTTACGCGATAGGCGACGCGCCGATTATAATTGAACCAGGCAAAGGAGGGATTGAGGCGGAAAACAAAACCCAACAGGTGGGTCAGGTTTCCAATTTTGAATTTTCCCAGACCCAAGGGAGCGACCAAGAATGTGTCGGCGTTTACTGGGATCCGTTCGGACGAGTCTTTGACGCCGTCTCCCTTGAGCCAATATCGGGCGTCAACGTCAGTTTATTCCAAAGCCCATCCCGACGGTTAGCCCTTTTACCAATTAATCCCGCCCTAACCGACAAAGCCGGAATTTACAATATTTTGGTCGATACCGAAGACGATTATTATCTGAACGTTACCGTTCCAGCAACTCACTCTTTTACTGAAAATGTCGATCTAAATCCTCGATACGGTCTTGTCTATTCACATATTTATTCCCCAGGAGAAGTTTTTCACGAGAAATCGCTTCCGCAAAGTATTCCCGAAGACTTTGACTTTGGTCCCTATCACCACGATATTCCTCTCCAGCCAAAGGGGGAACCATACCGGCAGGCGGTGGCTGAAGTAATAGAAGATAGTTTAAATCAGGCAGATATGGGTAGTTTTGTCAACTATTCCGGTAGAGTCACTTTTCCGATGGCTCAAGTTTGTTTGGTGGGAGAAACGTCGGGAGTTGTTGATTGTGTTAATGCCGATAAATACGGAAATTTTCGGTTAAATGTTGACAAACTCTCAATTCCCCAAGAATTTATGGAGATAAAGGTGGAAAAAGTTAACCTGACCAAATTGAGTCAAGAAAAATCTTTATTGGATAAAGTTATGAGCTTTTTTGTTAATAAAGTTAACGCACAAGCTTCGATAAGGATTGAGGAGCCAATTGCCACACCCAAACCGGTCGGATTTAATCCGATTTTAAGCTATATCGAAGGTTATGCTTATGACAAGACAGGCGCCATAATTCCCAACGCCAAAATTGCCGTCAAACTCAAAGCCAATAAAGAAATTTTTTATCAAACAACCGCCGACGAAAACGGATTTTTTATGATTTATTTGAACCATTTGCCCTTTTTTGAATATTATTTTGATATAACTGCTCCTAACGGAATAACGGTCACCCAAACAACCACCGAGTTTATCAACCTTAACCAAGATTATTTAGCCAAACTGGATCTGAATTTGGTCAAATCTACCCGAGGCGGCAAACTAATTATAAACCCGGAAACGGGGCGGGAAAATATAATAATCAACACACCGATTCCTACCATCTTACCGCAACAACCAGCTGGTTCTAACAACCAAATTATTGCCATCGCCATCCTGCTTTTATTTTTGATCGTCGCTTTGGCGGGGATTATTTTCTATATGGCGAAGAGAAGGAGTTAATTTCTTTCCGTTCTGTCAAACCCAAATGAAAATGGGATTGACTTAATTAAATTAAGTAATATAATATTTTCATGGTTGATATGGATCGCCCGGTTATTGAGAATGGACTTTCTTTGAAAGAGCTTGGTTCTACAATGATTGTAACACTTGCTTGTGCATACTTAGCACTTGCACATATTCTACTCAATGCTAATGCATATATAACAGCAAATATTTCTCCAGAAATTTCCCTTTGGTATAGACTTGGAGCCGCTGCGGTGACCGCTCTAGCAAGCTCAGTAGCAGGAGGTAGTGCAGCTTGGGTAACGAGGCGTCGAAAAAAATAAAATCTTTCTTTTGGTTTTTGAGGCTGAATACTTCATTATATTAATATAATGAAGTGAAGATGTTTTATCTTAATTTATGTTTGTATCAATCTATTGATATATTGATACATTCGTGAAACAAAAATTTATAAGCTTATTTTATAATAACTTCCCTTCGTTTGCCCGATTTTAATTGCTAATCCTTTATCAACCAACTTTTTTAGATCGTACCTTAAAGTTCGCTCAGGTACTTTTAAAAATCTTCGCCTGATATTATCAAAAGAAGCAATCGTGTGCTCTTTGATTATTAGATATATTTCTTCCTGACGTGGGGGTAAAAGTTTTTCTTTACCGTTTTTAGCTGATTCTATTTGTTTTTTTAACTCCTCTGATTCTTTCAAAAAAGAATTCAACATAAAGACTAAATAATCTTCAGTTTTTTTAAGTCCATGATCTAAATAATAATAGTAATCACTCTTATTCTCATCAAGATATTTCTCAAAAGCAATCAAATACACTTCTCCATATCCCTTTGCTTTCAAAATTGAAAAGATTAAGAGCCTCCCAACTCGCCCGTTGCCATCTACAAACGGATGGATCTTTTCAAAAACAAGATGTGAAATGATCGCGCAAATTAAAGGAAACTTTTCAACATTTGAGTTTATATACTCAATTAATTGATTAACTAAACCGTTCACTTGAGTCGGCGGTGGAGAAAGGTAAGCTGCGACTCCTGCCTGATTAAAAATCGCTCCCATTTCGTTCCGAAAGCCTTTTGTTTTCCCCAACTCACCAAACATTACCAATGAGTGTAGATCATAAATAAATTTTTTATTAATCTTAAATTTATTTTTAATTGTTTTTTCTAAATACTTGTTAGCCTTTAATATGTTAAAGATTTCTTTGTTTTTTTCATTATCAGTCTCACCTTTATTAACAGCTTCCAAAGTTAGTGGATTACCTTCGATTCGGGCAGAAAATAGCGAACTTTTAAGCAAGCTTATTCTTTGAATTTTTTGTTTAAGTTCTTTTGGAATAGGGAGCGATGACAGATACATCAAATTAGTATCAACACGACTTATCAAACTCAATATTTCTGAAGTGATTTTATAAACTGGAGGAATTTTCATGAAATCATTTTACCATATATTACCAGATATTGCCTAATATTGCCTAATAATTATCTCTTGAAATTAAAAAGCTAATATATTATTCTTATGGTGAACTATTGTTCAAAATAAAAACAATTTATTATTTTTTATTTAGCGAGTTAACGAGTTTGCGAGTTTTAAACTCGTTAAACTCTCTAAACTCGCAAAACTCGTTAATAAATAAATGAATATCCCTTTAGCCGAACAGCTTCGCCCACAATCGCTTGACCAGTTCGTCGGGCAGGAACATTTGGTTGGAAAAGGCAAACCAATCCGACGGATGATCGAAAATAAAAAAGTCATCTCAATGGTTTTTTGGGGGCCGCCGGGAACTGGAAAGACTACCCTCGCTCGGATCATTGCCAAATATATTGAAGCAAACTTTGTTTCTTTTTCTGCTGTTGCCGGCGGTGGGGTAGCCGAAGTCCGGAAAATTATTTCCGAAGCAAAAAAGAATTATGGATTATTCCAAAAAACGACAGTTTTATTTGTAGACGAAATCCACAGGTTTAATAAAGCACAGCAGGATGCTTTCCTTCCTTATGTTGAAGACGGAACAATAACATTAATTGGAGCAACGACTGAAAATCCTGGTTTTGAAGTGATCGCTCCTCTCGTATCCCGCAGCCAAATATATGTCCTTTATTCACTGACCGAAGAAGAAATTCAAACTATTGTTAAGAGAGCAATAAAATTTTATCCAAAACATAAATTTGAAAAAGAAGCCGTTGAACATATAATTAAAAATTCCAACGGCGACGGAAGAACGGCGATCAATGCTGTTGAACTATCCTCTTCACTTTCAAAAAAAATCTCTCTTAAAGTTGCCGAAGAAGCAGTCCAAAGAAAAGCCATTTTTTATGATAAAAAAGGTGATTGGCACTATGACACAATTTCCGCATTTATAAAATCAATGAGAGGATCAAATCCCGATGCAACCTTACATTATCTGGCCCGTATGATAAAGGCCGGCGAAGATCCAATTTTCATCGCCCGACGTTTAGTAATATTTGCCAGCGAAGATATTGGCAATGCCCAACCAACTGCTTTAGTTTTGGCAACAACGGCCATGCAGGCATGTCACATGATCGGCTGGCCGGAAGCGGGATTAATTTTGGCACAAACTGCCACATATCTTGCAACCGCCAAAAAATCAATCGCCTCAACTAATGGAATTATGGCCGCTATGGGAGATATCGATGAAAAAAATCTTGACCCGATTCCACTTCACCTTCGAAACGCTTCCAATAAAGTCATGCGGTCTTTCGGCTACGGTCAAGGCCATGTCCGCTATCCTTGGAAAGTAGAACGCGAAACCGGGAGAAAAATTATCCAAGAATACATGCCGAAAAATTTGAAAGGAAGAAAATATTATGTTGTTGAT
>LBPR01000004.1 GCA_000990305.1 Candidatus Roizmanbacteria bacterium GW2011_GWC2_34_23 | reverse complement strand
TTCAGTAATTTTTTCTTTATCCAAGGGATAGATATGATTAAAATGAATAAAAGCAGAATCTGTCCCCTTTGTTTTTAATAGTTTTTGCGCTTGTAAAACAATTCCTTTAGTTGAGCCCCAGGAAACAAAAACCGTTTCAGAGTTTTTTATATCTCCATAAACCATGGGCAAAGAAAAATCATTTTTTAAATAGGTTGCCCATTTTTTAGCTCTTTTATTAACTTGATCTATCCTCGGTTGAGCTTCTTCGGTCGTATGACCGTCTTCAACATGTTCATAAGAATTAGCCTGATAAAAATGTCCAGACGTTCCTGGAATTAAACGTGGGGAAATTCCATCCTTGGTAACTTTATATCTTAAATAATTTAGCTTGCCCTCCGAAGCCTTGGCGAAGGAGGGATTTTTGACTAATTTTCCTCTATTCACTTTATATCTCACAACAAACTCATCAACAAACTTTTTAGTAATGGACTTATGCGATTCCGAAAGATACATATCTGACATGACTATGACTGGAAGTTGATAAATATCGGCCAGATTATATGCTTTTGCTGTTAATTCAATCATCTCCTCATTATCTCCCGGAGCTAAAACGATCTTCGGAAATTCTCCGTGCCCGGAAAAAACCGAAAATAACAAATCGCCCTGTTCAGTCCAGGTCGGCATTCCGGTCGCCGGACCCGGGCGTTGAGCGATAAAAACTACCATTGGAATTTCCGTAATACCTGTAAAAGAAAGTGATTCAACCATAAGAGCAAATCCACCGCCTGAACTACCAACGGCAGAGCGAACACCGGCGTAGGATGAGCCAATCGCTGTATTGATTACTGATATCTCATCTTCAGCATGACGTGTTACCATCCCAACTTTTTCTTGCCATGCGGCTAGATCTGTCAGAACGGTTGAAGACGGAGTCATTGGATAAGCGCTGTAAACTCGGCAATCGGCCATCACGCTCCCTAAAGCAAAAGCATCATTTCCTGTTAGAACTAATTTTGCCTCCCCGGGTTTTTTGACTAAATAATTCAAAATTTTGTCCGAATAATTTTTCTTAATCTCATCAAAACCCGCTTGAACAAACTGTTTATTAAAATTAATGACTTCTTCTCCCTTTTTAACAAACTGTTCAGAAATTAATTTTATCAACTCGTTGATATCTCCTCCCAAAATACCAATTGAGGCCCCAAGGGCAATTGTATTTTTCATGATTGGTTGACCTTTTAAACTAACAAGAATTTTTTTGAAAGGGATAATAATTTTTTTAATATCTTCACCTATTTCAAATTCATCTTGATCTAATACAACTAAACTTGATGAAGTTAATCGATTTTTATGTTTTTCATAAGTTTCTTTATTTAAACAAACTAAAATATCAATGGTCGGGCTTAAATAAGAAACTGGCGCTTCCGAAATGTGAACTTCATAGGCGTTATGTCCGCCACGAATAAGCGATGGATATTCAACATAATCAAAAATGTGGTATCCTGAACGAGTGGCAATCTTTGAAAAAACGACTCCAGTCGTCATAATCCCAAAGCCCGCTTCTCCGCCGATTAACCAAGTAAAGTCAGTCATATTTGAGTAATTAAGCGAAGATACTTATTTTTGAGACTATCGCCAGGGGCCCCCTTGGGGGTGTGGCGGTCGAAAAAATACAGTATCGAGCTTTTATTTAGGAAAAATTCTGTTTCCTTGTGCATCTTCTATTATAATTGCCGCTACCGGACAAGCCTTTGCCGATTCAATAATATTTTCAATCGTGTCTTCATCAGCCGAATCTAAAATAATTGCCTTCGCCTCTTTATCCAAAACATAAACCTTGGGTGAAACAGCAATGCATGTGGCTGCACCAATACACAAACCTCGCTCAACCCAAATTTTATAACCGGATTTTAAAATAACCGGTCCAGAAGGGTTCTCAGAATCTTTAAGTTTTGGATCCATATCAATAAAAATATTAAATTATAAATAACAAATCACAAATAAATTTTAAATATTAAATTTAAAACTGTTTAAAATTTAAAGTTTATTATTTATTTGGAACTTGGAATTTATTATTTAGAATTTTTCTAATAACTTATGTAATGCTTCCAACGGCAATACTGCGCATTTGATTCTATTCATCCCCAAATCTATTCCCAGCATCTTAATAATAAACTTAGAGTCAAGCTTTTTCAATTCTTGTTTTGATTTATTTTTCACGTAGTCGGTCAACATTGATGCGGAAGCGGTGGAAATAACACAGCCCTCGCCTTGAAATTTTATTTCTTTAACTTTATCTTTTTCAAATTTTACTGTCATTTCGATTTTATCCCCGCATAAGGGATTATTTGTTAGAACGGAATTATTTGGGTGATTAATTTTGCCTTTATTATGGGGATGATGATAATGGTCAAGGATTATATCTTGGTATATATTCATGAGAAAATAACAAATAATAAATGTCAAATAACAATTGAATAACAAATATCAAATATTTAATGTTTAAAACATTTGTTATTTATTATTTAAAATTCAATTGATGTTTGTTATTTGTGATTTGTTATTATTTTAATATTTCTTTTACTTTCTTCAACCCTTCGACTAACTTCTCAACATCCCTTTCGTCATTATAAATATAGAAACTGGCTCTGACTGTTGCTGGAACATTTAAACAAGTATGTAACGGCATGGCGCAGTGATGACCAGCCCGCACACAAATCCCTTCATCGGCCAAAATCTGGGCAATGTCATGAGGATGGAACTTGGCAAAACTGAAGGAAATAATTCCTCCCCTATCTTCAATATTTTTTGGCCCGTAAATTTTGATCGACTGACCAAACGTATCGATTAATCGATTAATCGCAAAATCTGTTATTTTTTTTTCATGTTCCCTAATATTGCCCATGCCGATTTTATCTAAAAAATTTATTGCTTCTTTAAAAGCGATTGTCTCGCCAATGGCCGGAGTTCCTGCCTCAAATTTATGAGGTGGATTTTTGTAGGTGCTTCTATCAATGTAAACTTCGTCTATCATATCTCCACCATACATAAATGGATACATTTCTTGCAAGATTTTTTCTTTTCCCCAGAGTACTCCAACACCAGTTGGCCCGAGCATTTTATGGGAAGAAAAAACTATGAAGTCAGCTCCTAAATCCTGAACATCAATTTTCAAATGAGGTACTGCCTGTGCCGCGTCAACAATGACAATGATTTCTGGATTTATTTTTTTCGCCTCTTTAATTATTTCTTTAACTGGATTTATTGTTCCCAAAACATTTGATACGTAAGTCAACGTCAAAATTTTAGTTTTTTTTGTAATGATTTGTTCCAAGACTTTTAACTTTTGATTTTTGACTTTTTCCAATCCTAAATCTAAATATCCTTCATCATCAATATCTATGATTTTAAAAGTCGCTCCCACTTCACTTGCTAATACCTGCCATGGAACAAAATTTGAATGGTGCTCCATAATCGTTGTAACAATCTCATCATCTGTCTCAACAATCTTTCTCCCTAATGAATAGGCAAGTAAATTTAGAGACTCAGTCGTGTTTCTAGTGAAAATAATTTCTTCAGATTTATTTGCGTTAATAAACTTGGAAACTATGCTTCTTGTTTCTTCGAACTCTATCGTAGCTTTTTCAGACATCGGATAAATACCCCGAAAAACATTGGCTGAATATTCTTCATAATATTCTTTTATCTTATCAATCACTATTTTTGGTTTTAAAGAGGTAGCAGTTGAATCAAGATACACTAGATTTGATTGATGTTGAAAAATTGGGAATTGTTTCTGAATTAAATTTCTATTTAACATATTATTGTGCTAACCTTATAAGGCTTAATTTTATCAATAATTTCCTGAATAAAGCCTGAAACATAAAGTTGCTCGGCTATTTTTTGGTCAAGGCCACGACTTTTTAAATAAAACAACGACTCTTCGTTTATCTTTCCTGTGGTTGATCCGTGGGTACAGAAAACATCATTGGCTAAAATTTCCAAAAACGGTCGCGAATCTATATAAACTTTTTCCGATAAAATTAAATTTTTATTTTTTTGATAAGCATGAGATTTTTGTCCTGTTTTCTCTATCTTTATTAATCCTTGATAAATAAACTTCGACTGATCATCAAACACTCCTTTGATCAATAAATTCGAAGTTGAACCTGGCGCAATATGATATTGATTTGTTTTCAATTTAAAGTTGTCAGATTTTTTGCCAACAAATAAACCTAAAATATCAAGATTAACTCCGCTTGAATTTATGTTAAAGTCAAACTCACCGGAGAGATTATGGAAAAAGACCAAATAATCACCTGGTTTGTTAAATTCTAATTTTGTCTTTTTTGTTTCGTTGAGATTTATAAATTGCATATTTTTCATGGTTTCATTGTTTAATTGTCTCATTGTTGTTTTGTTTTAACAATGAAGCAATGAAACAATGTAACAATCTATCATCCTACACTTCCTGACATCTCCATCCTAATTAACCTATTTAATTCTATTGAGTACTCCAAAGGTATTTCCTTAACAACCGGCTCAATAAAGCCATTAACCAATAAAGTTTCTGCCTCAGGCTTTTTAATTCCGCGAGATGTTAAGTAAAATAATTTTTCTTCGCCTAATTTTTCGACGGTTGCCTCATGCTGAACTTCACAATCTTTTTCGTTAATCCTCATATAAGGATAAGTGTCAGAACGGGATTGTTCATCCATTAATAAAGCATCACAAGAAACGTAAACTCTAGAATTTGTGGCTCCAGGTGATACCGAAACCAAACCTCTATATGAAGTTCGTCCTCCAGCCTTAGAAATAGATTTAGAAATTATTCGAGAGGAAGTGTCCGGTGATAGATGATACATCTTCGCCCCTGCGTCCTGATGCTGTCCGCGGGCGGCGTAAGCAATCGAAAGCACTTCGCCGTGTGATTTTCTCCCTTTTAAAATAATACTGGGGTATTTCATTGTTACCCCGCTACCTATATTACAATCAACCCATTCCATTATTCCTTCTTCATCCACGATCGCCCTTTTGGTTACTAAATTATAAATATTATGACTCCAATTTTGAACAGTTGTGTAACGAACCCTAGCTCCTTTTTTTACAAAAATTTCAACTACGGCCGCATGGAGAGAGGCGGTTGTATAAATTGGAGCCGTACAACCTTCGATATAATGAACAAAGCTTCCTTCCTCGGCAATTATCAAAGTTCTTTCAAACTGGCCAAAGCGTTCGGCATTTATTCTGAAATATGCCTGTAAAGGCATTGGTAATTTAACACCTTTTGGAACATATACAAAAGAACCACCAGACCAAACGGCCGAATTTAGCGAAGCAAATTTATTATCATATGGACTAATTAATGTTCCAAAATATTCTTTAATAATTTCTGGATACTTTCTTAAAGCCGTATCCATATCACAAAAAATTACTCCCCGTTTATTCAGTTCTCTGTTTATACTTTCATAAACTACCTCAGATTCATATTGTGCTGAAACACCAGATAAAAAGTTTTTTTCTGCTTCCGGAACACCAATCCGATCGTAAGTATCTTTAATTTCTTTAGGAAGATCAGCCCAAGAATTAACCTGTTTTTCTGTTGGTTTGATGTAATAGTAGATGTCATCAAAATCTATCTTTGAAAGATCGGCTCCCCAATTGGGTATTTTTCTTTTTAAAAAACCTTTGTAAGCTTTTAAACGAAATTCCTTCATCCATACCGGTTCTTTTTTTAAAGAAGAAATATCTTCAACTGTCTTTTTATTCAAACCTTTTTCTGCTTTAAATATGTTATTTTCCGGCATGGAAAAACCGAATTTATAATCGAGATTTAAGTCAGATTTTTTCATATCCATTTTTTTCTATTTCTTCAGCCAATTTATAGTTCCCCCGTTTAACGATTTTCCCTTCCATCATAACTAATACTACATCGGGCTTAACGTACTTTAAAATTCTGTTGTAGTGAGTAATTAAAAGATAGGTTTTTCCTTTTTTATTTTTTTCCATAAACTGGGCTATTGTCTTCAAAGCATCAATATCAACCCCCGTATCAATTTCATCAAAGATGATAAACTTTGGGTCAAGAATTGCCGCCTGTAATAATTCAATTTTTTTTCTTTCTCCACCTGATGCTCCCTCGTTTAACGATCGATCTAAAAGTTCTTTTTTTATTTTTAATAGTTTGGCGGTTTTTTCAATCTCTTCTCTTAAAGCAAGTGGGTCCTTGCGACCTGCAATAGCAGTCCTTAAAAGTGAATATATACTTACACCTGATAGTGATAAGGGTGACTGAAAAGATAAAAATATTCCTGATTGGGATCTTTCATCAGGACTAGCTTTAGTAATATTTTTTTCATTAAAAATGATCTTCCCTTTTTTTATAAGGTACAAAGGATGACCGGCGATCGACATTGCTAAAGTAGATTTTCCACTGCCGTTTGGACCCATTAAAACATAGATTTTATTTTTTTCTAATTTTAAATTTAAGTTTCTAATTATTTTTTTATCAGAAACGTTAATGGTAAGATTTTTTAATTCCAACATAGTTATGTCAATCGATTAGTTGAAGTAATTTAATTTTTTTGAGTTCTTTTATTAAGATCACATTTAATCTTTTTTTAATAAAATCTTTATGATTGCATATCTTTTCAAACTTGCAATCAAAATCGTCATCAACACAACTGCTGACAACAACATCGTTTTCAAAAATTGTTAAATATTCATATAGAGAAATTTTTTTTACTTTTGAAGAAATTATATAACCGCCCGATTTACCCTCTTTACTAATTAACAAACTACGTTTTGTTAATTTCGCTGCGATCCGGGCCAAAAATCTCCTGGGTAGTTTTGTTTCTTTAATTAATTCAGATAGCTTGACCAGTCTATCTTTTTTGTAAACAAATGAAATCAATATTAGTCCGTAGTCTGATTGTTTAGTTATTGCTAACATATACTTGGTTAGTAATAGTTTAACAAAAAAAAATATGAAGTCAATCTAATTAAAGACTCAATCTTGGAATCCTATCAAGTTCATCAATATTTTCAACAAATTTACCCACTTTAGTTTTATATCCAGCGACCACTCCAATCATTGTTGCGTTATCACCGTTTAGATACTTATATGTAGGAAACAAAACCTTTCCTTGATACTTCTTTATCAGGTCTCTCATTAATTTTCTTAGCCTTAGATTGGCTACCACTCCCCCCACTACAATTAATTGATTAATTGTAGTGAGCTTGATTGCTTTTTCAGTTTTTTTGATCAAGGTATCAAAAACAGCTTCCTGAAAAGAGCTGGCCAGTAACTTAACTTCCGAGGTTTTATTAGGATTTTTTTTCAAAAAATAATAAAAGGATGTTTTTAAACCCGAAAAAGAAAAATTTAGATCTTTGGATTTCAGCATTGGCCGGGGAAAATTATAGCTATCAATATTTCCAGCTTCTTTAGCTAATCTCTCCATCACCGGTCCACCCGGATACCCAAGACCTAATAATTTTGCCGCTTTATCTAACGCTTCACCTGCCGCATCGTCTAGAGTCTGACCAATTATTTCGTATTCCAGGTGATTTTTGAAAATGACAAATTCGGTATGTCCACCGGAAATAATTAAAGCCAGATAAGGAAATTTAAAATCACGTTTTGGATTTCCTTTACTGTTTTGAACAAAGACAGAATAAATGTGGCCTTCTAAATGATTGACGGTAATTAATTTTTTGTTATATTTATTTGCCAGCTCTTTAGCTTTTTTTATCCCGACTTCAAGAGCCACCGCCAAACCAGGCCCCTGGGTAACGGCAATTGCGTCGATGTTTTGTAAGGAACAAAAATTTTTGTTCCCTACCTTACGAAATGTTTCCTCAACCACATAATCAATCCTCTCTTCATGAGCCCTCTTTGCTATTGATGGTACCACCCCTCCCCATTTTTTGTGTAAAAGTATCTGAGAATAGATAACGTTTGATAAAACTTTTCGGCCGTTAGTTACGGCCACTGAAGTTTCATCACAGGAAGTGTCTATGGCTAAAATAGTCATAATTTTTAAGTCTTAAATGTTAAAGGTTAAATAAATATTAAAGATTAAACGTTTAAAATTTAAAAATTAATATGTTTAATATTTTTTTAATATTTAAGATTTAATCTTTAATCTTTTACTATAATTTCTCTTTCCCCCTCATTAACATACTTCATCCTCACATAAACAATCTCTCCCCTACTCTTAAGTAGTTCAATAATCTCTCCCGCCTTTTCTCCCCACTCAAAACACAAGATATTTTCAGGAATAAGAAATTTTTCTAAACCCAAATGTTTAAATTCATCATTATTTTCAATATTACATAAATCAAAATGATAAAAATTTTTGTATTCATAATATATTACATACGTTGGAGAAATGATATTTTTTATACCAAGCTGTTCGCCAATCCCCTTAACAAAAACTGTTTTACCAACCCCCATCTCACCTTCAATGATAAAAATTAATGGTTTATTTTGTAGAGACAAGGCATTGCCTTGTCTGTACGATTGAAATATTTTTTTGGCAATATTTTTTGTTTCTTCAGATGTTTTTGATAAAAAAGTTTTTGATTTTTTTAAAAAATTAATATCTCCTTGACGTAAAATTTTAACATCAGACTGAGTCAGGTCAACCACTGTTGATGGTTTGTTTTTAAACAATGTTCCCGCATCAATGACCAAATCAATTAATTGCTTCTGTTTTTCGGCCAATTCGTTGAATAATGTTTTAATAGAATAATGAGGTGAACGCCCGGCCAAATTAGCTGATGTTGCCGTAATCGGTTTTTTAAACTTATTGACTAATACTTCAATGTATCGATACATTGGTACCCTAATTCCTAAAGTGCCTGATTCCGATTCTAGTAATTTATTAACATTATGTTTTGATGGCAAAATAACCGTAAACGGGCCAGGAAGAATTTGTTTGAGAGTTGTTAATTGTTGATTGTTAATTGTTACTAATTGATTTAATAAATCAAGGTTACAGAAAACAGAAATTGGTTTTCCCGCCGGCCGGTTTTTAAAAATAATTAATTTTTTTACCGCCTGTTCATTAGTCGCATCAACTAAAAGACCATAAACCGTATCAGTTGGAAAAATTATCAATCCACCCTCCTCCAATACTTTTACGCTTTGATTTATGGCTTTTCTATAATTCTCCTGATTTATTTTAGTCGTTCTCATAACAATAGAACAATGAAACAATTTAACAATGATGTCCTTAATTTTATCAAAATTTCTGTTAAAATAAGGCTTATGGCCAAAAAAAATAATGGATTCAAAGTTACCCAATTTAAATTTAATATAAATCTTCGTAATTTTTTCGTAATATTTTTTGTTTTTTTATTCCTCTTTTATGCATACCGCTCTATAAAAAATGAAGTCAAACAAGTGGCGCCGGAAAAATCCATCACTACAATTGTCAAAGAAGCCAAAGATGGAAAAATTAAAAAAATTGATCTTATAGATAATAAACTTTTGATTTATTATAAAAACGATACATTGTCAATCTCTTATAAAGAAGCTGGAGAAACTTTTGTAAAAACTTTGAAAGAAGCCGGTGTTAATCCGGAAAAGATTGATATAAATATCAAAGATACGCAAGGAGCGACTGGACTGGCAGGTATTATTGGTAATATTTTGCCAACGATATTAATGGTCGCTTTTTTTATATTCCTTTTCCGTCAGGCCAAAGGCGCTCAGGATTCTGTTTTTTCATTCGGGCAAAACCGGGGAAAAAGATTTCAAAAAAGTATGACTAATACAACTTTTAACGATGTTGCCGGCGTCGACGAAGCCAAAAAAGAACTGGTTGAGATCGTTGATTTTTTAAAGAACCCTGGAAAATATAAAAAACTTGGAGCTAGAACTCCAAAAGGCGTTTTGTTGGTTGGTCCGGCCGGTTGCGGGAAAACCTTACTGGCTAAGGCGGTCGCAGGAGAAGCTCATGTTCCTTTCTTTTCAATTGCCGGTTCGGAATTTATGGAAATGTTGGTCGGAATTGGGGCGGCTCGAGTCCGAGATCTTTTTGCAACCGCCAAAAAAAGCGCTCCCGCAATTATTTTTATTGATGAAATTGATGCAATCGGCAGAGCAAGATCAGTTGGAATGATGCCGTCACATGACGAAAGAGAACAAACTTTGAATCAAATTTTAGTTGAAATGGATGGATTTAATCCAAATGAACAAGTAGTTGTTGTTGCGGCCACTAATCGCGGAGATTTACTTGATACGGCTCTTCTTCGACCGGGACGTTTTGACCGAAGAGTCATCGTTGATTTTCCTGATGTTGAAGGCCGAAAAGCAATAGTTAAAATTCATGCTAAAGGTAAGCCATTTGATGAAACCGTCAGTTGGGATCGAGTTGCCAGGCGTACCGTCGGCTATTCCGGAGCCGATTTAGAAAACATGCTGAATGAAGCGGCGATTTCAGCTGCTCGAGTAGCTAGGGAAAAAATCAATATGGAAGATATCGAAGATGCTGCCACCAAAGTTAAGCTTGGTCCGGAAAAAAAACGTCTCCAATCTGATTTGGACAAAAAATTAACTGCTTATCACGAAGTCGGACACGCAGTTGTTTCCCATTTTTTACCCCATACTGATTCGGTTCATAGGATTTCTATCGTTTCCCGAGGGATGGCTTTAGGTTATACTTTAATCCCACCGGCCAAAGACAAGCTCCACGAAACAAAAACTCATTTATTGGAGCGCATTGCAGTTATGATGGGAGGACGAGCAGCTGAAGAAGTAATTTTCAATGAGCTGACTACCGGCGCATCTAATGATTTTGATCAGGCCACTTCGGTTGCCAAAGCTATGGTTGTGGAATACGGAATGAGTTCACTCGGACCAATAAACTTTGGACCAACCAGGGACGTTACCGAATGGGGGAAAACTTATTATGAACAGAATGTTCTTTCTCAGGAAGTAATGAATAGTATTGATGCCGAAATAAAAAAAATTATTATGGTCGCCTATAATCAAGCAATCGCAATTGTAAAATCTAAAAAAAATTTGATGGACAAGGTGGCTGATGTCTTGATTAAAAAAGAAAGCATTGATCAAGATGAGTTTGAAAAGATAGTTGGCAAAAAACAAAATTTTAAATCTTAAATAACGAATCACAAATAAATCATAAATATTAAATAATAAATTTTAAACCATTTAGTATATAGTGCTTATAATTTAGAGTTTATTTGGAACTTGGAATTTATTATTTAGAATTTTTATGAAAACACTCCTTCTGATCGATGGTAACGCCATCATGCACCGCGCCTATCACGCCCTACCTCCTTTTAAAGCTGCCGATGGAACACCGACCAATGTTGTTTATGGATATCTTTCAATGCTTAATAAAGTCGTCACAGATTTTAAGCCGGATTATTTGATTTCTTGTTTTGATACGCCTAAAGCTACTTTCAGAAATAAATTATTTAAGGAATATCAAAGTCAAAGACCAAAAATTGATGATGATTTTATTATTCAAATCCCGTTGGTCAAACAAGCGGTTGATGCCGCAGGAATTGAAAGAATGGAAAAAGATGGGTTTGAAGCTGATGATTTAATTGGAACAATCACAAGGATTTTTGAAACTAATAAATTTAGAGTTGTCATACTTACCGGAGATAAAGATATTTTTCAACTAATAACTGATAATGTATTTGTAGCCGCCCCTCAACTTGGGTTGGCAAATATTAAAATATTTGATAGATCAGAAGTAGAAAAAAAACTTGATGTTTCCCCAAATCAAATTATTGAGTATAAAGCTTTAGTTGGTGATCCGTCTGATAACTATCCGGGAGCTTCCGGCATTGGACCAAAGACTGCTTCTAAATTAATTCACCAATTTGGGACTGTTGAACAAATTTATAAAGATATTGATAAGGTTGAATCAGAAAAAGTTAAAGAGATTTTGAAAAAAGAAAAAGACAGCGTTTATCTTTCTAAAAAGCTGGCAACCATTATGACCGATGTTGAGATTGACTTAAATATTGATAAATTAAAGTTTAAAGGCTTTAATAAAAAGTTAATTGAATTTTTGACACAATACCAAATGAACACGTTGATAAAAAGAATTTTTAGTATAAAAGAGGTTGAAAAAGTACAGTCAAAAAATAATAGACCTGACCAAATTGGTTTATTTTGATTAATATAAGTTATGTAGCCAATCGATTGTTACATTGTTTCATGGTTTCATTGTTACCAAATAACAATGGAGCAATTGAACAATGAAGCAATTGGATTTTAATATTTGTTATCATTTATATATGTGCGGAATATACGGAATCATTAACGATAAAAACAATCAGGCGGCCCAAACTGTTCTTGAGGGCTTAAAAAAGCTGGAATACCGCGGTTACGATTCCTGGGGCATTGCCGTTATTCCTGAAAATAGCATTGAAATAAATGTTGATAAGCATATTGGTAAAATAGGAGAGGCGAAAACTAATTTACCATCAGGATTAATTGCTTTAGGTCATACCCGTTGGGCTACTCACGGCGGCGTCACAGATAGCAATGCTCATCCCCATCTTGATTGCAACAAAAAAATTGCCGTCATTCATAACGGCATTGTTGAAAATTATCAAGAAATCAAAGAAGAGTTAATAAAAAAATGTCACCAATTTGTTTCTGAAACTGATACTGAAGTGATCGCTCATCAAATTGAAGAAAAATCCAAATCTAAAAAAATTAATGAAGCAATTTTTGAAACTTTTAAATTATTAAGAGGATCTAATGCTATTGCTGTTTTAGATTTTGATTCAAAGACGATTATTGCCTGCCGAAATGGTTCACCATTAGTTGTTGGTTTAGGATCAAGCCAATTTTTTCTTGCCTCCGACGTCCCGGCATTTTTGAAAGAAACCAATAAAGTTTATTTCCTGAATGACGGAGAGGCAGTTGTTTTAAGTAACTCCGGAGTGAAGCTTTTTGATCTTAAAGCCGAAAAAGAAAAAGCTCTTGTTTCACAAGTTCTTGACTGGAAACTTGAGGATGCTGAAAAAAGCGGGTATCCCCATTTTCTACTTAAAGAAATCTATGAACAGCTGAAAACGATTCCAAAGACAACATCAATTAATGAAAACGAAATTAGAAAACTTGCCAATAAAATTAATTCAGGCTACAAAGTTGTTTTAACCGGATGTGGAACAGCTTCTTATTGTGCTTTGGCAACTAAATATTTTTTTGCCCAGCAAGGTATTGATGTTCAAGCAATTCCATCTTACGAGTTTATGCCGTTTTCAAAATTTATTGATAAAAAAACTTTAGTCTTTGCTATTTCTCAATCAGGCGAGACAGCTGATACTTTAATTGCGGTCAAAGAGGCAAAAAAAAGAGGAGCTGAAGTTGTTGCTGTTATAAACGCTCGTGGATCAACTTTAGAAAGATTAGCTGACACAGTTTTGTCCGTCGGCGCCGGACCAGAGATCGCTGTAGTTTCAACCAAAGCTTTTACTTCCCAACTCTCAACTCTTTACCTATTGACGACGGCCGTCGCGAATCAGTATGGGGAGGGTAAAATTAAAATTAATAAATTAGGTGAGGTTTTAAGAGACTGGCTTAATTCTGTATTGATTAATCGATTAATCGATACAGCGAAAAATTTAATGGATGAAGAGCATATGTATCTTATTGGTAAACACCTAAACTATCCGGCAACCCTTGAGTTTGCTTTAAAGATAAAAGAAACCAGTTATATTCATGCCGAACCGTTTGCCGCCGGTGAACTGAAACATGGAGTGATTACTTTAATTCAAAAAGGGACTCCTTGTTTTGTCCTAGCATCAAATGATGAGATTAAAGATGAAGTCCTTTCCAGCGCCGCTGAAATTAAAGCCCGCGGTGGCTTGATCATCGGGGTTGCTCCATTTGAATCAAGTGAGTTTGATGTTTTGATAAAGACTCCTGACCTTGACGATTTGACGATATTTGCCAACATCATCGTTGGACAATTACTTGGATATTATTTAGGTGTTGGCCGCGGCGCCGACCCTGACAAACCTCGAAATCTTGCGAAGAGCGTGACGGTGAAGTGATAAAATAAATTGTTATCTTTCGAAAGAAAATGACTTTGACCAATTTTCAGGACCTGTATTACTATCGGCTCCAGCATAAACCCACCCAGAAATTCCCAATACGGTTTTTGATCCATTTGCGAAGGCTTTTGCATCACATATATTAATTTCTTGGAATAATTTGTTAACGTCTTGAGGTAGCGGTGTATCTGTATCTTGTCCTAATATATATATGGTTGCGCTACCTTTAAAAAATTTATTTCCATATATTATTTCTCTACATTTGATGAAATAATCGCGACTAGTGATACCATTACGAAACCCTTCAGCAAAATTTGATATTCTGTTATCAAGCAGAGCTAATCTTGTATTTCTTACCGTCATTTCTAACATAACGAGAAGATTTTACTACTACTACTGCTACTTGTCAATAGGGGCTGAATTGAAGTAGTGGAACGATTCACCTGCCTGCCGGCAGGCAGGTCGTTCTACAAATAATTCAATTCAATTATTATCTTGTGGACGTACGTCGTATAGCAAGCCTTGACGTTCGAGGCTAAGTTTATCAGGTATCATTCAATAAATAAAAGCACTTCCAACAATCTAAACTTCCACTTTTGTAGGTTATAAACGGTAGACAAACATTTTTTGTTTTATTAATATTTTTTTGTGAATATTTATAATGCAAGAATTAACAGAATTTCAGAAATTTGCATGGATATTGGTCAAGTCTGTTTAGGTTCAATGGTTTTTCCTTTCTTAATGAATAATTTTGATATAATAAAAATGTTAACAGGTTTAGTCATTACAATTGGATTTTGGATAATAAGTGTTTTATTAGTTAAAAGTAAAAAATAATATGAACAATATTATGCTTTTCTATATTACGATTGGGATTGTGGGCATTATGTTAGCAATTGTTGCCGCCGCCAATATGTATTGGGGTTATAAAGCGGATACAAAAATTAAAAAAGCGTGACGGTAAAGTAAAAAAACTTGTTATTTTATTCTTTTCCAGTACCTTCTCGTCGATCATAACTTCTCTTTACCATTGCTTCTTGATATCTATCACTCATTTCTGCAATCATTTCAGGATTGGTTTTATATAATATTATCCAAATTCCCCCAAACCAAGTAGTTCCTAGCATTTCCACTATGTTGTCTTTTATCATTTTATTAAACGAAAAAACATCCTTATTCTTTCCAAAACCTAACTTTGTCAACGGTACCTTTTTATGTTTTTCAGCCATATGACGCTCATTCTACTACTACTACTACTACTACTACTTGCCAAGAGGGGCTGAAACGTATTTATTTTTTTTAATGATATTTTTGTTAAAATTAATTTAAATGACCGGACTGACGAAAAAACAAACTGTCTATGTTTTGGCAATAATTTTGGCGGTTATTCAAATATTTTTTGGTAAAAATAATCCCTTGCCAAAAGTTTCGATTGTTCCAACAAATGTTTCAACACCAGAATCATGTAGGGGTCAAGCGTGCTTGACCCAAGTCAAAGTTATCCGCGTCATTGATGGAGACACGATTGAGATTGAAGGAAAAATTAAGGTTAGATATATTGGTGTAAATTCTCCTGAGAGCGAACAATGTTTTGCCAATGAATCTTACTTGGAAAATAAAAAATTGCTTGAAGGAAAAACCATTACTCTTATTAAAGACGTTTCTGATAAAGATAAATATGGAAGACTTCTTCGCTATGTTTATGTTGGTGATCTCTTTGTCAACGATTATCTAATAACAAACGGCTTTGCCAAAATTATGATGATAAAACCTGATATTAAATATTCACAACAATTTAAAGATGATCAAGCGGAAGCTAAGGTAAACAATCTAGGTATTTGGAAGTCATGTAACTAAGTGTTAGTAAAAGCAAAAAAGGGCAACAAAAATAGAAGAAAAATAGTATCAAATATCCATTCTGTTTCCAATCCGGCTGTGCTTTCCAAGATTTCGGTTGACATATAATTTAACAACTGCCAACACTCATACTATATCACACTAACTATTTTCATGTCAAATTAATGAAGTATCATTCGTCAATTTTTTGTTGTTCTGATAATCCAAAAAGCTTCTTTTGTAGGTTATAAGCGATTGACAAGATAATAACAAATATTAAATAATAAATAATAATTGAATTTTAAATAACAAATAATAAATGTTGAACCAAAAATATAAACATAAGTTTGACCTTGAGGAAAGAACAGCTGTTTTCTCTACAAAAATTTTTGATTTTTGTAGAACAATAACAGTAGATTATTTGACTGAAAATCAAATAAGACAGTTAATAAAAAGCGCAACAAGTATTGGAGCTAATTATATGGAAGCTAACGGAAGTGTTTCAAAACGTGACTTTAAAAGTAAAATTAGCATTTGCAAAAAAGAGGCAAAAGAAACTACCTATTGGCTAAGAATATTAATTAATCTATTTCCTAATAAAAAAGATGAACTAAAAATACTCTGGTCTGAAGCTCAAGAACTTCTTTTAATCTTCTCAGCAATTATTAAGAATTCTTAATTTTCTTTTTTGTTATTTATTATTTGTTATTCAATTAATATTTGTTATTTGTGTTTTGTTATTTATTTTAAATTAATTAGGATAATGGCATTTTTTATATTTTTTCCCGCTCCCGCACCAGCATTTATCATTGCGGCCTAATTTTCCATGAGGTTTGGTAATTGGAATTTGTCCGCCAGCTGGCGGATTGGAATTTGTTTGGTTATTGGAATTTGGATCTTGGTTATTTGCTCTAAACGGATCTATAGCCGAAGCCGATTGAAGAATCATCTTCGGCTGTTCATGCGTATGAACGGGCAAATTAAAATTCGCCCCTACGTTAATTTCAATTTTAAACAAACGCCTGGTAACCTCAAAATTAATATTTCCGATTAATTTCTCAAACATCGAATAGGCTTCGTTTTTATACTCGACCAGTGGATCAAGTTGTCCATAACCTCGCAGATTAATACCTTCACGCAAATCCTCAATTGCCGTCAAATGATCCATCCAAAATTTATCAATTGTAGATAAAACCACGGTTCTAATAACGTCAGTCCAAACTTCTTTACCAAATTTTTTCTCTCTAACGTTGTATTGTTTATCTATTATTTGATTCAAAAAGTTAATAATTTTTTCGCTGTTTTTTGATTGAATTAAAGATGTTAATTCTTTTTCTTCAAACGGAACTATCATATTTAATTCCTGAATTAATTTTCCTTTATCTTCATCAGTCAACTGATCAATATTCATCATGTAATTATTAACCAACACGTTAATTTCTTCTCCAAAAATATCTAAAATTGTCATCTTAAAATCTTTATCGTTCTTACTACCAAAAAGTATTTTTTTCCGCAGTTCGTAAACAATCTGTCTTTGTTTATTTAAAACGTCATCGAAATCAACCAAATGTTTTCGGATATCAAAATTAAAGCCTTCAACCTTTACCTGGGCTTGTTCAATTGCCTTAGTGACCATTGAATGAGTCAGAGGTTGATCTTCGGGAAAATTCAAGAAAGTCATCATTTTAGATATCTGTTCTCCGCCAAAAATTCGCATCAGATCGTCCTCCAGTGAAACAAAGAATCTTGATTCACCAGGGTCTCCCTGACGGCCGGAACGACCACGCAATTGATTATCAATTCTTCTCGATTCGTGCTTTTCAGTTCCAAGTACGTAAAGTCCATCAAGTCTAACTATTTCGTCATGTTTTTTTTGCCAATCATTTATTAATTTATTATTAACAGGTACAGCTCCGCCAAGGACAATATCAACTCCTCGGCCAGCCATATTGGTGGCAACGGTCACTGCCCCGCGTTCTCCGGCACTGGCAATGATTTTCGCCTCATGTTCATGATTTTTAGCATTTAATAGTTGATGAGGAACACCTTTATTTTTTAAAAGTGTTGATAGATACTCATTCTTTTCAATTGAAGTGGTTCCAACCAAAATTGGCCGACCAATTTTAAAGTTTTTGGCAATTTCCTCAACTACAGCGTCAAACTTTCCTTTCTCGGTTTTATAAATCATGTCCGGCTCATCTTTTCGCTTCATCGGCATGTGGGTAGGAATTGAAACTACATCAGCATTATAAATTTTATGAAATTCTTCCGCTTCAGTCGTGGCCGTTCCCGTCATTCCGGCTAATTTTTTGTACATTCTAAAATAATTCTGTAAAGAAACAGTTGCTAAAGTTTTTGACTCCCTTTGGATGGTAACACCCTCCTTAGCTTCAATCGCCTGATGTAAACCCTCGGAAAATCGTCGTCCTTGAAGTAGGCGACCGGTAAACTCATCAACAATAATTACTTCGTTATCTTTGACAATATAATCTTTATCCAATTTAAAAAGCGTATTTGCTTTCAAAGCCGCTTCAATATGAAATAGAGTGTCAAAGTCTTTTTCATAAATATTGGAAACATCTATGATTCCTTCAATTTTTTTTATTCCAGCATCGGTTAAATTAGCCGTCCTTAACTTTTCATCAATAACATAATCTTGCTTTTCAGCAAGCTGATTAATAATTTTTGGGTAAAGATAATATTTGGAAGTATCTTCTTCGTTTGGAGCCGAAATTATATGCGGAGTTCTTGCTTCATCTATCAAAACTGAGTCTGCTTCATCAATGATGGCATAGTGATATTTTCGTTGTACGGTATCATCTGGATTTTGGGCCATATTATCACGTAAATAATCAAATCCAAATTCGCTGTTAATTCCATAGGTAATATCGGCCTGATATGCCTGCTTTCGGGTAACCGGCCGAAGATGTTGGAGACGCCAATCAACTGCGTCGGAATCGGTATGTTTTAAATCAAATAAAAATGATCGATCAGAAATCATCGCTGCTGTTGTTAATCCTAAAAAATTAAAGATCGTACCCATCCACCCGCAGTCGCGGCGGGCTAAATAATCATTGACTGTGACTAAATGAACACCCTGTCCGGACAGTGCATTTAAATATAGAGGCGGCACTGAAGAAAGAGTTTTTCCTTCACCGGTTTTTTGTTCAGCAATTTTTCCTTCATGAAGGACTAAAGCCGCAATCAGTTGAACGTCAAAGTGACGTTGTCCAAGGGTTCGTCGAGCCGCCTCGCGAGCCAATGCAAAAGCCCATGGTAAAATTTCACCGATTTTATTCTCATCTGCTTGAACAATTTTTTGAAGTTTTTTTGTTTCCGTTACAAATTCAGTGTCTTTTAAATTTCTCGTTTTATCTTCAAGCTTATTAATCTCATCAACTTTTTTTTGTAATCGGTTGATTTCCCGTTGGTTATAGTTAAGGAAATTTTTGAATATGTTAAACATTATTTTATAAAGTATTCCTGAGGAATTATCATGATTTTAAGAGCTGAATAATTATTATTTTTTTCGTCAGCTGGTGGGTTGCCGGTTTTTTTAACAACAAAATGAACTGTATCTCCTTCTTTTAATTTACTGAAACCGACCGTTTCTTTTAATAAGGTTTTGATATTAACCATATATTGCTTTGTGCCTGTTTCTATATCTAAACTGTAGGTGTTTTTGTCACTGGTTAATACTTTAATATTATATGCTTCTTTGTTTATCTCAGTGATTTTTCCCGAGTCAACTAAAAAATTTTCATCGATTAAAACTACATTGGCCGTAATAATATTATCTGCTACAACTCCGCTAACAATCGCGTAATCATTTTTTTCAATGTCACCAGTTTTAATTTCTTTTTTTGTCGTCCCTAATACCTTAAAAACTTTGGTTAAAGTATCATCAAATTTTACTTGGTTTACTTCGCCACTATTACTCAATTTCATTGAATTTCCATCAATTTTTAGAACAAAGCCGGAAATAGCTTTATTATTCTGTTTTCTAATTTCCGAAACCTTATTAGCAATTTTATCCTTTAGTTGTTGAATGTCTTTATCAACCACAACCGTTGGTGACGATGAAGCAGTAGAGGATGGAGTTTGTCCCAAAGCAATTGAACTTGTGAAAAAACAATAGAACAATATAACAATGAAACAATTTTTTAATTTTTTAATCATAATTCGCTGTCAATATAATAAACTTTTATAAATTTTTCTTGTGGTCTAAACTGTTTTTCTTTTGGGTAAACAACAATTTTTATGGAATTTTCACCTAGCGCCAAAGGAAATTCCAAATCAAACTTTTCCTGAATATTTTTGAACGTTAAATCCTTAATTGGAGATTGAATGATAATTAGCGACTCTTTGGCGGCAGTTCCTTTAAAACGAATAATGTCATTATCAAAGATTGCATTGTTAGCCGGTTCAGATAATTCCAAAGACTGTATTTCAGTTCCAGTTAAATTTGGAGACAAGACATTTTCTTTAGGTGGGGCAATTACTTTGTTGGTTGAGAGCTCAATATCCTTACTTTTTAAGGAAATAAAAACGGCTACAATCCCGCCAAAAAGTAGACCTAAAAAAACTGCGATGATTGTTTCTTTTTTCATACTTTTTATGAAGGTCAGTCCCTTTAGGGTCTGACCTTAACGATTGACCTTGTTAAAATTTCTGGAATCAATTCAACAACGTTACTTACATTATACCAGTATCCTTTTGAGTGAAAAAGTTTTTCTCCGGTTTTTTTTAGTAACAACGAGGCGGCAACAGCTGAAGTCAAAGTTGAATTACTTGTTGATAAAGCAGTTGTTAAACCTGCTAAAATATCTCCCGTACCTCCTTTTGTCAACCCGGCATTACCTCCTTCAACTAAATATACCTCTTTTCCGTCGGAGATAATATCAACGATAGCTTTTAATAAAATTATCGTATTATATTTTTTTGCTGTTGATTGGACCAATTTTGTCTTTTCTTCCAGGGTGAGATCTAAAACCTTTTCTCCAAATAATGTTTCAAATTCCTTTTGGTGAGGAGTAACAATTGCCGGTGTTTTTAATTTCAATAACCATTCCTTATCCATCATTTGTAGTACCCCAGCATCAAAAACAAACTTCTTTTTAGGAAAATTATTTATTAAATAAAATGTCAATTCTCTAGTGTATTCTGCTTCATTTTTTATTTTTAATATGTCGTTTTGATATTTGATTTTTGATTTTTGATCTTGTCTTACCATTCCGGACCCAACTAAAATTGCGTCATCTTCTTTTACATAATCCATCAGTTTTTCTTGAGGGACGATTATACCGTTATGAAATTTTTTCTTTAACGATAAAAATATTTCCTGATTTTCCACAGTTGACGAATAGTGAACCATATCACAAAAATGAGAAGCCACTTCAGCCGCCCAAAGTGAAGCGGAATGAAACAGGGATGAGCCGCCAATGATCAAGACTCGGCCATTTTGGCCTTTGTGGGAATTGGGTTTTGGTAAAGATAGTTTAGATAAAAATGATTTTACCAATTTAGAGTCTGAGGTTTTTATAAGCATAATTGTTCTATTGTTCCATTGCTTCATTGCTCCATTGTTCCAAAACAATGAAACAATTTAACAATGAAACAATGATTTAATGTTATAATTTTACAATATTATGTTAACTCATGTCCAACTAAGAAAAAAATTTGCAGAGTTTTGGAAAAAAAATAACCATAAGGAAATTCCTCCGATTCCACTTGTTCCCCAAAACGATCCAACAACTTTATTTACTGGTTCTGGAATGCAACAGCTGGTTCCTTATCTTCTTGGAGAGACCCATCCTTTGGGGAAACGGGTTTATAATATCCAACCTTGTATAAGAGCTCAAGATATTGAGGAAGTTGGGGACAATCGTCATGATACTTTTTTTGAAATGATGGGAAATTGGTCTCTGGGTGATTATTTTAAAAAGGAGCAGCTTACTTGGTTTTGGGAATTTTTAACAAATGAATTAAAACTACCGAAAGAAAAACTTTATGTAACGGTATTTGCCGGAGATAAAAAAAACAATCTTCCGCCTGACAAAGAATCAATACAAATTTGGGGAAAAATTGGAATTCCGGAAAATAAAATTTTTAAATATGGTCCGGAAAGAAACTGGTGGTCAAGAGCTGGCGTTCCGGATAATATGCCGATTGGCGAACCAGGAGGACCAGATTCAGAAGTATTTTATGAGTTTACAAAAATTCCGCATAATAAAAAATTTGGGGGGAAATGTCACCCAAACTGTGATTGCGGAAGATTTATTGAAATTGGCAATTCAGTTTTTATGCAATACAAGAAGCTACCAGACGGTACCTTCCAAGAATTACCGGCGATGAATGTTGACTTTGGTGGCGGGTTAGAGCGAATCACGATGGCCATTGAAGATAAAAATGATTTGTTCGAAACTAATATTTTTGTAAAAATAATTTTGGCCTTGGAAAAATTGACGGGGAAAAAATATCAAGATAACAAAAAAGAAATGCGGATAGTTGCCGACCATTTGAAAACGTCGATTTTTTTAATTAAACAAGGAGTCATGCCTTCAAACAAAGAGCAGGGATATATTCTGAGAAGATTATTGCGAAAAGCATCTTTTAATTTACATAAAATGGGGATCGATATCAAACAGATGTTTTTGCTCGATGAACTCTGTCAAAGAGTAATAGAAACTTATGGAGACATTTACTTTGATATAAAAAACGATAACAAAAATATTACCCCAGTGATTCAAGAAGAAATGAATAAATTTGGAAAGGCCTTGACGCGAGGAATGTCAGAAATTAAAAACACCCCAGACAATGAATTGGAAAACAAAGCTTTTTATTTTTATCAGTCATATGGATTGCCGCTCGAACTATTGGAAGAAATCTTTGATAGTCAAAATAAAAAAGTTAATAAAATTAAATTCAGAAAAGAATTTGAAAAACATAAAGAACTTTCGAGATCAGGGTCTGCCGGAAAATTTAAAGGTGGTCTCGCTGATCACTCCGTTCAAACAATTAAATACCATACTGCAACCCATCTTCTTCATCAGGCATTATTTGACGTTGTAGGAAAAGATATCCGTCAGGAAGGATCCAATATTACAACAGAAAGATTGCGTTTTGACTTTGCCTCCACTATTAAGCCAACGGAAGAACAAATAAAAGAAGTTGAAAAAATAATTAATAACAAAATAAAAGAATCGTTGCCTGTTGAATATAAAATCGTTCCAAAGGAAGAGGCGCTAAAACTTGGTGCCAGATCTTTTTTCCGGGAAAAATATCCCGATATGGTTAAAGTTTATTTTATTGATGATTATTCCAAAGAATTCTGCGGCGGACCTCATGTTAAAAATACTTCAGAAATTGGAAAAATAGAAATCTATAAATTTGAAAAAATCGGCAGTAATCTTTATCGTATTTATGCGAAATAATCATTCCTTATTCCCCTTGACAAAAATTTAAAAAACGGTACAGTTATAAGATAAATAATTTTCCCTGCCTGCCGGCAGGCAGGAATTATCAATTTACAATTTTCAATATACTTATGCCAAAAGCTAAAAGACAGAATGAACAGGCTCGATTACCAATTAGTTATTCTCAACCCAACAATAACATTCTTTACGTAATGATGGGAGTGATTACCCTTTTTCTTGTCTTTATGTCAGTTAAGATGTTTTCGTTAGAAAAAAAAATAAATTCTGGAACCGCCGGTGGAGCTCCCGCAGCCCAACAAGAATCACCTATTTCTGTTGTGAATCTTAAAAAAATGGCTAAAGAACTTAAACTCAATACAGAAAAATTTAATAAATGCTTGGACTCTGGAGAGAAAAAAACGTTGGTTGATAAGGATACCACTTACGGACAAAGTCTTGGTGTTCAAGGAACACCGGGATTTTTTATTAACGGTCAATTTTTAGCCGGAGCTTTTCCTTTTTCATTATTCAAGGAAATAATTGATAAACAGATTAATGGAACCGCTTCCTCTGATTGTGCGTCTTATTCGACCGAGTTACAAAAATATTGTTCCGACCCAGCAAACAAAGCCTTTGATCCTACAACAAAGGAAGTTGATGTTAAAAATATGGTCGCTGCCGGAGCAAAAAATGGGAAGGTTACCATTGTTGAATTCTCAGACTTTGAATGCCCATATTGCATTCGAGCTTATCCAACCGTTAAACAAATTTTGAATGAGTACAAAAATGATGTCACTTTATATTTCAAAAATTTCCCACTAGTTCAAATACATCCTAATGCCGCGAAAACCGCCGAAGCCTCTCTTTGTGCGGCCGATCAAGGAAAATTCTGGGAATTTCATGACAAGGTATTTGAAACAGAAGCTAAGTGACGCGTGTGGGATTTGAACCCACGATTTGCAGGATGAGAACCTGCCGTCCTAGGCCGGGCTAGACGAACGCGCCTGCTAATTGACTTTCAGGTCAAAATCTAGTACTATTTTACCATTGATCCATGCTTTTAAAAAGCGCTTTAAGGATCATATTTTTTTATGCCAAAAATACAACTAACACAAAAAGGTTTTGATGATTTAAAGATTGAACATCAAGATTTATTGAAAACTAAAAAGCCTAAGGCTATAGATAGATTGTCAAAAGCCCGTTCGATGGGTGATCTTGCTGAAAACAGTGAATACGCAGCTGCCAAAGAAGAGCTTGCTTTCGTTGATGGAAGGGTCAGGGAGATTGAAGGAATATTAAATAATGTTGAAATTATTGCGAACAATAATACTGGTGATCAAATCCAAATAGGATCGTCTGTCACAGTTGAAGTCAACGGAAAAAATGAATTATTTCAAATCGTCGGTGAATTTGAGGCCGACCCAATGAATAAAAAACTTTCCCAAAACTCCCCAATTGGTCAAGCCCTAATTAATAAAAAGGTTGGTGATTTAGTTGAAGTAAATATTCCCGCCGGCAAAGTCCAGTACAAAATTGTTGAGATTAAATGATTTCTACGTTAGAATTAGATAATTAAATATTTCTAGTCACTAATCCCTAGTTACTAGTCCCTATTTTTATGATTTGGGCAGACCGCGAAGCAAAAAGATTAAAAGAACGAAGCCTCCCTTTGGAGTGGGTCGATGATATGAAGACGCCTTCGGGTCGTATTCACGTCGGTTCACTTAGGGGTGTAATTGTTCATGATTTAATTTATAAAGCTCTAAAAGAAATCGGAGTCAATGCTAAATTTTCATATGTTTTTAATGACATGGATCCAATGGATGGAATGCCCTCTTATTTAGATGCAAACAAATGGGGAAAATATATGGGACAACCCCTTTACAAAATTCCTTCACCGGAACCCGGTTTTAAATCCTTTGCTGACTATTTCGCTCAAGAATTTATCTCTGTCTTTAACTCTATAAACTGTCACCCGCAAATAATTTGGTCATCGGAACTGCACCGCACGGGCAAAATGAACGAAGTTATAAAACTAATTCTTGATAAAGCCGACCTTGTCAGAAATATTTATAAAAAAGTGGTGAAAAAAGAACGTCCTGTGAATTGGTTTCCTTATAATCCGATCTGTGAAAAATGTGGAAAAATTAGTACCACTAATGTTTATAAATGGGATGGAAAATATGTATATTACCGATGTGAACCGAAAGTGGTCGAATGGACTGAAGGCTGCGGTTATGAAGGAAAAGTTGAGCCAATTAATGAAAACGGTAAACTTGTCTGGAAACTAGATTGGCCGGCTCACTGGAAAGTGATCGGCATTACGATTGAGTCTTCCGGTAAAGACCATATGTCCTCCGGCGGCTCCTATGATATGGGCATTCATTTTTGTAAAGAAATATTGGGAACTATTGCCCCAGACGCACTTGGAGGTTACGAATGGTTTACAATTGGCGGTAAAAAAATGTCTTCATCAAAAGGAATAGGTTCGTCGGCTAAAGAAGTTTCTGAAATTTTGCCTTCTGACCTTCTCCGTTTTTTGCTGGTTCGCACGCCAATCAAAACCCATCTTGATTTTGATCCAGTCGGCGATACAATACCCAATCTTTTTGATGATTATGATCGGTGTCTTGAATCATATTTTTTAAAAATCGAAAATAATTTACCTAAAGATAAAGCTGGAGAGGTAACTGCAGACTATGCCAGAATTATGGAACTATCCGAAGTTAAGCCTCTTCCAAAAATCAGACTTTATATTCCTAGATTTAGGACGATCGCCAATTTATTAAAATCAAAAAATAATGATTTAATAAATTTTTTTGAAACGCAAAAGAAAAGTGAACTAACCGTTGAGGAAAAAGCAATCCTTGAAGAGCGTATAAAATATGCAAAAATTTATTTGGAAAAATATGCCCAAGAAAATATTCAATACAACTCTCGTACGGCCGTATCAAAGCTGTCATTAAATGAAAAACAAAAACAATTTTTACTCCAATTAATTAATCAATTGGAGCATTTAAAAAATAAAGATGATAAAGAGCAAATTCAACAAACTGTTTTTGAATGTATTAAATCTGCCGGAATAAAACCCAAAGAGGCGTTTGAAGTTATTTATCAACGTTTGACAGGGAAATCATTTGGACCTAAGATCGGGGAATTAATAATAAATATTGGATTTGATAAAGCATTGTCATTATTAAAAAAGTGAAAAAAATTTTAATTGCTTCCACAAATCCCGGTAAAATTACCGAAATAAAAATTGGCCTGCAAAAATTAGAAAAACTGGGAATAAAGATTCTTACATTAAACGACGTAAGAGTGGGGGAGAATCAACCGGAGGAAACAGGAAAGACTTTTCAAGAAAATGCCTTCATCAAAGCCAAATTTTACGCTGACCTGATTCACCTGCCGGTGTTATCAGATGATGGCGGGTTAATCATCCCCTATCTTAATAATGAACCCGGAGTCAAGTCACGCCGTTGGTTAGGTTATGATGCCGATGATGAAGAACTTATTAAATTTACCCTATCCAACCTACGAACTTGTACAGGCCCAAAAAGAACTGCTTATTTAGAAACCTGCCTTTGTTTTTACGATCCACAGACAAATAAGGTTATTTACGAAACAGAAAAAATATCCGGTCGTATTTCGACAATTCCCTCAACAATAATAATTCCTGGTTACCCTTACCGCGCAATATTTATCGTTGATAAATTTAATAAATATTATGATGAACTGACAGGTGAGGAGCATCAACAAGTTAATCATAGATTGATAGCGCTGAAGAGGTTGACAAAAAAGATTGAGGATTTGATATGATTTAGATTAAGTCAAAATTCAAAAGGCAAAAGTCAAAAATGAAAGTCAAAATTAAAAAGTTTTAAACACTTTTAACTTTTTACTTTAACTTTTGAATTCTAACTTTTGACTTTTAACTTATTATGTTATCTCTTGACTATATCCGAGCCAACAAAGAAAAAGTTATTCTTGCGGCAAAAAACAAAAACCGCAAAGTTGATGTTGATAAAATCTTAGAACTTGACGACGAGCGTCGAAAATTAATTCAAAAGATTCAAGTTCTTCGTGAA
>LBPR01000003.1:53327-60608 GCA_000990305.1 Candidatus Roizmanbacteria bacterium GW2011_GWC2_34_23 | reverse complement strand
TCTGCGCTTTTTTAGGCAGATTTTTGAAATGTAAGATTTCTTTTTTTATGAATCTAATCATATTTAATGGAACAATTTTTCGGTAATTTGAGCTAATGGAATTTGCCAATAAGGTTTCTCACCAGAAATAATAAGGTTTATAATATCATTTATCGGTTTCTTAAATGGCCATAGATGATGTGTTAGTATAAATCTTGTTGGTTTAAGCAATGCCTGACGAGCAAGTATTTGATCAGTCATTTTTAGTATAAAATCAGCCCAATAATTGTCTAATATATATTCCTGGTCAATATAATTTTTATATATTTCTGATGTTTCTCTCCCAAATCCATATTGTGATAAAGCTCCAACTAATTTTTCAGCGCTATCCATTGCCGCTCCAATTCCGTTTTTCATCGGTCTGGTCGGCCCGGCGTCTCCTATATTGACCATAGACAAATTCCCATCTTCATCCTGCGCTATATAATTTTCCGGTGATTTGGTTGTATAGGTGGATGTACAGCCACATCTTACCTGTTTTGATACATCGCTCAATAAATTTCTGATTGAATCGCTTTGTAAAAAATCCTTCATAATATCATTCATTTCTTTTTCACTATTATTACCCCTCCCCATGATAGAAACAGTAACGTGATTATCTTTTGGAACTACCATGGCATACCAAATTTTTTCTGTTGGATTACCAAAGAGGTGCATTTTATTTTGTAATAATTTTGCTACTCCTTCACGGCCAATAAAAATTTCTCGAACGGCCGATATTGAAGCAGTTGGCTTGTCAAGATGAGCTGTACCTTCAGGGTATAAAATATTAATTCCATCTTCTTTCAAAGCATTATGGCCATAGGCACCAATGACAAAATCCGCCTCAATTACTTCTCCATTATCTATAGTTAGAGTAACTTTCTTATTGATATTTTTCTTTCTTCTCAGATCAATTTCTTTGACCAAAAATCTTTTATAAGAAGCTCCTGCTTTAGTTGCCTCATCAAGTAACCAGCCATCAAAGCTTTTTGTCCTTGGGATATCATTAGGCTGTTTAACTGGTGCGGGCCTTCGATAAACTGTTATTGCTCCCCCTCTTTCATTTTGAATAGGTAAATTAGTATTTCCTGGTAAATGAATGAGAGACTCTTTAGATAATCTATTTTGAATAATATCTTCTGGAATGACTAAGCCATGTTTTTCAAGAAATTGCACAACTTTGGGTTGAATAATCCCTGCGCAACCTGGACATTTTTCTATTTTTTGCTCTATTTTAAATTGTCCTGTATCATAGATCGTCACATTGGTAAAGCCTTTTTTTGCCAAAAGATACCCCGCCAAAGCTCCGGCTGGCCCGCCACCAATGATGGCGATCTCTTTATGAAAATCAACTTTTTCGTGAGATTTTAACCCTACTTTTTCTGACATAAAATATATTATCTAAGTAAAAATACTCCGCCAATCGCAATAATTCCAGCGAAGATTTTTTTGAAAAGATTATCTTTTTCTTTAAGAATAAATATTCCAAAAATCACCGTCAATAGAGTTGAAGTTTGAACGATTGGTATCACTCTGGTCGCATCAGCTAAGGCTTGGGCTTTTAGTTGTATAAAATAACCAATAACATTAAAAAGGGATAATAAAGCAATCTTCCATGAAGAAATTTTTATTTCTTTTTTAATATCTGAAAATTTCAGGTAAGGAAAATATAAAACAAAAAGAGGAAAAAACCAGACTAAAACATTATAGGTTTCCGGGCTAAAAAAAATGACGCCCTTTTTATCTAGCGCCCAACCTATCCCTAGAAAAACATTAGCTAGTATTGCTAATAGAATGCCTCGCCTGTTTATTTTTGATACTTTATTAACGCTCACCAAAAATAACGCCGTAAGAATTAACAAAAAACCGCCTATTTTATTAATGGTCATTACTTCCGAGTAAATAAAGGCAGCAGTAAAAAAAGCTACTGCCAAAGAAATATTATTAATAATCGATACTAAAGACGCTTCTAAAACTTGAGCTACATAAAATCTGATCCGCTCATATAAACCATAAAACAGACAGGCTATAGAAAGGTAAAGATAAGGTTCAAATTTTGTTGGTAAAGAAAAATTCTTATTGGCTCCGGTGATAAAAAAAATCATCAACGCCATTAAGAAGGCGATTAAGTTAAAGACTATTGAGAGAGCCCGCGGATTTTTGCTTTTAACGGAAACTACTCTTGAAAGCAAAGTGAGAGAGGCAAAACTCAATGCCGATCCTAATGATAAATATAGCCAGGTCATAATTTGATATTGTATCAAATTTATAATTTTTAATAATTAAGTTAAATTATTGATTATTTTATCTGGATAATATTTTTTTCATTCTTTTTACTTGGTATTATTGTCTATATTTTCAATAATACTTACCCTGGAGATTATTTATATCTTTTAAAACTAAACTTTGAAAACTTTCTTTTAAGCATAAAGTAATATTTTTATAAACAAATAACGGTTCAAATATCAGATGAAATAATCACTTCAACTTGGTAGAATGATAACCTGTCATACCTCGTTTTGAGGGTTTACCCTGAGCGAGCGTAGCGAGTCGAAGGGCCCATAGCTCAACTGGCAGAGCAGCAGCCTTTTAAGCTGTTGGTTGTGAGTTCGAGTCTCACTGGGCTCACATTAGAAAGCGTTTACAAGCGAAGCGAGTATCTACGCTTTCTTATGTCCTTCCGAAGTGAATATTTCGGCTGCGTGGACGTAGACCACGAGACGAACATGAACGAAGGAGGACTTATTCTTGATGAACAAAATTAAAGCGATTGTTTTGGATGTTGACGGTGTCATCGTTGGTGATAAGGCCGGTTTTAATGCTCCCTACCCTCCTACAGAAGTTATTAACAAATTTTGTGCAGTGCTAAACCTTATTATTCAGTTAAAAAAATTGTTGACGACGCTCAGCTAAATAATATTCAAACTGCTTTAGCCGGAGCAATTTTGATTAACCCTTCAAATCTAACAGTAGTAAAAAAACACGTTATAAATAATGAGATCGCTGTCAATTTAGTAAAAAAATTCCTGACGAAATTTTATTAAAATATGAGGAAAATAGATCGATATTGTCAAACTTGAGAACTTCGTCAATAAGGTAAAAAACTTGTATAATTTTGATAAATGAATATACATGTAATTAAAAATATAAAAAAGACAATTCTGAATAATAATGTACTTTTGGTTTTTGGATTCTTTATCTTACTGGGACTTTCAGTCTATAACTATAAAAGTTCCCGAGAACTTAAATTAACCAATTCTAAATTATATGAGAGATTAAACAAAATTACTAAATTATTAACACCAACATCAACCTTTGAACCTACCCCTACTGTTATTCCCAGCCCAACACTTATAAGTGAATATATATTTATGACTATGCCTAATAATGGATTTGTTCTTTCCTGTAAAAGGAATAGTCAACAAGCCCTTATTCAAGCTTCAACAACTTTTGACTCGGCACAAAAAGATTTTTTTGATTGCACAACAAATTTTAGAAATGACTGTAAGAAAAAATGTGGAGGTAATACAAGCTCAACCTGTTATAGACAAAATTGTACACTGCTTCCAGATAAAACATGTCCTGATTTTGAAGCGAATAATAAGAAAACACGTGACGCATTCAACAAATTAATTGATGAGAATTGCATAGGTGGTGGTAATTTCGGTTTTAATTAGTAAATGGTTTTTAAAATAATATGGACAATTAATAAAAATATGAAAATACATCTAAATAACCGATTATCTAAACATTTTATATTTAGAATTTCTAAGAATATTATTTTGTTGCTACTTGTCTGTTTTTCTATGTACAGTTATTATTTCGTTCTAACTATTAAAAAAGATACCGAAATATTGAATCAATCAGTCAGCAAAATTAACAAAGAATTAACAGCTAAATTAACGGTTAAACCTACGATTATATTAACACCAACTCTTACTGATAAACTTGATCCAAACGAGTATATATTTACGGTTATGCCAAACGGGGTTGTTCTTTCATGTAAAAGAAATAGTCAGCAAGCACTTTTTCAAGCCTCTACTTCTTTAGTCTTGCCAAAAAAAGAAGTTAATAACTGTCATCAGATTCAGAGCGATGACTGCGAAAAAAAATGTGGGAATACAGCCTCAGAGTGCTATAGCCGTTGTGTATTCCCAGGTGAAGGTAGCGCTGTCTGTGACAAAAAATGCGGAGGTGATACAAGCTCAGAGTGCTGGAATCAATGCATACATCCACTAACTAAATGTTCTAATTTAGAAGCGAAGGAAAAGAATGTATATGAAATATACCGTAAATTATTAAACGAAAATTGTATAGGCGATTTTTAGTGAATGGTTTTTAATATGATATAAACAATTAATTAAGATATGAAGATACACTTAAATAGTCGATTTCCCAAACGTTTTGTATTAACAAATTTTAAGAATGTAATTCTATTACTATTTGTTTGTCTTTCTATTTACGGTTGTTATCTAGTTCAAACCCTTAAAAAGAATACGGAGATATTAAATCAATCAATCAACAAGATTAACAAGGAATTAACACCTAAACCAACTGTAAAACCTACAATTACACCAACACCTACGCCTGAATATATATTTATTGCTATGCCAAATAGTGGAGTCGTTCTTTCCTGTAAAAGGAATAGTCAACAAGCCCTAATTCAAGTCTCATCAGTTTTAGCCTCGGCAAATAAAAAATTACGTGATTGTTTTCTAAGTCATCTTGATGAGTGTAATAAAGGATGTAAGAAAAATGATATAAAATGCAAGTCACAATGTTCTTCCAATGCGGACAATTCATGCTCTAATGAAGTAAATGAAAATGATACAGATGACACATTAAACACGTTTAACAAATTAATTAAAGAGAATTGCTTAGGTAATAATCAATAATAGTCAACAACTTTAACTGCTAATCCTTACGGGGTTTGATAAGAGAATATTATTCAGTATTTTTACTATTTCATAAGCTCTGGCAAATACCACTTCACTGGCATCAATCCATACACAGATACCATTATTTCTTTATCTGGAAATAGTGGAGATTCGCCACTGCAACCTTTGAATATGCCTTTTGGACAAACCATAATAACCATTTTTGGGAAAGGTGTTCCTCCTAAGATTGTCAAAAGGAGATTGGAAAATTTCTGAAGTATTTTGTGTTTATAATGTTTTGCAGTCCAATACATTAAAATCGCTTCTTTATTATTATCAATTCCTCTATCTTTAAAAATTTTCCAAAGGTGAAAAAAGTCTATTTTATGTGTTACATATCCAATTATTTTTTCTGAACTTTTCTTACATTCGATAGAAATTGATGCATAGGGTAAGGAGGTGTTGGGAGACGTTACTGTTTCGTTGATGACTACACTACCCGCTAATGGGATAAAGTCTGAGATTAAACAAAGTTCACCATCAATAAAACCCCAATCTCTATCTTTCCGTAATCCAGATTTTAATTGATTGTCTAATAAATTCACTATATGAGTATATCAAACTTAGTGGATATAAATCTTTATATCTAAACAATGTAAAGCCGTGTAGGATGGGATGAAGGGGTGTTTTTAGTGCAATTAGGTTTTATAATATAAGTAATTACTAATTAAATATGAATAAAGCACAAAAAATAATAAATGGTGTTCGGTATAATCTTGAAGTCTGGATGATGAACCCAATAAATGGAGTATATAGGTTTGGTGCGCAGGTTTTTACATCTAACAAGATTCAGTCTTTTTCTATGAGATTAATAGAAGAATTTATTGAAGATGAAATAGATAATGATAAAAGAAAGACTTATTTAGAGCAAGTTGCTTTGTGTGTAGTTAAAAACCATATAATTGATTTTCTAACATCAAATAAGCACGCAATTATAACTAATTTAGGTTACTGGTTCAAAGAGGCAAAAAGACAGATAGATAAAGAGACTAAAGAATAAATATAACTTTAACACTTTCCTTGGAGATAAAGTTTATAATGAAATATGGACAATAAATATTTGGAAGGTTTAGGTCGTGTAATTGTAAATTTTAGTTCTTTAGAGATGTATTTGAGCTTTCTTATATGGAGATTAATGGAGACTGGTTTAGAATTAGGTAAAATTATTACTTGTGAATTGTCATTTCAAGGTAAGATAAATCTATTAGCTTCTGTATATAAATTAAAATTTGGAATACCGAAAGGCTCGGAAGTTGATTTATTAATAAAACGTCTCGTTAAAGCAGAGGAAGATAGAAATAAAATTATGCACTCATGTTGGTTAATAGACGAAAAAAATAAAAAAACAACACGATACAAGATAACAGCGAAACAAAAACAAGGACTTAAAGATAATTTCGAAGAGTTTAATACTCAACATGTAAATAAAATAGCTAATTTTATTGGTGATTTAACAAAAGATTTAGGAAGGCTAATTACAAAGCATTCGCCATAACAGATTCAACAAGATGGTGAGAAATAAATAATTCTCAAAATAGAGATTTAATAATTATTGCTGTTTAATATAATTGATTTATGGGTATTAAGGAGGAAAATCAAGTAATTATAAGTGGTTGGATAAAAACTGCTCAAGATGAATTTACTGCTTACAAAATAATTCAAAAAAGTGAGCCAGATTATCGTATTCTTTTTCGACAAAAGTATAATGCACTTTGTCAATCACTAGAGCTAGCTCTCAAAGCTTTTTTAATTTCAAAAGGTTTATCAGTTAAAGATGTCAAAGCGATCGGACACGATTTAATAAAATTAATCGACACAGCACGTACCCAATATAGCTTAATGATTTCACCTAAAACATACGGAATGATAATGATGTTAAATCCTACTTATAAGTCAAGACAATTACTGTATTTTGAAAAGCAATACGCACTGCCTTCAGATATAAATATACTAGCAAACACTACTCGTTTACTCATATCAAAAATCACATTCGATAATTAAAAAAATCATCCGCTTAAAAATGCACCAAAACCTGAATAAAAAGTTCCCACTTCGTCAACCAGAGCGAGTTTTAATAAGCTAAATGCTTAAATAATGTTAATCCGTGCGGATATGATTAAAAAGTATTAAATCTCAATTTGCACCTGCTTAAAAGTCTGATAGACTTTATACATATAAGTTTCTAAAGAGTTCCATTCTGGGACGCTTGGGCTCACTGATGAATAAAATTAAAGCGATTGTTTTGGATGTTGACGGTGTCATCGTTGGTGATAAGGCCGGTTTTAATGCTCCCTACCCTCCTACAGAAGTTATTAACAAGCTA
>LBPR01000003.1:0-53316 GCA_000990305.1 Candidatus Roizmanbacteria bacterium GW2011_GWC2_34_23 | reverse complement strand
ATTTTGTGCAGTGCTAAACCTTATTATTCAGTTAAAAAAATTGTTGACGACGCTCAGCTAAATAATATTCAAACTGCTTTAGCCGGAGCAATTTTGATTGACCCTTCAAATCTAACAGTAGTAAAAAAACATGTTATAGAAAACAACATCGCTACTGGTTTAACAAAAAAAATTTTAGATAATAATATTTATACTGAAATTTACATGACTGATAAATATTTTATCCAAAAAAGTCAAAAAAACGAGATTACAAAACTTCATAACTTTACTTTATCTTTCGAACCGATTATGGTTAATGATTTGATTAATCAGATAAAAAAAAGCAAAATAATCAAGATTTTGCCGGTAACAAAAACTGATGAAGAACGAAAAATTGTTGAGCAAATATTTTTAAATTATAAAGATAAATTGGCAATCGGTTGGAGCACCCATCCGGCCATTAAAGGTTATTTTTTTGGCAATATTACAGCCTCCGGAATTTCAAAAAAACAATCCATTTTAGAAATTGTTAGTATGTATAAAATTAACACTAAAAATATTCTAGGTGTTGGTGATAGTTTGACCGACTGGGATTTCATCGGAGTTTGCGGTTATGCCGGAGCCATGGGAAATGCTACCGAGGATCTTAAAAAATTGGTTTTATCAAAAGGAGACAATGGTTATATTGGTAAATCTGTCAACGAAAACGGCATTCTTGATATTTTTAATTACTTTGGATTATAAACATATATGTATCAATCTATTGATATATTGATACATTCATGAAATATGAAAAGTCCCTCATTAACAAAATTTGCCTGGCTTTCAATTTTTACTGCTATTGCTACTATTTCTTTAAAATCAATCGCGTATTTTTTAACGGGATCTGTTGGTCTTCTCTCTGATGCAATTGAATCTTTAGTTAATTTGGCTGCCGCTGTGATAGCCCTAGTAATGCTGAAAATTGCTGAGCAGCCTCCGGACGAAGAACATCGATATGGTCATTCGAAGGCAGAATACTTTGCTAGTATTATGGAGGGGTTATTTATTTTTATTGCTGCTATTGCCATTATAATAAGCGCAATTGGCAGAATTATTCACCCAAAAATTATTGAACAAGTATTTTTAGGTTTGGGAATTTCAGTAATTGCCTCCGTAATTAATTATGTAGTTGCTAAAAAACTTTTAAAAGTTGGAAAAAAACATCGTTCAATTACTCTTGAAGCCGATGGGCATCATCTAATGACGGACGTGATTACTACGATTGGAGTTATCGTCGCCGTCTTTCTCGTCGTTATTACAGGATGGCAGATATTGGATCCGGTCATTGCTCTTTTAGTCGCATTCAATATTATTTTTACTGGATTTAAAATAATAAAACATTCAGTCTTAGGTTTATTAGATACTTCAATTTCTCCGGAAGAATTAGATATTCTGAAGTCTATTTTTAATAAATACGAACGTAAAGGCTTAAAATTTCATGGTTTGCGTACTCGCCAATCGGCTCAAAGAAGATTTGTTGATTTTCATGTTTTGACTCCTGGGAAATGGACCATACAAAAAGGCCACGATTTTTTGGAAGATATTGAAAAAGAAATCCGTGATTCGATTGAAAAAGTAACTGTTTCAACTCATCTGGAACCGGTCGAAGACCCCCGCTCTCTTGAAGACGTATCAATTGAGAGAAAGTGATTATTATTTGTAGATTTCCCTGCGATGGCCTAAGGTTAGAATAATTAATTTTTCACCCTCTAAATCAAAAATTATCCTGTAATCTCCAACACGAAACCGATACTGACCGATCTCAAAATTAACAAGATTTTCTGTAAATGATAATGGAACTCCGGAACCTACAAAATAATCAATTTTATTAATGATTCTTCTTTGTATATCCTTTGGTAATTTACGAAGGTCTTTTAATGCTTGATTCTTAAAAACATAAGAAAACATATTTTTACAGTCCTAATTGTTTTTTTACTTGAGCGCTTGTATAGATTTTTTTGTCTTTTCTGCTTATAGTGATTCTATTTCTATAGTTTGGTGAAGAAAGAGCTTCTAAATCTTCCAATAAACTTTTCCAGATTTTATCTGGCACAAGAACACCTAAGGATTGGTCATTTTTTAATACTCGATAAAAACTAGTTGTTTTCTCGGCATCAATAAATAGACGAGTTAATCCCGCTTGAGCTTTTTGAATGTTGGTAAATTTTTCGTCATTGATAAGTTGTTGGATCATAGTAACAGAATTATACAACGTTTCTGTAATGTTTGTCAAGAGCTATGTTTGGTTTTTAAGTTTTATAATCCAATCTCTTCCGCAATTGCTTTCATCGAGTTCAGACAAATCTCAACAAACTTTTCGACTGGAAGATTTAAACCTTCAGGATTGACACACATCTTTATCTCTTCTCGGCGGGTGCCAGCTGCAAACTTCGGCTCCTTCAATAATCTTTTAATAACTGATGATAATTTAACGTCTGCCAGTTTTCGCGATGGGTAAACAAAAGCGACCGCCATAATTAATCCGGTTAAACTGTCTGCACAAAATATTGACCATTCAGCTTTATTCTGTGGCTTTCTCCCAGTCAGATCAGGCGCGTGCGCTTTGATGATATTATGAACGATCTCAGGGATCGTCAAATCATATTTAGCTAAGGCTTCCAAAGTTTTTTGCGGATGAGTCGGCTTAAATTCTCCGGAAAAATCTATGTCATGTAAAAGTCCCGCCAACATCCAATCATCCTTAGACGGTTCGACATTAGACAGTTGGTTATTAGTTGTAAAATAATCATATAATCCCCCCATACATGCTTCAAGAGCTAAAGAATGATTAAAAATATTGGGCTCTAACTGTTTTTTCAAAGCATCAACATATTTATTTCTATCGTTCATATTATTTATTTTTTATTTAACGAGTTGTTTATTTAGCGAGTTAAAAACAAACTCGCTAAACTCCCTGCCTGCCGGCAGGCAGGTCTAAACTCGTAATAAATTAATAATTAATTGTTATATTATGAAATTAATAATTTTTCCTGGAACATAAATAATTTTTTCTGGTTTTTCGGTAATATATTTTTTGATTTTTTCATCTTCAAGGGCTTTTTTTTTAATCATATCTTCTGTTTCGTGCCTGGACACCCTTAGGGTGGATCGAAGCTAATTTCTCCTTCTACTTTTGGCCAAGTTGATAGATGAATTGATTCTTTCTCCCCAAAAACATTTCTCCAGATTTCCTCGGTCATAAACGGAGCAAATGGGGCGAGGATTTGAAGGAATTGCTTGGCGTGTTCAGGGGTTAGGGAATAGGGATTAGGGGCTAGGGATTTTTCAAAATCGTTTAAGAACTCCATCATCGCCGCAATCGAGGTGTTCATTTTTATATTGCTAATTTCTTCCGTCACCTTTTTTATCGTCTTTTTAAGTTTTATTATTAATCGTTCGTCTTCTTTTTGATCTTTGATATTTAATCTTTGATATTGTTCCTGATAAATCTTCCAAATTCTGCCCAAAAACCTATTTACACCGGCAATCGTCTGGGTTGACCACGCCCCCGTCCCCTCATATGGCATCATAAAACAAAGATAAAGTCTGGCCGTATCAGAGCCATATTCGATAACAACATCATCGGGATTGATGACGTTACCTTTTGATTTACTCATTTTGCTTCCATCCGGTCCTAAAACAATCCCATGTTGGATTCTTTTTAATGCAAATTCATCATAATTTAACATTTTTAAACTCTGAAAAAATTTTGTAAAAAAACGGGCGTATAAAGTATGACCTAAAGTGTGTTCCGAGCCGCCAAAATAAACGTCAACTGGAGTTAAACGGCTTGCTCTAAGCTCATCAAAGGGACCTTTTTCATATTGAGGACTTAAATATCTAAACCAATACCAGGCCGAATCAAAAAAAGTATCCAAAGTCTCAGCGTCTCTTTTGGCAGGTTTCCCACATTTTGGACATTTAACGTTCAACCATTTTTCATTAGTAGCTAATGGTGGTTTTCCGTGCGGAGTAAAATCAACTTCATAAGGCAGTTCAATTGGCAAATTATTTTCCGGAACCGGAACGATTCCGCAGTCTATGCAATGAATCACCGGTACTGGCGTCCCCCAATATCGCTGACGGGAGATCGACCAATCACGAATGTGATAGGAAAAAACTCGCTTTCCCCAACCTTTTTCTTCAGCATAATCCATTGTTTTTTCCAGCCCTTCAGAAAATTCTAGACCATTCAAAAACTTTGAATTCACCATCTTTCCTTTCATGCCTTTGACAATTATCTGGCGGCTTTCTTTAATTTCTGATTGATCCCCATCTTCTCCTACTACAACACGGATAATCGGCAAGTTAAACTTTTTCGCAAACTCAAAATCTTTATAATCGTGTCCTGGACATCCCTGAACCGCACCAGTTCCTACATTTCCAATCGCAAAATCGGCCACCCAAACTGGTACATCCCATCCGGCTATCCTATTGGTCGCATACAAACCCGTAAATACGCCTGTCTTCTTTTTTCCCTCCATTAATCTGTCCATTTCGGTTTTTTCCTGGGCTTTTTTATAATATTCTTCTATTTCTTTTTTACATTTAGAATCTACTTTAATTTCCCCTGAGATTATTTTTTTTACTAAATCATGTTCCGGGGCAACAACGATAAAGGTCATCCCAAAATTTACCGGAGCAGTTGTGAAGCAAGTTATTGTTTCTTCTGTATTTTTTACGGGATAGTCTATATTTATTCCTGATTTTTTACCTATCCAGTTATTCTGACCAGTACGAACTGATGTTGGCCAATCAACTTTTGGTTTATCGTCCCATATTAATTGCTCGGCATAATCCGTGATCTTCAAAAACCATTGCTCGACGTCTTTTTGAACGACTGTTTCTCCACACCGCCAGCATTTACCATTTTCGATATTTTCATTTGCAATCACCGTCTGGCAGCTCGGACACCAGTTGGACAAAGTTTTTCCACGGAAAGCCAACCCTTTTTCATACATCTTTAAAAATATCCATTGGTTCCAACGATAATATTCTGGCAAACAAGTAATTGTCATCCAATCCCAGTCGATCATCGTTCCCATCTGTTGGAATTGCTTGGTCATCGTTTCAATGTTTTTCATCGTCCAGTCCTTAGGGTGGATTTTCCTTTTTATAGCGGCATTCTCTGCCGGAAGTCCAAAAGCGTCATAACCCATCGGGAAAAAAACGTTAAAACCGTTCATTCTTTTGAAACGGGAAAGAACGTCGGGATGGGTAAAAGTAAACCAGTGACCAATATGAAGATCACCCGAAGTGTAAGGCAATTCGACCAAAACATAGTATTTTTCTTTATTTGAATCTGGGTTAAAGATATTTATTTTTTCTTTTTTCCATTGTTCGGCCCATTTTTTTTCAAATTCTTGTGGTTGATATCTATTCACCATAGCTAAAATTATAGCAAAAAATATTAGTTAAATTTTTTAAAAATTTCTCTCACCCTCTCTTTTATTTCTTCATCAACTGTGACAGCTATAATCCCGTGCTGCCAGTGGCCATATAGAACCAAAGAATTCAACGGAGCAAATAATATTGTCGGTAATGCCAAAAGGTCTTCCTCTCCGTCGATCACCAACCAGGAACCGTAAGGTCCGTCCTTATTAAGGACGGACCTTTGCCTAATCATCTGCCTTAGTTTCTCGGCGGTTTTGAGATTGATCGTGCCGGGGTTGTTAATTAAGGTCGGACCTTTTTTCACAAGCTTAAGTTTTGCAAAAAGGTCCGACCTTTCTCGTCGCGATTTGTTATCTATCACCTTCACGTCCGGATCAATTCCTTCTTTTAGTAATGAGTCAACAATTATGTCACCAACAGCCACAATCATTGCCCACTTCATTATATTAATATAATGAAGTAAAGATTTTGTATCTTTAAATATTTTCCCCAAAGGTTTTTGCAATGTTGTTCTCAAACTTTCAGGCATTTTTAATTCATTTTGATTAGTTCGTAGTTGGTAGTTCGTAGATGGTAGTAAATACAAATGACCGTTCCGGTCAATTTCCCCAATTCTAATTCTTTCCGAACTAATTAATTTTCTATCTTCCGCTAAAATATCTTTAACAATTATTATTTTTAATAAAGAAAGTTTATTTTTTTCTCTTAATTCGTTAATCTTTAAAGCATTCGGATAAGTTTCTTTTGAAACAACGATCGCATCAATGTTTTTATTTTTATCAGCACCTCCTGTGAACTCGAAAAAATGTATTATTTTTACCATCTTTGCTCGATCGTTGTTAAGATGGTAATTTATATAGTCAGTAATATTTTTTCGCCTTATATTGAACGGTTCAATCGTTTCCGATAAAAATTTATCTTTATAAATCTCTTCTGTGGCAATTCCGATAGTGACTTTTTTCCCAACTTCAAAAGCTTTGGCTAATAATGCCTCGTGACCTTTATGAAAATGATCGAATGTACCACCCAACACAACATTGTTAAATTGTTTCATTGTTCGACCTGCCTGCCGGCAGGCAGGTTGTTGTTTTTTAACAATGAAGCAATTGAACCATTGAATAATATATTTCGGAACACGATCCTGCCATTTCTTCCCTTCTTTAATCAGCTTTCTAATCCTCCAACCTTCATATTCTTCCCTTTTGTAATAGTCTACCTCTAAAACTTTAAAACCGGCTTTCTTCAGAATATTATTTGTCCAGTTATTGTTACCTAGGGCCAAATCAAATTTCCCGACTTGCTTTTTTAAATTTATTAGCCATTTTTTATCATCAAAATAGTCTGATAGGGGTACGATCTTAATTAATTTATTTTCAAGTCCTTCTTTGTAAGCAACTGCTTTTATGATTTTTTTTCTTGTTTCAAAATCAATCGGATTATTTTCATCACTAATATTAGCGCTGCCTATTCCTATAATTATTTTATTGGCTTTTTCTAAAGCTTTTTTAATCAAAAAAAGATGACCTTTATGAAAGGGTTGGAATCTGCCGACTATCAAAGCAATTTTGTAGTTCATTTAATTAAATATTTTATATTTAGCGAGTTTAGAGGGTTTTGCGAGTTAATTTTAAACTCGTTAACTCGTTAAGCTCGTTAACAAAATTAATAAGCAATTGAACGATTATAGTATACTATAGCTATGGATAATCATCTTATAATTGATCCAAAAATTGAAAAAGAGAAAATAATTAATTTTCTAAAAAAAACTTTTAAAGAACAAAAAAATAACAAAGTTGTCCTTGGACTTTCCGGTGGAATTGATTCAACAACAGCCCTTTATCTTTTAAGGGAAGTTTTACCGGCAAAAAATATTTTTGCTGTTCAAATGGATTATAAACCGAGAAATAAAATGGAGATAGATTTAAAAGGAATTAATGTTATCAATATTCCGACCAAAAAGATCGTTGATCAATTTAATAATTTAATCGGCTCGATACCGAAATTTTTTGACGGAAAACCACAAACCGCAAAAAATTTGGTATCTTCGCCTTTTGGGAAAGAAGAAACAAACGTATTTTTTTCACTTTCGAGAGGGGCCAATAAAAAAATCCGGCTTGGTAATATTATGGCCCGCGTCCGCATGATTATCCTTTTTGATTTGGCAAAACAGATAAACGGTTTAGTTTGTGGCACGGAAAATAAATCTGAAAAATTACTTGGCTACTTTACCCGTTTTGGTGACTCTGCTTCAGACATTGAACCCCTCAGTCATCTTTACAAAACTCAGATCTATCAACTGGCAAAATATTTAAAAGTTCCGAAAAAAATTATAAACCAATCCCCTACCGCCGGCCTTTGGGACGGGCAGACTGATGAAGATGATTTTGGATTTACTTATAAAGAAGCCGACCAAGTTCTCTATCTTATGAACGATCGTTCAGGAGATATTATGAAAATAAAAAATAAATTTCCAAATGCTGGAAAAATAATTAAACGATTTCAAGATAATAAATTTAAATCTGAAACGCCTTATTCGTTGTAAAAAGAATTTATTTATTGTTATAATGTTTTCATAAGTTGGGGGAGCTTGTGACACAGGCTGAGAAACCCGAAAAAACGGGAGACCCATTGAAAACCTGATCTGGATAATGCCAGCGGAGGGAAAAGATTATGAAAAAAAATCGCTTGCTTGCCATTCTTCTTATTTCATTTACTGCCTTTGTTGCTATTAAAATTATTAGTAATAAAGTCGTCACTCAATCTAGTAAATCAACTCCTTTCAAGCTTGCTTTTGATTGGACTCCAAATACAAATCACACGGGTGTTTACGTTGCCTTGGCCAAAAATTGGTATAGAGAACAGGGACTTGATTTAAAAATTCTTCCCTACTCCCCTAACGTTTCTTCAAGCGTTTTGGTGACAAGTGAAAAAGCCGATGCCGGAATTAGTTTTATTGAAGACGTCGTCGGCGAAACAGCGAAAAATAATCCCATCGTCTCAATCGGAGCTATTTTACAGCATAATACTTCCGGACTGATTGTTCTTAAAGATTCCGGTATCAACCGGCCAAGAGATCTTGACGGAAAAATTTATGGGGGATATGGTTCACCTTTTGAAAATCCTATAATTTCACAGATTATTAAAAAGGACGGTGGTATCGGTAATTTTAAAAATGTTGTTTTAGATATTGGGGCCATGCAGGCATTAGAAAGTAAACGGATTGATTTTGTTTGGGTTTTTTCCGGTTGGGAAGTCGTTCAGGCGCGCTTTGATGGACTAAAATTTAATTTTTTTCCTTTAACTCAGTACGGAATTCCTGATTCTCCAACTGTGGTTTTTGTTGTAACGCCTAATAAAATAAAGAGCTCTCCTAAATTATTAAAAAAATTTATGACAGCCACGGCTCAGGGTTATGAATATGCTCGTCTTTTTCCAAAAGAATCGGCTCAAATTCTTATCAGTACGGCGCCCAAAGATACTTTTCCCAATCCAAAACTTGTTTTTGCCAGTCAAGATTTTATGAGTAAAAATTACGCTGACAAAAAAAGACAGTGGGGAATTCAAGACATTAAATCCTGGACTGGATATCCTCAATTTATCCTTAATTCAAAAACTGTTATTGATTTTAACTCTTTATTTACCAATAAATTTCTACCTTAATGTCTGCGCCAAAGTTAATCATAAAAAATCTTTCAAAAAACTATCTATTATCAAATAAAAAAACAGTTACTGCTTTAAAAAATTTTAATTTAAAAGTTTTTCCTGGAGAATTCGTCTCAATAATTGGTCCAAGCGGTTGCGGAAAAACCACTCTATTTAACATTATTGCCGGAGTTGAAGAACAAACTTTTGGAACGATCTCTCTTGACGGAAATATTGAAAATTCAAGACAGGGCAAGTTCGGTTATATGTTTCAAAATCCTTTGCTTTTACCTTGGAGAACAATTAAAGAAAACTTGATTCTTGGACTTGATATTAAAAAAGTTTCAAAAGAAATTGCCTTTAAAAAAGCTTTTTCGCTATTAAAAGAGTTTAATTTAGAAAAATATGAAGATCAATATCCTTCAGTTTTATCAGGAGGAATGAAACAGAAAGTTTCCCTCCTTCGAACTCTGCTTTTTAACGATTCGTTTCTACTGCTTGATGAACCGTTTGGAGCTTTGGATCAAATAACCAGGCAGAGTCTTCAACTTTGGCTAAAGCAGGTTCTGAAAAAATTTATGACAACTACTTTATTTATCACCCATGATATTCGTGAAGCAAAATTACTTTCTGACAGGATTATTAAACTATGAAAAAATATCAATCAAGTTTCATCTTAATAATTATTTTGCTATTATTCTGGGAAATCTACGTCCGTGCCGAATTTATAAATATGAGAATACTTCCTCCGCCCAGTCATATTTTTGAAGCACTTTATTCCCATTGGAACAGTCTATTCCCTCATGTTTTTCAAACTTTGCTCGAAGCAATGATGGGTTTTTTAATCGCCGTAATCCTTGGATTTGCTTTAGCGGTACTTTTGGATATTTCTCCAAAAATTAATAAAACGATTTACCCCCTTTTAATAATTTCTCAAACTGTGCCAATTATTGCCTTAGCTCCATTATTACTTTTATGGTTTGGTTTCGGAATTTTGCCAAAAATTATTATTGTTGTTTTATACTGTTTTTTTCCAATTGCGATTGCCGGGGCGGATGGCCTTTTTCAAACAAAAAAACAGTTTATGAAGTTGCTAAAAAGCATGAATGCTTCTTATTGGCAGGGTCTATTACTTGTAAGACTACCAAGCAGTCTGCCGTCATTTTTTTCCGGATTAAAAATCGCTGCCACTTATTCAGTCGCTGGAGCAATTGTTGGAGAATTTGTTGGCGCCTACCAAGGTCTTGGTGTTTATATGCAACAAGCGGCTAATTCTTATTCTATCGATTTGGTTTTTGCCAGTATATTTTTGACAATTATCTTAAGTTTTCTGATATTATTTGGGGTTACAATCGTTGAAAAACGTATTATCAGGTCGTAGGACCCTAGATGGTATTTATCATTTTTAATTTTTCATTTTTCAATCAAATCTAATTTTTCATTTTGAAAATTATTTATATTTTATATGAATAGAGCTATAATTTTCGTCAACGGAAATTTATCGGATTTAAGTCAGGCAAAAAAAATTATTACAAAAGAAGATTATTTAATTGGAGTAGACGGTGGCGTCAAACATATTCTAAAACTCGGATTAATCTCCCATGCTGTCATTGGCGACTTCGATTCCGTTTCCCCATCATTGGAAAAAAAATTAAAACAGATATGTAAGGAACAAAGATTTTTGTTCCCTACAATATTAAAATATCCAACAACAAAAAATAAAACTGATTTTGAGCTGGCGGTTGATTATTGTCTGGAAAAAAAATTCAATGAAATAATTATCTTTGGAATCCTGGGCGACCGGATTGACCATATGTTGGTAAATATTTTTTTGCTTGCAAAAACTCAAACTGAAAACCGATCGATAAAAATAAAAATTATTGAGGGAAAAAAAGAAATATATATTGTAAATAAAGGAATAACTATTAAGGGTAATATTGGTGATGAAGTATCAATTATTCCCGTCAGTGAGAAATTAGAAGGTGTCTCTACAGAAGGACTGTATTACCGATTAATCGATGATACACTTACGTTTGGCTCGACGAGAGGAGTTAGTAATGTGATGAATAAAACTTTAGTTAAAATTTTTGCAACAGCGGGAACTGCTTTAGTAGAGCATAACAAGGCTTGAAATTTACATTATTTATTGTATACTATAGCTATGGAAATCTTACAAACAACCGGAGCAGTCCTTTTAGGTGTTTGGGGTGTTGGTTATTTAACGTCTTTTTTACCAACAGAACATCGCAGGATTGCTCTTACAATGATTGATCTAACAAACAACCTCAAGGCCAGGCAGGAAATAAAAACAAAAAATCTTCTAAAAAAAAGTGAAATCAAATTAAGAATAGGAATAATGAAATTCATTAGATTAGGAGCTTATCACATGAAGACTTACAAAGCTTAGCTCAAAAAAGTGTATTACCGATTAATCGATGAGACACTTTCCTTCGGTTCAACAAGAGGAGTTAGTAACGTTATGAATAAAACTTCGGCAAAAATAACTATCTCTAAAGGAGTTGCCTTAGTCGAACATAATTCATTATAAACAACCTTCTGACAGTCTAAATTCGGTTGACAAAAATTAATACATATAGTAATATTTCTTCTTATGTCAAGTTTCGAAATAAAAACAAGGATTGGTTCAAGAATTGAAGAAGGATTCAAAGGTATTACTCTTGAAGGTCAACCTGCTCCAGTTAAAATGATTGGATTGGTGCCTGGTGAAATTTTAGGAAGGATAATTCCTTCAGGCTCTCGAGATAAAAAAGGGAGACTAATTCCAGTACTAGTTGTTCCGAGTAATTTGAAAGCCAAAATAGATGTCCTAGCAGCTGAAGGAGTAATCGTTCCACCTGAAATTACTCAGGCATTAAACATTGCAATTCAAGCATCTCATTTCTGAGTTAGTCTTCTCGCCCCTCACTCACCACAATCTTTCCCCCTCTTTCTAAAAAAACACCGCTTGGGATAATAAAGATTCCTTTAAGGAAATAAAACCTGAGAAACGACAAATAATAAATAGATCAAAAGCAGAATTTTCCCTTCTTTTTTGGAAATTTCATTTTTGGAACGGGAAAAGAGATAAAAAACTCCCAAACCCAAAAGAGTCAAAAGTAAAATTCGGAAAGAATAGACACTGACATTGACCCGCTTACCATTTAATAATGTAAATAAACCAAATAATAGTGTGTTTGCCGAAGCGCTTCCTAAATAATCCCCCAAGGCTACCTCATTTTTTTTACTGACTATCGCCTTGAATGTCAGGGAAATTTCCGGTAGATTGGTACCAATTGACAAAATTATGATACTAATTAAAAATTGAGATACTTTAAGCATTGAAGAAAAATATTCAGTTTCGGTGACTATATGTCTGCTCGCCAGGAATATTATCGTTGAGGCAAGCAATAGTTCGACAGCATCCTCAAAAAAATGTTTGCTGAATATTTTTTTTTCTTCTTTCTGTTCTTTTTTCAATAAAGTAAAAAAGGATAAAATAAATAAGGATCAAAAACACTCCCTCTGTGCGCGTTAAAACATTGTCAGCGATCAAAAAAACCGGAGCGGCTACGACCAAAAGTGAGAAGATCAGATTATTTTCGCTAAGTTGGTGAACTAATTTTACCCCTCCCCAAAAACAGCGAGCAATGGAATAATGAATATAAAAATAATTAAGGAAGCCCCTAATAAATTTCCGACAAAAATGTCCGGCGTGTTGTTGATTATCGAATTTATTCCGATGCTAAATTCCGGAATTGACGTAAGTATCCCCAAGACGAAAAATGACATTGCAAAAGGAGAGATTTTTAATCTTTGGGCCAAATTTTCGACTGATCTAATGATAATCCCTGAGCAATACCAAATAACAAAAAATGAGGAGAAATATAATAAAACCCTAAATAGTATCATTAACTAAAATATAACAGATTTTAAGATGGCCTGGCTTCCGAAATAATGATTTTTCTTCCCCTAAAATCGCTTCCGTTAAGTTCTTTTATAGCTTTTTGAGCCTCATCAAGCGTTCCCATTTCCACAAACCCAAATCCTTTTGATTTTTTGTCAAAAAAACGAACAATTTCAGCGTAGATAACTATCCCCTTAGTCTTAAAAAGTTCCTCTAGCTCAATATCTTTGACATCAAAATCTAAATTCCCAACAAAAAGTTTTTTGTTCATATTTATATTTTATTTTTCAAATGTAAATCGGGATTTAAAATGGCGGAGAGTTAATTCTCTTCCGTAGACTACTTTAACTTTAGGGATTAAATCACGATTATCATGAAGGGCTTTGACTGCTTCAACACTGGCCATTAAATCCTGGTCTTCGTAACGCAAGCGGGGAACGGCAAACCGGACAAAATTAACGTCCGGATGAGTTTCAACTCCAGTTTTTTTGTTATATGACCCGAAGGCAAAGTAACCTAATTCACAAGCCCGATGACCATATAAGGATAGTAATAATGCAGTTAAAGAAATTCCCCCAAAATCTTCCGGCTTCATCTTTGTCCCCTTAAAAAATTTATTAATATCCAGATATACTGCATGACCTCCGATTGGGTTAATCACCGGAATATTATTATCAAGCATTACCTGGCCAAACCGCGCAACCTGACTGATACGATATTTCAAATAATCTTCGTTAACGACTGTTTTTAATCCTTCGACCAAGGCCATGATATCCCGCCCTGACATTCCACCGTAGGTTGGATGACCCTCTTTCACAATTTGATAATCCAAAATCGCCTCAGGAAGATGAGGATATTTTTTCATAAAAAAACCATTATTTTTGATGAATAATCCCCCGCCCATATTAACCAAGCCATCTTTTTTAAAACTTATTGTTATCCCATCACAGTAACTAAATATTCTTTGGACTATTTCCAAAATAGTTTTATTTTTAAATTCTTTTTCATAAGTTTTTATAAACCAGGCGTTTTCAGCAAAGCGGCAGGCATCAATAAAAAACGGCAGATTATAACTATGAACGATCTCTGCCACCTCGCAAATATTAGCAAGAGATGCCGGTTGGCCGCCACCGGTATTATTGGTAATTGTCATATAAACCAATGGAATTTTTTGATTATTTGTTTTTAATAATTTTTTAAGTTTTACCGTGTCCATGTTTCCTTTGAAATGTGAAGTACTTTTTTCGTCGGTTAATTCTTTAGAAAAAAGGTTAACTGCTTTTATTTTGTTGATCTCAATATTAGCGGCCGTTGTATCAAAATGACCATTACTGGGGATAATTTGACCAGTTCCCAATCTTCCAAGCGCAGTAAACAAGGCATCTTCACAGGGACGGCCTTGATGAAAGAGAAAAGCATTCGGCAAACCTTTTTCCGGACTATTAAAAAATTCTTCTCCAAAAGTTTTTCTGATTATTTCAATCAGCTGAAAATAACCGCGATTTGAACCATACGATTCGTCTCCTAGATGAAGCGCCGCCCATTGCTTATTTGTCATTGTGGTTGTCCCAGAGTCTGATAAAAAATCACAACCAGTGATCATCTCGGCCGGAAAAAAGAAAACATTTAAGCCGACTTTTTCCAGTATTTTGACCCGTTCAACTGAAGAATAGCTTTTTTTAAACTCAACTGAATGATTAATGTAGGGACGAGGAGATATTTTTAACTTTTTTTCTTCTTTAAAGGATTTTATCAATGATGATAAATTCATTGTAGATAAATTATCATATTTAATTTAAATGTTCAAGAGATTTTTATCTCGTTACCTGAAAACTCCTGACTTGCTCTAAAAGTTTTCTCGCATTTGGATCTTCTTCAAAATGGCGCCGGACCGGCTCGATGAGCTGATCTAAGTATTTGATCAAAACCGCTTTCAAGTCCATCGGGTGGACTTTTTTTTCGGCAAAAGTTTTTTCCAATTCAGTATATGTTTTGAAAGAAATATTCCCGCCAAATTTTTCCGGTCTCTCTATCCGTAATTCGTTAATCCGTAATTTCTCAAAGGATTCGAAAATTATATATTTAAAATATTCTAAAATTGGATTTTCTTTAATGTCCCCTTCAAGACAGTAAGCTTTATTGATTTTTCTTTCAATATCTTCAGTTGTATCAGTCATAAAAATTGCTGAGTCAGGATTAGATTTTGACATCTTTATAGCAATTGTACGTTGTAATTTGTCGTTTTGTAGAGACGCAAGATTTTGCGTCTCTACGGGCATTGGTTTTCCCAAGCCTATCAACATATGATGTGAGACGACCACCGGTTTCCAATACCCAAGCATTGGTCCAACTTCGCGAGCCAACATATTTACCTTTCTTTGATCCATCCCCAGTTGCGTAATTTTTGCACCAAGTTTGAAAATATCGGCTACTTGCATACAAGAATATATGATATGAGCGCCGGTCAGTTTATCAAGTGACTCCTCGCGACCCATCATTTCAGCAGTTCTGATAAATCTTTTCAGTGCATTTGATTTTCCAACCTGTACCACTAGTTTCCAATAGTCAGGGTCTTTGGCCATATCCGAAGCCCACATAAATTCAACTTTAGAAAGATCCATTCCGGAGGCCCTCCAAACTTCAATAAAATATTTTCCCACAATTTTTATTTTTTCAAGATCGCCGCCCATCTTGTTATTCGCCATCGCATGCCAGTCGGCCACCCACATCCTAAACTTAACACCGGCTTTGATTATTTTATTGACATTTATGGCGCGAAGAATACCCTGGGCAATATGGATCTGTCCAGAAGGTTCAAATCCGTCATAGGCGATTAACTCTTCTCCGCTTTCTAAAAGTTTCTTTAACTCTTCCTCCTGAATAATTTCTTCACCAACTTGTTTAATTAAATCCAAACGGTCTTTAGTAGACATATCTTTATTATAAATAAAACTTTTAATTAATGAAAATGATTATCAATCTTTTTTAAAGCTTTTAATAAAATTTGATTATTCTGTCTATCGCGTAACGTAACTCTAACAAAATTTTTGTTTTTAATTCCGATCGTTTGATTTAAATCTGTCACTAAAACACCTTTTTCTACTAATTTTTTAAACAAATTCAATCGGCCAACTGTTTGTAATAAAACAAAATTAATTTTAGAATTACTGGCCAATCTAATATTCTTTAATTTCTTAATCTGCTCTTCAAAAAATATCCGTTCCTGAAAAAAATTAAAGGCTCCTCCCATCTTTACCTCACCTGATAATAACGACTGAAGTAATTTTTCAACAATAAATAAACTGGGTCCGCTGACATTAAAAGGCAATCTTCTTTTTTCCATTACTTCGATTTTATCCTGAGCGGAAATAGCAAATCCAAATCTTAAACCTGGTAGACCAAACGTTTTGGAAAAACTTGACAGAACGATTAAATTTGGATTATCCCAAATTAACTGAGATATTTCCCGTAACTCTTTAGTAAAGCCATTCAAGACTTTATCGATAACAACTATTTTCCCCAGTCTAATTATTTCCAGCAAAATTTGTTTTGGGACTTCTGTCCCAGTTGGATTATTGGGACTAGCTAACCAAATCAATTTTACTTTCTTATCTTTTGCCTTTTTCAAAAATCCTTTGATTGTTAAATTATCCCATTCAAAATAACTATCTTTGTCTAGTTTAACTGTAGTGATTTTTGCCCCTGCTCGCTCCGATGATTCAATAAAACGAAAAAATGATGGAGCAACCGTTAAAACTTTATCTTTCTGCTTGATAAAAATCTTTGGAATCATCTCGATTAATTCATCGCTACCACTACCTATCGTGATATTATTTTGTTTAACATGTAACCAACGGGATAATAATTTTTTGACGCTGATTATTTTTTCATCAGGGTAATGAATAACATCGGAAATATTTATTGCTTTATTCCACTCAGATATTTTATCTCGAAACCAACAATTACCCTCCGTTAAATCAAAACGGATAAATTTATCATGGTTTTCTACTTGATGTGTGTAATTACCTATATTATTTTTCATAGTCCGTGGGGTAGGAGTTGAACCTACTTGATACGCTTTTACAGAGCGTTGCATCGCCGATCTGCCACCCACGGAAAATTAACCCAAAAAAAAACCCCGCGTGTGCGGGGGTCGGTTTTTATTTTTGCTTTGTTCAGCTACAACCGCCACCGCAAGGTGGGTCAAAGTAAAAATAAAAATTTTGAGTTGCTATAATTTTCATGATTATTAAATTATACAGATATTTTTTTTCAATGCAACAGGAAATTTTTTTCCAAAAAATTATTAAGTAGTTTCATTAATTCTTTTAATTCGTCTGGGTAGCCAACCAAAATCCCATCAATTGATTTTATTGGCATAATTTTTGAGGAAGTACTCGTCACAAAGGCCCCATCATAAGATTTAATGTCATCAAATTTTATATTTGTTTCGACAATTTTATAATTATTTTCCGAGGCAATTTTTAAGACTACCTTTCTCATCACTCCCAGTAAAATATCTTTCTCAAAAGGCGTGTAAATTATTTTCCCTTTTATACAAAAAAAGTTTGTTCTTGTTCCTTCGGTAATAAAACCATTCTGATTTATCAAAAGAGCATCATACGCTCCCGATTTTTTTGCTTTACTGTAAGCAAGATAACTTTGCAACATATTGAGCGTTTTTGCATGAGGAAACGGCCTTTCATAGTTGTAAGTAATAAATTCTGCTCCATCTCGATATAATTTTTTGTCAGGAAATAGCGGATTGAGACAGAAAATATTTAAAATAGCTTTTTCTTTCGTTGAAGCACCAATTAAAAGAATTTTAATATTAAAAGTCTCTGATTTATAATCCTTAATAAGATCTAAAATGCTATTCTTTATAATTTCTTCGTCAAACGAATGGGTTAATCCAATTATTTTTGCTGACTCAAGAAGTCTATCCGTGTGATCTTTTAAAAAATAAACTGTACCATTTGAAATCCTAATATTTTCGTAAACTCCAAAACCATAAGAATATTCGATATTACTTATTGGAATGACGGCCTGTTCGATCGGTAATATTTTTCCGTTTTGTGAAAAGTATTTAAAGTCCATATTTTTACTCCCACTCCATCGTCGATAGGGGTTTAAGTCTATTTTAATCTTTTAACTTCATCTTTCAAAAACATCAATGTTTCTCTTTTTAAAACTTTTTTTATTAACTTAAATTTTTCATAAGCCAATAAAAAACTCAGGTCCTCGTTTATTATTTTATCGGTAATTTTGGTATCAATAAACTTTATCAAATCTTTAAAATAATCGGTTGGTCGTTTTCCCGTTCTTTCTTTAATAACCTCTTTATTATAATAAAAACCCGATAAAAAAAAGTGGTGAATATCATAAATATCACGTCCGGCAATCATTTTATGTTTTTTATAACGGTCTGTCACAGCGACCAATTTATTGGCAAACATCGTATCTGAAGTCTGACAAAATGCAAAACGATCAATCTCCGTAAGATAAAAAGAGGAATAAAGGTTTGATTTTAATGCCGTATCGATCAGACTTAGTTTTATTGTATTTCTTGAGCCAGGTTTAGCCGAATATTTGAGAAGATAAAATAATGATTTATTGCTTTTTTGACTGATTTTTAAATCAAGCTTTCGAAAAATTTTTATTAAATTTTTGTCAATTACTTTTTTATCAGCTTTCGGTCTTAAATCAAAATCTAGGTCAACAGAAAACCGGTCTAAAAATCCCAACATAGCAGCGGCGCTGCCACCTTTAAAATAAATGTTTTTTGCTATTGAGTTATCCAAAATCTCAATCAATAATCGTAATAATTGAGCTTTATGAAGAACATCTTCTTTTTTTGATAATATCATAGATACCCTACCTCCTTTTGGATTTGTTTTACTTTTTTCCAATCAATTTTCTTCTCGTTATCAAAGTAAAATTCGGGATTAAAATATAACAGATCGGCTACAGCCCGCTCAACACCAGCCATCATTACACCATTAATTATATCTATCCCACGATCGTTGTATAGATAAGTATCTTTTAGGCGACGGACCAAATAAGAATGATTGACAACGGAAAATTTTTTTGAAACACTGGAAATTAGAGTTAGGTAATTTTCTTTTTGGAAAATAATCCCCTTTCTGATAAGGATCGTCTCGCAACTGATATAAGCAAAACGATGAAGATAGCCGATGGCCAGTTTGAAAGGATCCACTTGATCAATTGGGATAGTTGAATAAAATCCTTTGTGAATAGGAATTAAAATTCCTTTTTGAACATATCTTTTTATTGTTGTATAAAGAGTATTTTTGTTGGTTATCCCCCACAACAAAGCCAGATCATTGGTATGAAATAACTTCTCTTTTAGCTTTAATAGGGTATCTATCCTGTACATATATGTACAGGATAAAGTATGACATTGTGTTTGTCAAGAGCAAAAAATCATTCCCATTCCATCGTCGCAATTAATGAAGTTTTAAATCTTTAATTCTCTTAAAATGCTTAATATTTCTGGTCACTAAAGATAGGTTGTTTGCTATTGCCGTTGCGGCAATGAATAGATCAAAATCAGCTAAAGGTTGTCTTTGCTTTTCCAAATTAATTTTTAATTTGACAAATTCTTCAGCAATTGTAGGGCTGATAGCGATTATTTCTATCGAGAATTCACTCATAAAATTTATAAATTCCTCTTTCTTTTTTTCAGGATGATAAGATTTTTTTATTCCATATTCTATTTCCAGGAAAGTAATGACACTTATTTTAATTAGTTCGCTGTTTATTTTATTAAATAAGTCAATAGCAGGTTTTTGATTCTTTAAAAAATCGATAATGACATCTGTATCAACCAGATAGATCATATTTTCTTGGAATTAACTTTACTTCCTTTCTAAGTTTTCTGGCATATTTTCTTATCAAATTCGCTTCTTTATCTGACCAAATTCCAGCATATTTTTTTATTTTATCTTCAATTAAGAGTTCTTTCTGTTCTTTATAAACAACAACCTTAGCCACAATTGACTTGCCTTTTTTCAATAAAAAAGAGTCTTTATTATAAATTACTCTATTAATATAGTCGGAAATATTGTTTCTGAAATCAGAAATATTAACAATGTTGTTCATATATAACCATATTAGCACAAAATATCATTTTGTCAATATGTACGTTTTTATTCCCACTCCATCGTCGCTGGGGGTTTAGTAGTTATATCGTAGACGACGCGGACGACCTCGAAGACTTCAGTGACAATTCTTTCGGAAATTTTAGCCAAAACATCGTAAGGCAATCTTACCCAATCTGAAGTCATCGTATCTTTTGACTCGATAGCACGAACGGCGATTAATTCTCCATATTTTCGTTCATCACCGGTCACGCCCGTAGTTTTTACTCCGGTAAAAACGGCAAACGCCATCCAAATTTGGTCATATAAACCGGCTCTTTTAATTTCTTCAATAACAATCGCATCGGCTCTTTTCAGAATATCTAATTTTTTTTCCGTCACTTCTCCGATTAAGCGGACGGCTAGTCCCGGGCCGGGAAAGACGTGCCGTGTTACCATTTCTGGTGGAAATTTTGATTCAACGGCAATCTTTCTCACTTCATCTTTATAGAACATTCTTAAAGGCTCAACCAGCTTAAAACCATGTTTTTCAGGGATCCCGCCAACATTATGATGGGTTTTAATTTTGTGAGAGTGCTTCGTTCCCTGACTTTCAATCACGTCCGGATAAATTGTCCCTTGAACCAAAATTTTCGCTCCAATTTTTTTCGCTTCGCGTTCAAAAATTCGGATAAACGTCTCGCCAATAACGGCCCGTTTTTCTTCCGGGTCAATCACTCCTTTTAAAGCGGTTAAAAAATCTTTCTTACCATCGATGACGACTAACGGAAGTTTTAATTTATTTTTGAAAGTATTAATTACCTCATCAGTCTCCCCTATTCTCATCATTCCGGTATCAACATAAAAACAGGTAAGTTTTTTTCCAATAACTTGATAAGTTAAAAAGGCGGCGACTGAAGAATCAATCCCTCCGGATAAAGCGCAAACTGCTTTATCTTCCCCTATTTCTTTCTTTAAATAATCTTTTATTTCTTCTATTTTTTTTGTTCCTAAAAGTGGATTTTCTCCGCAGATTTTTATAACAAAATTATTTAAAATTTCCTGTCCAAACTCCGTATGATGAACTTCCGGGTGAAACATGATTCCATAAATTTTCTTTTTTTCATCAGCAAAGGCAGCGTATTTAACAGCATTGGTTGACCCAAGCCCAATCATTCCTTTAGGTAGTTTAACCACTTGATCGAAGTGACTCATCCAAACACGAAGTTTGTCCGGTATATCTTTGAATAACAAGGCGGGTTTACCCGCCGAAGTTCGATTTAATCGGACGTAGGCGGGGCCATATTCTTTCTTTTTACCCGGGGCCACTTTTCCCCCCAGCATCTGTCCTAATACTTCCAAGCCGTAACAAATTCCTAAGGTCGGAATTCCTAATTCAAAAATAGCTTTATCAACAAGCAAGGCTTCTTTCCCAAAGACAGAAGCGGGTCCGCCAGATAAAATAATTCCCCGAGGAGCTAATTTTTTAATTGATTTAAACGCATCTTGAGGCAGGACAATTTCTGACTTTACTCCCAAATCCCTGATTCTGCGTCCGATCAAATGGGTTGTTTGAGAACCAAAATCAACAATAACAATCATAAATAAATATTTTAAGCCGCATCCGATATTAATTTGAAAAAATCGGTGCGGCACAAAGGGTCGTAATCGTAAATAACATGATTGTTATTTACGAACGGACCCTTAGAAATATATTAACTTCTTTTTCCGGCAAACCGATTTTTATCAGTCTTTCTCTAATTTCCTTGATTTTTAGACCGTTCTTTTTCCATTTCAAAGCCAGTCCATCTATCACTTCCCGTCTTTCGTGAGGAAAGACTATCCAAGCATCAGTCTCGCTCCCTACAAAATCCGGTTTGATTATTGCAAATTTTGGTTTGTGAAAAAGCGTCGCCGTTGTAATTGAAGAAGGACCGAAATGTTCTAAATATTTTATCGCGTATTTTAAACTGTGTCCAGAATCATTAACATCGTCAAATAAAATTACTTTTTTTTTGGCTAAAGGAATAGTTAAGGGGATTTCCAACAAAGGTTTTTTTAATCTTATTCCCGGAGAAGACGAATCGTAAAAAGACAGTTTGAAGCTGGAAAGTTCATAAACTTGTAAAATATCAGCCATTGTGCGGGCCCAAGTCCATCCACCTTTAGCTAAGGTAATCAAAGTATCAAATTTTTTTTTACTTTCATTAATCTCAACTCCAAGATCAAGACAGATTAACCCCATTTCTTCCCAGGTCGGCGCAATGTATGACCATGTTTCTTTTAAGAATTGGGTTTTTTTAAATAAAATTTTGTTATTACTCATTGATGATTAATATCATAGCTTATCAAAGAAAAAATTCAAGGGAGAAAAAAAGTGTATAATAAATTTATGCTTGATTACGAAAAGACTTATGTTGAATCCATAAAAAATCCGGAAATTTTTTGGGAAAATATTGCTAAAGAATTAAGTTGGTATAAACCCTGGGACAAAGTTCTTGATTGGAAGTATCCTTATGCCAGATGGTTTGTGGGCGGGCAGACAAATATTGTTTATAACGCCCTTGACCGTTGGCAAAATACTGATATAAAAAATAAAACTGCTTTGATTTGGGTTTCACAAGAACAAACTGAAAGGCGCTTCACTTATGGACAACTTAATGAAGAAGTTTCAAAATTTGCCAATGGATTAAAGTCGCTCGGCGTCAAAAAAGGTGATAAGATCACGATTTATTTACCCCGAATTCCAGAACAGTTTATTGCCATGCTTGCCTGCTTAAAAATCGGAGCTGTCCACTCGGTCGTTTACTCCGGTTTTTCTGCTGACGCTTTGAAAAACAGAGTTGAGGACGCCCAAGCCAAAATCGTTATCTGCTCTAATTCTTATCCTTATGGAAAAAAAGTTGTTGAATCAAAGAAAAATGTTGATGAAGCGCTGAAAGAAAATAAAACAGTCGAGCATGTGATTGTTGTTGAAAGGATGAAATCAGATGAAATCAGACAGAGTCAGATACAATCAGATAAAACCAGTGAAAAAAACTCTGATTCTATCCAATTAAATCCGATTCCATCCGATTTTATCTATATTTGGTGGCACGAACTGATGGCCAAACAGAGTACAGAATGTCCGACCGAAATGATGGAATCGTCTGACCCGTCTTTCATTCTTTACACGTCCGGAACAACTGGAAAGCCAAAGGGGATTATTCACGGACACGGCGGCTATATGGTCGGGATTTATGCAACTTTAAAATATGTTTTTGATATAAAACCCGACGATATTTTCTGGTCAACGGCTGACGCTGGTTGGATTACCGGCCACTCTTATATTCTCTATTCCCCACTGATCAACGGAATTACGATGTTCGTATATGAAGGAACTCCTGATTTCCCTGATATTGAGATCTGGTGGAGATTAATTGATAAATATAAAGTGACAAAGTTTTATACCGCGCCAACTGCCGTCAGGGCTTTGATGAAATTTGGTGAAGATCATTTGAAAAAATATGACTTTTCTTCCTTAAAAATTTTAGGGTCGGTTGGCGAACCGATTAATCCGGAAGCTTGGCTTTGGTTTTATAAACATGTTGGACGTGAAAAATTACCGATTATGGATACTTGGTGGCAGACGGAAACGGGTATGTTTATGATTACCCCTGTTCCTTCAGTTAAACTAAAACCCGGGAGTGCCTTTAAGCCATTTTTTGGAATTGATGCTGACGTTGTAGATGATAAAGGTAATAAAGTCCCCACCAATACTCAGGGATATTTAATCGTCAGAAAACCCTGGCCGGCCATGTTACTTGATGTTTACAACAACCCAACCCGTTACAAAGAAACCTATTTTGAAAAAATTCCTAACGTTTATTTTGCCGGAGATTCGGCCAAGATTGACGAAGATGGATTTTATTGGATCGTTGGACGGAACGACGACGTTATTAAAGTTTCCGGCCACCGACTTGGTTCGGCAGAACTTGAATCGGCTTTTGTTTCAAACACCAAAGTGGCTGAGGCCGCCGTCATTGGTAAACCTCACGAAGTTAAAGGTGAATCAATCAAAGCTTTTGTTATTCTAAAACAAGGAGTTGTGCCATCCGATGAATTGAAAGCGGAACTCGTCCAAACCGTCCGTAAATCAATCGGCCCAATCGCCACACCCGACGAGATTGACTTCGTTGAAAAACTTCCAAAAACTAGAAGTGGAAAAATTATGAGACGTGTTTTGAAAGCGCAAGAGTTAGGACTGCCTGTTGGAGATACTTCGACACTGGAGAGTTGAAAATCAACTTTGGAGGATTAATCTACTTTTTCAATAACTTTGTATCGATTAATCGATTAATTGGAATTTACTTTTTATAAAATAATTAGTCTCAATAATATCTGATGTATATCGTGATTATTTTGTTATTTTGGCAATCTAAAAACATACTTTTGTAGGTTATAAGCGATTGACTAATATTTTTTTATTTGTATTAATTAATCGATTAATTAAAAGTTAATGACTTTAAATATGACCAGGGTATCAAAAAAATATATTAAAGAGGAAATTATCACAAAACTTTACCGGTTGTTTTTTGAAGTTTTTTCAAGGTCGGATAATCAACGATCTTTTTTGTCTCTAATTGATGACATATTATCTCCTGCTGAAAAGATTATGATTGCTAAAAGACTAGGAATGATTTATTTATTGATAAAAGGAGTAGACTTTCGAACAATTGCAGATACGCTTAAAGTGTCTACATCTACAGTGCTTTTTTATTCTGTTGTTTATAAGGAAAAGAAAGTTCAAACTACTAGATTAATCGAACAAATGTTAAAAAAAGAAAAGGTTTTAAATTTTCTGGAGGATTTATTTGCTGATCTGACAATTCATCCGGGAATTTATATTGGGCATCATAAACTAAATTGGGAGCACAAAAAAAGAAAGGAAGAAAGAAAAACTCTTCCTCTCTAACCCTGTATCGATTAATCGATTAATTGGTGCGATTAAATATGAAGTAGAATTTATATTATTAATATTTTGTTTAAAATAAGAAGCGGGAAGATAATGAGAAGGGTCTTAAAAGCTCAAGAGTTAGGACTGCCTGTTGGAGATACTTCGACACTGGAGAGTTGAAAATTATTTTCGCCTAAGTTTATTCAGTAAAACTTGTAGTTTAGAAAGTTTTTTTCTTTCAATTAAAGCATCATGAAAATCAAACCCAATTTTACCGTTATTAAGGATGCTTTCGTCTGTTACCCAAACCCGATTTCTTCCGGCTTTTTTCGCATAATACATTGCTTGATCGGCAGATATAAGTAAATCTGTTTCTAAATTTATTTTTTTTGATCCTTTTGTAAAAGTCGAGACACCGGCACTTATTGTTATTTTATTTGGCGTGTTTTCTTTTTCATCTGGGTTTAAATTTTTATTCTCCACAACCGCTCTTATTTTTTCAGCTAGTTTTTTTGCCCCGTCTAAGTCCGTATTTTGTAAAATTAAAAGGAATTCTTCTCCCCCAATTCTTGCTATAACATCTGTTTCTCTAATTTGGTCTTTAAAAAGATTGGCTAATTCTTTTAAAACAAAATCTCCAGCTTCATGACCATAGGTATCATTTACATATTTGAAAAGATCAATGTCCATCATTAAAACCGATAAAGGTTTTCCTTCTCGTTTTGCTTCTAAAAATAATCTTCTTAATTCACCTGATGGATTAGGCTTACTTTCATCTCCAAAGACAAATCTTCTATTATTTAATCCTGTTAGACTATCCTCCCTAGATAATTCGTGTTTTTTTTCTCTTTCATGTTGAAATCGTACATCTTTTGCTACCATTGATACTGCTAAGTTTGGGGGCAATGGATTTTTCTTTCTGTTCATGTAAGTTTCAATTTCTGACTTATGTTTTACATGCACGAGGTTTAGTTTAGTGAATCTTCCTTTTGAATTTCGTTGTTGGTAATGAGCTATGTCTTCTTTACTTTCTATCATATTCAAAATAATTTTTGTTAAACTATCTCTATGGCTGATTTTGAAAAATTAAAAAAACTTTGTCAACTGATTCGATATGATATTCTGACTTCAACGACTGAAGCTAAATCCGGCCATCCGACCACTTCCCTTTCGGCCGTTGAACTGATGACAACGCTTTTTTTCGGCGGTTTTTTAAAATCTGACCTCAACCACCCCAAGGGTGTCCAGAGTTTGAATAATGATCGGGTTGTTTTTTCCAAAGGTCACGCTTCTCCATTAATCTATTCATTATACCACGCTGCTGGAGCTATCTCATATCCGGAATTAATGCAGTTACGAAAAATAAATTCTGATTTAGAAGGTCATCCGACTTTCAGATTTAAATATGCCGATGTGGCGACTGGGTCGTTGGGACAAGGGTTGTCAGCCGGGGTCGGGATGGCGCTGGGAATAAAGTTAAAAATTAAAAATGAAAAATTAAAAATTGACAGAGAGCCGAGGATTTGGGTTTTGCTAGGTGATTCTGAAATGGCTGAAGGCCAGGTTTGGGAGGCGATCCAGATTGCCTCGCATTACAAACTTAATAATCTGATTGCTATTGCTGACATTAATCGTCTTGGCCAAAGTACGGAAACGATGCTCGGTTGGGATTTGGAAACTTACAAAAAAAGATTTGAGGCATTTGGGTGGAATGTGATTGCGGTTGACGACGGGCATGATATTAAACAAGTCTTTCAAGCGTTTAGTCAGATAGAATCAGATAGAATCAGACAAAGTCAGATGGAATCAGACAAAACCGATTATATCCGATTAAATCCGATTTCATCTGACAAACCTACAATGCTACTCGCTCGCACAATAAAAGGCAAAGGAGTTTCGTTTTTGGAAAACAAAGAGGGCTGGCATGGGAAACCGCTACCAAAGGATTTGTTACAGTCGGCACTGAAAGAACTGGGAAAGGTTGATTTGAACGTGAAGGGAAAGATCGAGGTTCCTAATTCAAAATTGAAAATTAAAAATTTAAAATTCAATGAAAATTGTAAATTGAAAATTGAAAATTACAAACTTGGTGATTTAGTTGCTACCCGATTAGCTTATGGTGATGCGTTGCTTGCCTTGGGGGGGGTTAACGAAAAAATCGTCGCCTTGGACGCTGAGATGTCTAATTCTACTTATTCGGAAAAATTTGCCAAAAAATTTCCAGAAAGATATTTTGAGATGTTTATTGCCGAACAAAATATGATGACGACGGCTCTTGGAATGTCAAAATTGGGATTTATTCCTTTTGCATCAACCTTTGCCGCTTTTTTAACCCGCGGGTTTGATCAGCTAAGGATGGCTCAATACTCTGCTCCCAACCTAAAAATCGTCGGTTCGCATTGTGGAGTTTCGATAGGACCCGACGGCCCATCGCAGATGGGACTAGAAGATATTTCCATGTTCCGCAGTATCTTAGATAGCACAATATTTTACCCCGCTGATGCAACATCTGCCTTCAGGTTGACACAAATAATGGCGAATATGGACGGACTTTTTTACCTTCGAACAAACCGAAAAGAAACGCCGGTGATTTATGGGGAAAAAGAAAAATTTAAAATAGGAGGATCAAAAATACACTACTCCAAAATTCGTAATCCGAAATCCGTAATTAAAAAATCTAATAATTTTAATGCCTTGATAATCGCCGCCGGCGTGACATTACACGAGGCGTTAAAAGCCCAAAAAGAATTGGCAAAACAAGGGGTTGAGACGGTCGTCCTTGATTGTTATTCTGTCAAACCCTTGGATGTACAATCGATTAATCGATTGACAAAAGAGATAAAGAACGTAATAGTCGTCGAAGATCATTATCCAGCCGGCGGCATCGGAGAAGCTGTGACTGACGTCATTGTAAATTGTAAATTGAAAATTGAAAATTATTCTCACCTTTGCGTCCGCAAACTCCCTCGTTCCGGATCACCTGAAGAACTACTTCGCCTTGAAGAAATTGATGCCGAAGCGATCATCAAGGCAGTCAAGAATTTCTAATTTTTATCATCTTCTTCACAATAAATATCCCCGTTAAAACCAATATTGAAAGGCCAACAAATTCAAAATAAATCAGAGTTGAAACTGGTAAGATTTTAAAAATCCCGGCTGAAAATGGATGGCTTAAAATAATGAACTGAAATATCAAAGGTATGATAAAAGCTAATATAAATAAAGGTGAAAAAAGATGTCTTACATTTTCATGAATATGACGATGGCTTAGCCAGAGATCAATAAAGACAAAAGACTGAATGATCGTTAAAACTGAAAAGGCGGCTGTTCCTCCTAATTTTTGACCGGCAAAAATAAAATAAGAGGTAATTACAAGAATCGCCCCTACTATCCCAACCGCTCCAATGTATGATTGATCCTTATTCTTTAACAAAACCATTTCTTTTTCTGGGGTGATTGACATTAAACCAGCGTCCCGAGGAGCAAATGCTAATATTAAAGCCGGCAGACCGTCTGTCACTAAATTAATATATAAAAGTTGGATTGGATAAAATAAGGTTGGTAATCCTAAAATAAGTCCAATTATTAAAGCAATTGCCTCCGAGACATTACATGATAATAAGTATTTAATAGCGTTTTTTATACTATTGATTATATTTCTTCCTTCTTCTATGGCCGTGATAATTGTGGCAAAGTTGTCATCTGTGACCACCATATCTGCCGTCTCGCGGGCAACATCAGTTCCAACAAGCCCCATCGCCACGCCCACGTCAGCCTGTTTTAGGGCGATTGCATCATTTACCCCATCTCCAGTAACGGCTACGATCTCACCCAGTCTTTGATATAGGGAAACAATTCTATGCTTTTGAAAAGGATTGGTCCGGGCAAATATTTTAACTCTCGGTAATATTTTTAACAGTTCATCATCATTATATTCTTCAAGTTGAAAACCGGTTAATATCTCATCGCCAAATTTTATTAGACCGCTTGAAACCCCGATTGCCTCAGCTGTTTTTTCATTATCTCCAGTTATCATTACAACCTTAATTCCGGCATTTTTTGCTTTGAGAACTGCATCTCGTACTTCGGGACGGGGTGCGTCATGGATGGCAACCATCCCGAGAAAGATGAAATCAGATATAATTGGATTTAATCGGATGGAATCGGTTTTTTTTGATTGTATCTGACTTTGTCTGATTTTATCCGATTCTATCTGTTTGTATCCGAATGCAAGTACTCTTAACCCCTGCTCTGCCCATCGGTCAACCTGTTTTTTTATCTTCTTTTTTTCATCATTTGTTAATTTACAGATGTTAATAATTGATTCGGGGGCACCTTTGGAAAAAACATATTGAAGACTGTCTTCGTACGAAGACAGTCTTCTCCTAACAACAACGCTCATCATCTTCGTCACGCTGTCAAAAGGTTTTTCATCAATCAACTGCCATTCCTTCCGGATCTCTTCAATATTTAATCCTTGTTTTTGGGCCATAAACAATAATGCCCCCTCGGTTGGATCACCTAAGACATCCCAACTACCATGATCGTGGATATAAACAAGTGAAGCGGTGGAACAGAGAATTCCGTTTAAAAGCAAAAGAGAGAACGGGTCTTTGATAGAATCGGATGAAATCGGATTTAATTGGATGGAATCGGTTTTATGTTGACTGGTTTTATCTAATTGTATCTGATTATATCTAATTCCATCTGTCCAAACTTCTTTCACCTGCATTTTATTGGTCGTTAACGTTCCTGTTTTATCAGTTGCAATTAAAGTGATACTTCCCAAAGCTTCGATAGCTGAAAGTTTTCGAATAATCGCCTTTTTTCCAGCCATTTTTTTCATCCCTATAGCCAAAGTAATTGTCATAACGGCCGGTAAACCCTCCGGAACTACGGCAACGGCCAAAGAAACTGATAATAAAAATGCCGGGAAATAACCGGTTCCCTCAAGCATTGAAACTAAAAAAACAATTATCGAAAGAGCTATTCCGCCTATTCCAATAATTCTTGTTAGGTCGGCTAATTTTTTTTGTAAAGGGGTTATTCCATCTTCAATCGAAGACAGGTTATGAGCAATTTCTCCAAACTTTGTTTTATCTCCAGTTTTTGTTATTACTATATATCCTCTACCTTTAGCAACGATCGTTCCTGAAAAAACCTCTTCTTTTTCGATCTTAATAACAGGAAAAGACTCACCAGTAAGCGCTGATTCATTTACTTCCAAATTAATTGATTTGGTAACATATCCATCTGCTGGAACTTTTATTCCCTCTTCCAAATAGACTAAATCACCTGGAACCAAAAATTTACTGTCAATTTCTATCTCTTTTCCATCACGAATAACTCTTACTTTTGTGACCGTCATTTTTTTTAAAACCGCCAAAGATTCTTCAGCTTTTGCTTCTTGATAAAGACCGAAAAGTCCATTAAGAATTACTATTCCAATTATCAATCCTCCGTCAAGGGTTTCTCCTAAAATATACGAAAGCATCGCAGCTCCTATCAGTAAAATAGTCAAAAAGTTATTAAACTGTTCAAAGAATTTAATGAAGATTGATTTTTTCTTTTGCTCCGCAATGATATTAAAACCGTATTGAGTTAGAAATTGAGAAACCTGAGAAGACGTTAATCCTTTCATAGTGTTAAATAAAAATTCAAAAGGCAAAAGTCAAAAATGAAAGTCAAAATTAAAAAGTATAAAACTTTTGACTTTTTACTTTTACTTTTGAATTCTAACTTTTGAATTCTAACTTTTCATACACTTCCTCCATCGTCCTTAAAATATCCATACAAATTCCTCTGGATTCGCTAAAAGTTATTGCTTTAATATTATGGGGAAAATAGTGAAAGATTTGGTTGCGTCCGTTTTTCCAGACATTCCAAACTTTTTCAGCTAACTCTTTAGAATACCCGTTTTCTATTTTTAAATAAAGAGAGTCCGGCCCTAATTTTCCGATTAAATTTGGTGACATTAATTTTCCCAACCTTAAATGATCAGAAATATAATCAAGGCGGCTGATTAGTTTTTTGTCTCTGAATATCTGCTTTAAAAATCCTTCATAGGCCTTGGCAAACGGAAAAACCAAAAAAGAATAGTCTTTAAACTGATAGGCCTGATCTCGGACAACATCATCCATTAAATATAAACCTTCCTCAAGAAGATCGCGTTGACCTTGGGAAAGATAAGACCAAAATTGGCTTTCTTTGTTGACTAGATAGTCCATATGATTTAATAAATGTTATAATCATTATAATTGTTATAAAACTTATAATCCATGGAAAAATTTTACAAAATTTTTCAAAAGAATTTTTTTCCTCATAGAAAGGGTGAATACAGAGGTTCTCTGCCGCTTATTACTATCTCCCGCGAAATGGGAAGCGGAGGAAAATCAACCGCTAATTTAATTGCTTCACAGTTGGGGAAACCTTGGAAGGTCTATGATCATGAACTGATTGACAAAATTGCTAAAGATAAAGTTTTAGAAGAAGAATTAATTAGCTCTATTGACCCAAAAAGACTGCCGTTAGCTGATATTGTTACGACTAAAACTTTTGGGAAAAGATTTGCTCACCTTTCCGGATATCAACGACATTTAATTAAGGTTATGACTTTGGTCGGTTTAAAAGGCTATTCAATCATTCTTGGACGAGGTGGTAACTTTCTTTTTCCTCATATGTTAAATGTCAGAATGATCTGTCAATTGGACCAACGAATTATTTGGCAGATGACCTATGAACACATTTCAAGACCAGAAGCAATAAAAAGAATTGAGGAATCAGATAAAGAAAGAAGGGATTTTGTTGAATCACTTTTTAATCATAATCACTGCAAAGCCTACCACTATGATTTAGTCATCAGAACTGGATCGGATATTACGATAGAAGATGCCACAAATATTATTATCGATCTAGCGAAGAGAAAATTCAAAATTTAGCCTCATACAACCTACGCGGTTGTATTGGCATATCGTTAAATTAATAGCTTTCTAATAATCCGTTGGACTACTTTTGTAGGTTATAAGCGGTTGACAAACTCTTTTATATGTTTAAAAATTAATTTATATGAGAAATAAATTTTATGATGACTGTTTTTATCACGTTTTTAATAAAAGCATTGCTAATTTTGGGATTTTTGCTAAGTCCAAGAATAGTTTAAAATTTATTGATACTTTAGATTATTATAATGATTTAAAAACAAAAATAAGTCTTTCTGTCTATTTAAGAAAAAATTCATTACACACTAATTTATTGATTCCAAAAGATAATTCTATAGCTAAAATAATTTCTTATTGTATTATGCCAGACCACTATCATCTATTGGTAAAAATTATTCATGCTAATAAATTTTCAAAATATATTAATAATGTTGAAAGTAGTTTTACCCGATATTTTAATATAAAAAATAATCGAAAAGGACCTTTGTGGCAATCTAGATTTAAATCAGTAATAATAGAAAGCAACGAACATCTATTACACGTTTCACGTTATATCCACTTAAATCCAACCACTAATTATTTAGTTGATAATCCTGAGGATTGGAATTTATCATCATACAAAGATTTAATAAGTAATGAAAAATATTTAAAAGAATATATTAAGGAGATATCTATAGATTCTTGCTTAGACTATAAAAAATTTGTTGAAGATAACAAGGATTACCAAAAAAAACTAAAACATATAAAAAAATTAATGATCGATTAGCCTCATCCAACTGACGCAGTTGTATTGGCTTATTAAATTATTTTAACATTTCTAACTTAATTGAGGGGCTCATGGTCGTCTTAATGAAAGCGTTTTTGATATGGGTCTTGCCGACGGCTTCAATAAATTTTTCCGCATTGGCAATTAATTTTTTTTCCTCAAAGGAAATCTTGCCAATCATTTGATGAATCAAAGGAAATTTTGCCTCAGTCTTCCAGCGTAACATTCCCTTTTCAAATTTTTTGACGACTTCTTCCGGTTTAGTTGAAACGGTCCCCGCCTTAGGATTGGGCATAAGACCTTTTGGACCCAAAACCTTAGCAAATTTAGCTAATTTTGGCATGAAAGAAGGATGAGTGACTAAAACATCAAACTCAATTTTGCCCTGCCTGCCGGCAGGCAGGCTTTTTTCAAATTCCTCAATAAATTTATCGTCGACGACTTTTACCCGAACAGTTTTTCCTGTCGAAAATGGTAGTTCAATCTCCCCTTTTAGACCCGTTTCGTCCATAACAAAATGAAGCTCGACTGATTGATCAAATTTAGGTGGTTTGATTTTTTTTAATAATAAAATAGCTTCCTCCAATGAATAATATTTATTTCTGTCAATCCTTTTTCTCGCTTCTTGATAATGTTTACCCCTGACTGCCATAGCTTTAGCGGAGGCGGTTCGACTCGCTGATTTTTTTTCCTTGCCTCGCCGTAGTTCCGCCGCAGGCGGAACGGAGGCGGGTTCGGCATTTGCCTGTTCCTTATTTTTCATCATTTTCTTTTCCATTGACTTGGCTTTTTGTTCTTTCTTCTGTTTTTCTTCAACCTCTTCATTTCCCAGTAATCGTGGTTTGACTTTACCCATAAGAAAATATAATTTTTATAATGGTTATAATTGTTATAACTCAACATCAATTCCCATTGATCTTGCAGTCCCCGCAACAATTTTCATAGCAGCCGGAACATCATTTGCATTTAGATCTCCCATTTTTTCTTTAGCAATTTCTTCCAGTTGAACTTTTGTTAATTTTCCCACTTTTTCTGTATTTGGTTTTCCGGAGCCTTTTTGGAGGTTTAACCTCTTTTTTATCATTGCAGCAACGGGTGGCAACTTAGTAATAAAAGTAAAACTTCTATCTTCAAAAACAGTAATAACGGCCGGAATAATTTGACCTTTCATTTTGGCCGTTTTGGCGTTATATTCTTTTATAAACTCCATGATCGGTACACCGTGCTGACCTAAAGCAGGACCAACTGGTGGGGCCGGAGTTGCCTCGCCGGCCGCTAGGTTTAATTTGAGAATAATTTTTATTTTCTTAGCCATTTCTTTAAAAAATTTCTAATTTCTAATTGACCTAATTAACCTAAAAAAACTCCAAATCCCAGATTTCAATTGGTTATTGGTTATTTTTTAGATCAATTAGAATAATTAGATTAATTAGGTTAATTTATAATTTAGTCACCTGTAGGAAGTCTAATTCTACCGGTGTCTCTCGATCAAATATTGAAACCAGCACTTTAATCTTTCCTTTTTCTTCATCAATCTCTTGAATACTCCCAAGAAAATCAGAAAAAGGTCCGTCTGTGATTTTAACAGCTTCCCCAATAGAAAATTTAGACTTAAACTTTGGCTGTTCTTGTTTGACGAACTTCATGATCGCCTCGACTTCTTTGTCAGAAATTGAGGTGGGCTTTAGTCCGGCACCGACAAATCCGGTCACTCCTTCGGTCGTCCTTACCACTAACCAAGAATCGTCATTCAAAATCATCTTAACCAAAATATAACCTGGGAAAACTTTTTCCGTAGCTTTTGTTTTTTTGCCTTTTTTGACAACAATTATTTCTCTGGTTGGAATAACGATTTCAAAAATTTTATCTTCAACTCCTAAGCTTTTGACTCTCTGTTCAAGTGCCTGTTTAACCCGTCCTTCATAACTGGTTTGAATATGGATGACATACCATTTTGGCACAGGACCGGCAATTTGAGTTTGATCAACCATTATTTAAATAATAAATTCTAAATTTCAAGTTCCAAATAAATTTAAAATTTAAAATTTTAAACGTTTAGAGCTTATTTGTGATTTGGTGCTTAAAATTTAGGATTTCTTTACCTGAACTTCGTAATTACTTCCAATCCTTTCGCCAACAAGACATCTATTATACCCACATAAAGTCCAATTATCAAGGAAACAATTATGACGATGGTTGTCAGCCTGATCGTCTCAGCGCGGGAAGGCCAACTGACTTTTTTAAGCTCATTTACAACATCGGTCGCAAAATTGGGTGGTTTTTGCATTTGTTTATAACTGTTATAATGTTTATAAAAGTTATAAAGATTATATCATATGTTATCTAAAGAAATCGCCCACGCATTAATTCTGATTTTTACAATAGTTTTAACTTTTATTCTTCCTAAGACTAATTTGGCTCAATATGACCTGCAGATTAGCGCCGGCCTTTTTATTCTGCTTTATTTGGCAAAAAAATTTATTATCTCTAAAAATATTTATTCACGACTGATAGAATCAGTCATCTTTACTTTGATAATCATGGGAATTGTTAATTCAACCGGCGGATTGACTTCACCTTTTTTCTTTCTTATTTACTTCCTCCTTTTTTCCTTGACTTTAATTCTTGAACCAATCATTTCGATAACCACAACGATTACTTTAATCATTTTCTTTCTTTTAAGTTTACCGGCCAGTCAGGACTTCAGAACTTTAATGCCCATTATTTCTTTAGCTTTTATTACGCCATTTGCCATGTTTATGGGAAGCGAAAAAATTAAAAATGAAAAGTTAAAAGTGAAAAGTGAGAAAACTAAAGAGGAAACATTTTTGTTTCTGTCATTACTCATAAAAAATCATTTAAAAAATATTCGGGAAGCAGCTCAAAACTTTGTTGGCGACCACCAGCTTGAAATAATTAAAAAATCGACGACTAGAATGGAGAAGTTGATTGAGAAGTTTGAGGAAAGTAGGGACTAGGGGTTAGACAGTTAGGGATTAGAAATACAAAAAGATATCAAATGAAAAAAAAAATTTTAATATTGTTGTTTCTAGCTATTCCCTATTCCCTAATCCCTAATCCCTCTCATGCTGTCCCTATGGACTCCTCTCGTTTTAAAATAGAATCGGCTAATGTCGAAATTGCCGGTGGCAATAAAAGTTCAACCAGTTATAAATTAGCTGATACGGTTGGGCAATTGGCGGCCGGTCAATACTCTTCAACCGGATATGTTGTTAAAGCCGGCTTTCAGTACCTTCATTCAATCATTCCTTTTCGTTTTTCCATCTCTGATATCAATATTGCTTTTGGAACTTTAGTCCCCAGCACTCCATCAACGGCAACCACTAATCTAACCGTTTATTTCGGCGGAGCCGGACAGTATCAGGTAACGGCGATTGAAGAGGGACCACTCAAAACTCAGTCCTTAAATGTTATTCCTGACACAAGTTGTGATGGTGGAGCCAATACCTGTAGTGAATCATTAGCAAAAGTTTGGTCATCGTCGTCAGCTTATGGTTTTGGCTACGGCATGTCCGGCAATGATATTCCGACTGACTTTATTGATGGCACTTACTTTCGACCTTTCCCCGACCGGACAGCAGCAGAATCCCCGGCCACCGTTATGACAAGTATCAACGTTGGGAAAAACCGCTCTTCAACCGTCACTTTTAAAACCAATATTTCATCAATTCAACCTGCCGGAAGTTATCAAACAGTTATTAATTTTGTGGCCACACCTAGTTACTAGGGACTAGGGATTAGACAGTTAGGGATTAGAAATTCAAAAAACAAATATGAAATTTAAAAATATTTTATTAACGATTCTGTTTCTTACTATTCCCTATTCCCTAATCCCTAATCCCTCTTTTGCTCAACAGGTCTCTCTTTCCCTCTCTCCCCCTCTCCTTGAGTTATTCATCAAGCCTGGTAAAGCGATTATGGTTGCCTACAAACTGGATAACCTTGGAGATCCGACTTTTTTAAATTTAAAAATATTACCTTTTGAGGCCAAAGATAATCTCGGCAATATCAGGATTAAACCGGAATTTGAAGGGCCGGTTAGATTTAGTTTGGATAATACCGATTTAACACTTGATCAACCGTTTTTTTTAAAAACCAATTATTCTCAACAGATTTTACTGCGAATAAGAATACCTGAAAATATTACTGACGGAGATTATTATTACAGTCTTTTGGCCGAAACAACTCCCCCAACCGCCAGTGAAGGAATTGGTTCTGCACGAGCTAAAGCCACAATTGGTTCAAATATCTTAGTGACCATTTCTAATTCCGGGAATATTGATATTAAGCCAAAAATCGCTCTTTTCTCGACTCGCGGCGGACTAACTTTAGGCCAAAATATCAAAGTCTTTGATAGCTCAGATAAAATTCCGGTCGTTTTAACCGTTGTTAATAAAGGAAAAAACATGATGAAACCGGAAGGTCAAATCAGTTTGAAAGGTAATTTTGGTGAAACAATAAAGTACGATATTATTTCAAAAAATATTTTGGCGGAATCAGAACGGTTGCTCGAGGCAACGCCATCGGCAACAATTAATTGTGATCAAGGTAGGGAACAAAAATGTTTGTTCTCTACAACATTGATTTTATCTGGATTTTTTATTGGAAAATATAATCTTTCAACCGAAATTAGGTTTGGAGAAAATTCGCCAACGATTTTTGCCTCTACGATATTTTACGCTTTTCCGTTTAAAATTGCCGGGGGTATCTTATTGGCAACCGTAATTATTATATTCATAATTAAGCGAAAAAATGAGTAGTGGCGTGATTTATCACGCCTAAATATTCATGTGCCATTCGTCATTTTTTTCCCTTCTCAACAACCCATTGGACTACTTTTGTAGGTTATAAGCGATTGACTAATATATTCATTATTTATTTAATTATTACGAGTTTAGAAAGTTTAGCGAGTTTGTTTTAATTCGCTAAATAAATAATATGAAAAACTTTATAAAGTCTTTTTCACCTTTATTCAAGAGATTAAAACTAAAAAAATATCTGTTGGAAATTTTCCTTGTGACCACGGCTTTGATAATAACGGTTGCGGCTTTAGTAATTTATGCGAAGAATAATCAAAAAGTAAAGGAGGAAATTGAAATTAATCCGCCCAGCCTTCGTCAAGACTTCGGCGGGCAAGGAAAAATCTTCGTTGACGTTTCCGGCGCCGTCAAAAAACCGAATCTCTATCAAGTAGACTTTGGGGCTCGGATAAAGGAAATTATTGACAGGGCCGGCGGCCTATCTGATGACGCAGATGTAATATTCTTTAATCGTAATTTTAATCTGGCTCGAATTCTATCAGATCAAGAAAAAATTTACGTCCCTTCAATTTCAGAAATTAATAATGGAATTTTTGTTCAAAATCAATTAACACTGGATTATACAACGCCAATAACAAGTACGGGCATTGCGAACAATGCCCCTACAGACAATATTAACCTCAATTCCGCCACCATTGAAGAACTTGACCAACTACCGGGAATTGGACAGGTGACGGCCAATAAAATTATTTCCAATCGACCATATACAACGATAGAAGAATTGGTGACGAAAAAAGTGGTTAATAAAGGAGTGTTTGAGAAGATAAAAAATCTAATTAGTTTATGATTTCACCCGCAATTTTTACCAACGTAATAAACTCATATTTACCCGAACCTGAAGCCTCATTACTAAATGGAATAATTTTTGGAGTAAATTTAAAGACAACTAAAGAATTTTATCAGCAACTGAAGATTGTTGGTCTTTTGCATTTAGTCGTTCTTTCGGGTATCAATATTACTTTACTAGCTGCGATGGTTAGCTCCGTTACAAAATATTTTAGCAAAGTTATATCAACTATGATAACGATACTAACGATAATTTTGTTTGTTATTTTTGTAGGACCAAAAGCCCCAATTATCCGAGCTGCCTTTATGGGTTTACTCACGCACGTAGCAATTATAACTGGAAGAAAAAACTATACTTTATATGCCCTTTTTCTTTCTTTAATTTTTATCTTGATCTTTTGGCCTTTATGGTTAAAAACAGTTTCTTTACAACTTTCATATGGAGCAACTCTCGGGATTATTCTTTTTGGTCAAAGTAATTCTAAAAATAACATCGTCAATAATCTTCGTCTGACTTTTGCCGCTCAAGTTTTTACCGTGCCAATTATTTTTTTTTATTTCAAACAGGTATCTTTAATCTCTCCTTTGGCCAATCTGTTAGTGGCCGAAACAATTCCTCCTCTGATGGTTTTTGGGTTTTTAACGGCGATTTTAGGAAAAATTAATTTTTTTCTGGGCTATATTCCCAGTCTAATTTCTTATGGCATTTTGAGTTATCTTGTCTGGATCATTGAGACGTTGGCAAAAATTCCTTATATATTTTTACAATTTTAAATATGTTTGAATCGCCTGTAAAAAAACGTGATCTGATTTTATTTTCTTTTTTTTCATTAATTGTTTTGTTGGCTGTTTTTTTATCTTCGTTTTTTGACGAACGGACAAAAATCGTCTTTTGTAACGTTGGACAAGGCGATGCCGCCTATATTAGAATTAAAAACAAGATTGATGTTTTGATAGACGCCGGCCCGGATAAGAGGGTTCTTTCCTGCTTGGGCAAATATATGCCGTTTTGGGATAGAAAAATTGAATTGGCTTTTCTGAGTCATCCAAACAATGATCATTATAATGGTTATTTTTTCATAGCCGACCGCTATCAAATAGACAAATTTATCACCGTTAATACTTCAGGTTTGATCGTCAGCAAAACCTACAAAAAACTTCTCCAAAAAATATCAGGGGAAAAAATTAAAATTGAAGAAGCTTTTGCCGGAAAAATAATCCAGGCCGTACAACCGCGTAGGTTGGATGAGGCTAAATTTAATATTGTCTGGCCTCCTAAGGATTTTAGTTCGCCAAATGATAATGACTACTCATCTGTTTTTATTTTTCAAGAAAATACTTTTAAAGTACTGTTTACAGGTGATTCATCACCGTTTGTACTAGGTAGATTGTCACATGGCGCTATTGGAAAAGTTGATGTTTTAAAAATCCCTCATCATGGCTCAAAAAACGGACTGACTAAAAAGTTTCTTGACTTAGCAGACCCGGCGGTCGCAGTGATAAGTGTTGGGAAAAATAATTCTTATGGTCACCCGAGTAAAGTTATTTTAGATATGTTGAAGGCCAAGAATGTAAAAGTTAAACGGACGGACATTAATGGAGACATCATCTTTAAAATAACAAATGATAAATGATAAATAACAATTGAATTTTAAATAATAAATAATTAATAACAAAACGGTTTTATTATTTGTGATTTGTTATTCAATTAATATTTGTTATTTGATGTTTGTTATTTACGAAAGTAGTATGCTCTTTATCTCTTTAAAAATATTCCATCCTTCAAACCCGATCCAGCTCTCACCTACCAATTCTGTTGGTAGACCTGGATCTTGACGAAGTAGATTGACATATTCACTAATAACTTTTCTTAATTTATCAACTTTTTCATCTCCTGAAGATAAAATCTCGTGCCATTTTTTGAAAAGTTCACGATAGGATTTATCAAGGCTCGATTTTCCCCAGACTTTTTCAATAAGAATTTCACGGTCGCCAAAAGTATGATCAGCCTCAAAAGCTTGGATATATTTCTCTTCTTCTTTTTGAGAAGTTAATAATTTCAAAGTAGGTAAAATCGGATGTGGAGTGAGCCAGAAAGATCTGTGCCAAGGACCCAATCCCCATCCTTGCATCTCACGTCTCAAACGGTCGCGAATTTCCCGTTTTTTTTCCGGGATTTCATAGGAAATAATCCTCCATTTACCATCCCATTTTTCCTTGAGGAATCGGAAAAATGGAAATTCCAAACATAGCTCTGCAAATCCTTTCTCGGTGAGACGATAAGGGTCTGACCCTCCCGGAGGGTCAGACCCTATGGCTTTCTCAACCACTCCTTCCTTGAGCATCCCTGACAATGTTCCCCTGGTTTTTTGATTTAAAAAAAGATCGAAAATTTTTTGGGTTTTTTCGTCTAAGCTAACAGCTGATAATTCAACGCCCGCCTTCGCTGAAGCTTCGGCGGGTAAACCCGAAAGTAAATAAAGTGCAAGTAAAATCTTCGTCCGTCTTTCTTTTATTGCCATATAAATAACAATGTAACAGACGAGATATTTCAAGTCAAGCGAATTTTTTGGGATCTTACACAACAATAGAAATGTCCGCCTCCGCAACATTAGAAATGTCCGCTTTTGAATAAACCGGTTGGGATAATTTAGGGTTATCAATATTTTTCTAAATTATCCAATATGACTACAAGATTTATGGATGCGGAAAGTTTGAAGTTAAAAGTTCTTGAAGATCTCCTACAAAAGAAAATTAAAACCAAACAGGCAAGTTGTATTTTATGCCTTTCAACCCGTCAAGTACGAAGACTTAAAAATAATTTTGAAGTGAATGGACCTCGTGCAGTTGTCCATGGTCTTAGAGGAAAAGTTGGTAATCATAAAATAGATGACATGATAAAAAACAAAGTAATAGAAACAATTAAAGAAAAATGTTCTGATTTTAAACCAACATTTGCAACTGAAAAATTACAGGAAAACCAAATACCTGTTCCTTCCTCCCAAACTGTCAGAAGGTGGATGACTGAGGTAGGACTGTGGAGGTCACACAAACAAAAACAAGTTGAATATCATGCATGGCGCCCTCGTAAAGATCACTACGGAGAATTCCAGCAATTTGATGGATCATATCACCTGTGGTTTGAGAGGCGATACGTTGACCATAACAATGAACCAATTGAGGTATGCTTACTCGCCTCAATTGATGACGCAACAGGCAAAATTACCTACGCTTCTTTTGAAGAAAATGAAGGAATAATCGCTGTATTCAACTTTTGGAAAACATATATTTTAGCTTTGGGAAAGCCCTTAACTATTTATCTTGATGCATTTTCCACTTACAAAATTAATCATAAATCAGCAGTTGACAATAAAAATCTAATAACTCAATTTGAGCGGGCTCTTAAAAGTTTAGATATTCTCCTTATCCATGCTCACTCTGCTCAAGCTAAAGGCAGGGTTGAACGATTGTTTGGAACTTTACAAGATAGATTGATTAAAGAAATGAGATTGGAAGGGGTAAGTAATCCTAACGACGGAAACAAGTTCTTAAAAGAAATATTCATTCCTAAATTTAATAAGAAATTTTCAGTTGTCCCAAGAAGTATTGGAGATGTTCACCGGACGCTATCTCCAAACGAAGTCAATAAATTAAATTCAATCTTTTCAGTTCATGAAAATCGAAAGATTAAAAATGATTTTACAATTCAATTTGACAATAACTTTTATCAACTTGAAGAAATTCAACCAACAACCGTCAGACCAAAAGAAACTGTAACGATTGAAATTTGGTTGGATAAAACTTTACATATCATTTTAAAAGATTTTGAGTTAAACTATTTTCTAATTAAAGAAAGGCTTGAAAAAGTGAAAAGAAATCCAACACTTTTGACAAACCACCCTTTAAATTATGTTCCGCCGTTCAATCATCCATGGAGACGAGCACGTCGAGTGGCAAATGAGGATAGACGACTAAAAGCGGACATTTCTAATGTTGTCTGACAGCGAATTTTTTGGGACACTCTTTATAAAGACGGTCTTAAATAAGACTGTCTTTACTTCTTCTGCATTTTACCCTTGACAAAGTCTTTATATTGTTTGTATATTTATAAATAATGAAGAAGTTTTTATACCGCATAATTCTTTTTTTGTTTATTTTTTCCCAGGTTACCATAATATACCTATACACAGTTCCTCAATTAACTCCTGGTCTTGATACGGCTGGATTTACCAATGCTTCAGATACTCTAAGTAACGGTAGACTGTCATACCGAGCTGGAGTGACAACTGGAGCGGCCAGCTCATCACTTGTCACAATCGACGGATCTGGAAATGCTGATAATGATACCAATCATCTGTTTCCAAAAGATGTTGTTTGTTTTTCCGGCTCATTATTGGACGGATGTCACAGCCAGGCGCTCTATACTGTGGCTAATATTGTTGATACCACTAATTTTAATTTCACACCCCCTCTTGATGCCACCGCTTTAAGCGCTAACGACTATGTAATTGCCTCTCAATCGGCCACCCATACAATTGCCTTCACTTTAGCCAGTGCCGTTCCAACCGCTGGAGACATATATATTACTATACCGGCTCTTGATACAACCGGAAAAACAAACGACTATTTTCCAGACACCAATTCCAGCATTGCCACCAATGGTTTTGATCTAGGAGGAGTTGGAACCGGTGATATCTCAGTTGCCTCAAGTGGATGTGATAATAACTGGACGGTCGCATCGGTCACTGCCGGTACAGCGTCAGCTGACCATTTAATACAAATAAACCGATCAACAAATAGCTGTGCGGCTTCATCAACAATTACCGTCACCGTTGGAGACGCCAGCAATAAATTAATTAATCCTGCCCCTATTTCTACTGGACATACGCAAGGAGCCGCCGACGTCTATACTTTAAATGTTAAAACCAGAGATGGGTCGGATAATACTCTTGATCAAAGTAATATTAAAGTAGCTGTGATCGAAGGGGTTTTGGTTTCGGCAACAGTTGAGGAAACATTGGCGGTTACAATTGCGGGGGTAGCCAGCACCACCTCGGCTTGCGGCGCAACGACTGACGTGACAACAACGGCTACTTCGGTACCCTGGGGAACTATTTCAAGTTTTGGAGCTTTTAAGGAAGCGGCTCAAACCGTAACTGTTTCGACGAATGCCGATGCCGGTTATTCTGTTAAAGCCGAAGAAAACGACCAAATGGGAAAAGATGGAATTGCTTGTACCGGCGCCACGGCTGGTGAATCGGTTAACTGTATCCAGGATACGCTATGTGGGACTGTTTCCTGTAGCGAATCGGCCGGATATTATTGGACAAGCACGGCAAAGTATGGACTGGGTTTTACTTTAGCAAATGCCAGCGGCACGGATGCTTCTTTTTTATATGATTCCACCTCAGAACCTTGTACTACAACCGGGGGCGGAACCTCAACAAATTTTTGTGCCCGCCAATTTGCAGACCAAGAAACACCGGAAACCAAACAAACGATTATGTCTAATGCCGGACCAGTTGCTTCATCGCAAGTATCTTTATGTTATCGACTAAATGTTTCAGCCACCCAACCAGCTGGTTATTATTTTAATAAAGTCCAGTTGACGGCAACCGCCACCTTTTAACTTAGGGACTAGGGATTAGACAGTTAGGGATTAGAAATAAATATGAAAAATAAAATAAAAAAAACCATTTTAATCTTGCTTTTTCTAACTATTCCCTATTCCCTAATCCCTAATCCCTCTCTTGCTCAATCCTCCATCCCTCTCGTTGTCATGCCGGCCAGAAATCAGATTGAAGTGACGCCGGGTGAAAAAACAGCTGTAACAATCAGTTTTTATAATCAGTCCGACGATCCTGTTTCCGGATTTTTTAAAACAGCTGATTTTATTGTTGAAGATAGTCTGGGAACTCCACGATTTATTGAAAATGTGGAAGATGCCCCAATCAAATATTCTGCTTCCCGTTGGTTGACTCTTCCGTATGATCGGGCGACTCTCCCCGCCCATGATAAAGTTATGATTCAAACTGATATTTTAGTGCCTTTAGATGCTCATGCCGGCGGAAGATATGTGGCTGTTTTTTTCCAACAGGGAAATACTTTGACAAAGCAGACTGCTAGTAACGAAGCTGGTTCTGGTACTAATTTGCGAATCGCTTCACTCATCTATATTAAAGTTAAAGGAGCGATCACTGAAAAAGCTTTGATTTCACGCTTTTTTACTCCGTCTTTCTTTGAATACGGACCAATTAAGGTGACAACTGATATATTAAATCGAGGTGATTATCATATAACTCCCCGGGTTTCTTTGACGCTCGCTAATACGTTTGGCGGTCTGGTCGATCAAAAATTACTTAAAGAACAAAATATTTTTCCTGAAGCTTCAAGGAACTATGTAACCGAGTTGGGCGCAAAATGGATGATCGGAAAATATAAAGTTAATCTTAGCGGATCTTATGGAGAAGCGGGCCAAGCACTGACCGCTGTCAGCTATGTCTGGGTCTTTCCTTGGCGAGTGGCTTTAGCAGTTATTTTAACCATTATTATTATGATTTTTATCGCCAACAAACTTTATAAAAATATCGTTGTTAAAGAAACTAACCTTGAAGATGAATTCAACTGCGGAAACGTAATTAATCCGACCAATACTACCAATGTCACCAATCCGACCAATAAATTTATCAATAATCCAATGATTTAATTATTTTTTTTATTTGTTTATTTAATCATTCATTGGTAGTATTTGTAGTATTGGTTTATTGGTAGTATTAAACGTTGGTAGTATTCATAAATTAATGAAACATTTATTACTCACTGTTTTGCTCATTCTCATCCCTCTCCAGCTTGGTTTCCTTTATCTAAAAAATCCTCCTGAGATGTCTGGAATCGTTGCCGGTATCAAAAGTCAATCAACTAATATTGAAAACTCCGTCTCCATCGGTGAATTTAAATTCAGTCTTTTTGGTTATACTTCGCCGTTTGCCTTGGTAACGTTCGAGGGGATGGGTATCTTTGATCAGACAACGGCTGATGGTGAAGGTTATTTCCAATTCAATAATCGATTCTCCCCTTTTTCTAAACGCGAGGCTTGTTTGAGCTCCAAAGATCAATTTGGCCGGCTAAGCTCCCCTGTTTGTCTTCCCCCTTTTCCAGTTGACTATAATGTATCAATTGGTCCGGTGATTATGCCTCCGACCGTTTCTTTAGATAAGAAAGATTATTTTATGGGTGATCAGGTCATGTTGAGTGGTCAGGCTGTTCCGAATACCGAAGTTAAACTTTCGGTATTTGGAGATAATAAAAATAAATTCGAAGCACGAAGCACGAAAATCGAAACAAATTCAAATTTTAAAATTCGAATTTTGAAAATTATTTCGGATTTCGGATTTCGGATTTCGAGCTTTGCCTTTATTAAGCCTGTTGAGGCCTTCACTTTTCCAGAACTTACAGCCAAAAGTGATGATAAAGGCAATTTTTCTGTCAATCTCCCCTCTTCAAATCCGGAGAAATTCCGCTTGTTTGCCCAGACCGACTTTAAAAAATCTATTTCGCCAAACAGCGTTAAGTTAAGTCTCGACATCCTGCCTGTTTGGATGATTATTGTCAAATTTTTTCTGTTTTTATTTTCTCTAATCAAGCCGCGATTACTGGAGATCCTTATCATTGCCGAGATAATATATATTATTTATGTCATCAAAGGCCATATTCAAGGCAAGGCTATCATTCTTAAAGAAAGATTTCCGCTGATAGAAAGCAGATTCACATAGATTGTCCTGTCCACACCAAACAATGAATAATACAACAAATCAACCATATCGTGCCGGCTACGAGTACCTATTGGCTTATAAAATCACCGTGCCAATCTATGACTACACCGTTGAGTTTATCAGTAAATATGTCAATAAGTTTTCGCGCACATGCGATCAGATGGAGCAAGCGGCAAGAAGTGGTATGCAAAATATCAGCGAAGGATATAAACAAGAGGGTTTGAAAGGGTATATCAAGCTCAGCGGTGTAGCTCGCGGAAGCCTGGAAGAGTTATTAAAGGATTATATGGCCTACGCAAGACAACACAAAATACAGATATGGGAAAAAGAAAGAACAATAAGGGAAATAAGGGAGATAGGGGTAATATGGGAGATCATTAGAAAAAATCCGACTCTCCCCGATTCCCCAGATTTCCCTTATCTCCCCAACCGCCCTGATCTGGCCGTTAATCTCCTTATCACCCTTATCCACCAAGCTAACTACTTAATTGACAAGCTTATCTTCTCTCTTAAGGAAAAACACATGAAAGAAGGCGGACTGACTGAAGAATTATATAAAAAACGAATTGAGTATCGTAAAAACCATTAATTAAATACCAAATGTGCTTTCTGATTTAGGGCTGTGTCATCGGCTTTTATCTCTAAAAAGTACTCCCCTGCCTTTACCGCGGAGATATCGAAGTATGCTTTTCCATAACTATCTGTCAGACCCTGGATCGCTTCGATATTTAGTGAAGGGTTGGTTCCGATAAATATTTTTTTGCCTAAAACACCTAAACCTTGATTGTTTAAAATAAAAACCGTTAATCGAACTTTTTCTTGTCCGTTAGCTCTTGCCTGAGAAGGTGTACTAAAGATGTAGGAGTTATCTACGGAGAAACTAGCCTGACTTATGTCAGCCCGGCTGGTAAAGAATTTGACTTCATATAGCCCAAAAGCACCAACAAAACTGACTATAATTATGAATAAAATAATAAAAAACAAAATTGATCTTTTCATTAGTTTTAATGATAACCCTACTTTAATCTAATGTCAAATTGCGACTTAAATGACTATAGGTAGGGTTTATCAAACTAACCAGACACAATATATGGATGGGGGGCGGTAAAATAAGCCATATTAAAAGAATCAAAAATTAGCAGAGAAAAATATTAAGTGATAAATTGGCCTAGTTACTAAGAAAAATTCTAAATACTAAATTCCAAGTTCCAAACCTGCCTGCCGGCAGGCAGGTAAATTTTAAATAATAAGCACTAAATACTAAACTGTTTAGAATTTATTATTTAATATTTATGATTTATTTGTGATTTGAGATTTATATTTTAGGATTTATTTAAATCTGTTGTAATAGTTATTAATATTATAGGCTCTCTGATGTCTACTGATATACTAACGTTCTATAATATTTTCTGCGGTAATTGTATTAAATGCGATTAAATATCAATATGATCCGCGTAAATCCGCTTCTTATCTGTGGCAATCTCTATATCATATAATATACAAAATACCTCTTGACAAGCGTATTGAGATTACTATATGATAAAAATGTATGACGAAAACGTATAATCTTTATAATCTGGAAGCCCCATTCAAGGAATACCTCGTTGCGGGAAACCAAAAAGACGTTTCTATAAAAAATTATCTCTCTGACTTCAGACATTTTGCCGGGTGGGTAATGTCAAAGGGCGGACACAGGGGTCTTCTGGATACAAATCATATTTGGAATCAAATAATATTCCTCACAAGACCGTCAATCGTCGCTTGTCAACATTACGAAAATTCTGTTCTTTCTGTATTTCCCAAGGATGGATGAAGGAAAACCCGGCAAAACAAATATCAAATATATCTGTTGTAGGGAACGACCCCCGTGTCGTTCCTATTAAGGCCTTAGTAAGCCCTGAACAAATGTCATTCCTACAAAGGTGGAAGTCCAAAAGTAGAGACGTGATTAATCACGTCTTTACAAAATACGTTCGAGGGAATGATAAAGAAGGCGGACACGGGGGTCCGCCCCTACAGGGTTTTCAACAATACATCGCCTTTCTTATCATTCTCATTTTCATGGCTGTCATGGGGGCCGGCGTTTATAATCAATTTTTTGTTAAAAATCGTCAGTCGCTTGCCTATCCTATTACTCCTACTTTTCCTGGGGTCACCGCTGGTACAGTGAGAATACTCTCCTTTCAAGGACGACTAACAGATACTTTGAGTAATCCAATTACGACGGCCACCAATGTTGTTTTCCAACTTTATAGCGTCTCATCCGGCGGCGTAGCCCTTTATACCACCGGCACTTGTTCTGTGACACCAGATCAAGATGGAATTTTTTCCTCTTTAATCGGATCGACGTGTGGAAGTGGAATTGATGCTTCTGTTTTTACAGAAAATGCTAATATTTACCTCGGAGTCACTGTTGGAGCCGATGCGGAAATGACTCCTCGCCAACAAATTGCGAACGTGGGATATGCGATTAATTCCGAAACCCTACAGGGGCTTCCACCAGGTTCAAATGTATCCAACATCCCTTATATCAATTCCCAGGGTAATCTGCTAATTGCCGCTACAAATCCTGGACTTCACTCAACATACGCTTCTTCAACTTTTACAATATCCAGTGCTCAAGCCACAACTATTCAATCAGCCGGTACTGGAGACATAGTTTTACAAGCGACTGAAAGCGGATCTTTAATATTTCGAACTGGAGGGGCGACTGCGGGTTGGTTGGAATCGGAGACACTACTCCGCTTGCGACGCTAACAGTTGGCGATGGTGATCTTTTTCAGGTGGCTGGGGCTACAGGTAATGTCCTTACTTCTGGAACCATGACTGCTGCTACCGATGAAACTATTAATGGAATTGATATTTCATCAGGAACTGTCAGCGATGTGGTGAACTTAACTATCAATACTGGTGGTGACTTAACGATCGGCGCAATTGGTTTAAATGATGTTGGGACAACCAATATCACCTCAGGAGCATCTTTGGTTGGAGTGTTTGATGAGTTTGATAATTCTGCCAGCACCACAGTTCAAGATGTCCTTGATGATCTGGATGCGGCGATCACGACCGGGGGTGGATCTTCTATGTGGTCTTTGACGTCAGGAGTGATCTATCCAACCACAGTAACAAATGATCTCGCCATCGGTGGTACTACCCTGGCCGCCTCTATGTTCGGGATCGACGAGTCGGCCGGCAACTTCTACTTTGGCTATGACAACAGCGCTAATCCAACTCTAAACTTTGAGGCCACCGACGCTGACGCCGGCGAGTTCGGCTTCAACACCAACGACGCTTTCTATTTCTCTAACGCCAACGTCGGCATCGGGACGACGGGACCGGGGGCGAAGCTTGAAGTTGATATTGATAGTAGCACAGCATATTCAGCCACAGCCTACGCTATCGGTGTAAACGCGAATGACGCCCTCAATCTTTACAATGCTAATGCATCTGCAGCCCTTACATCAATAAGGTTTTTGGATAGACCTAGTGGTGCGTCTGTGGGAAGAATAGGTCTATTAAATAATGGAACAGCAGACGGTTCGGGTGATTTCGTATTTATGCTAAGAAGTGCTGCGGATACTTCTAATACTGACGAGATGATGAGAATCACAAGTACGGGCAACGTCGGCATTGGGACGACGGGGCCAGGATATAAACTCGATGTAAGTGGTAATGCTAGGATTACCTCTGAAGCAAGTATTGGAAGTTATATCGTAGTTGGTGGTAACCAAGTTATGAATGGGTCTGAAGTTTATTGGTCTAACGAAGGAAGAGGTGGATATAATTTTGGTAGCTTAGCTGGCGGTGGTGCGAAACAATTTAATATAAGCTCTGGGAGTGTGTCATACACAGGGGGATTGATTACGCTATCTACCGATGGAAGTGAACGGATGAGAATTAATAGCAGCGGCAACGTCGGCATCGGCACGACGGGACCAGAATATTTATTACATTTACAAGCAGCAGTAAATCCAGTAATCGCAACAAAGGATACAACAAATAATGTTGTNNTTAGTAGGAACAGAGTCTAATCATAATTTTCAAATTTTCACTGTTAACACTCCAAAGGTTACAGTAGATACGACCGGCAACGTCGGCATCGGGACGACGAGCCCAGGATATAAATTAGACGTAAGTGATAATGTAAAAATTGGAACTAATTTAGGTGTTGGAACCTCTCCAAATATAACAAGATCTATAAATGCACTTATTACTAATACAGATGCTGCCTCAGATACGTATGGAAATTATTTTAATTCTAATTTTAATGTAACAACGAATAACGCAAATATATACAGTGGGACACAAGTCGTCGTTTCCACTTCTGCCACTGCAAATGATCAAGGATATATTTCTGGATTAAATGTTAACGCAAATGGTAATGCCACTGGTGGAACAACATTAAGATTACTTGGAATTTCTGGTCAAGCGGTCATTGGATCAACAGCAGCATATACAGAAACAGGTGGGTTAAGTTATTTACTTCAACATTTTGGAACCGGAACGGTGGCAACGGCTTATGGAGCTGATCTTAGTTCTGTTTTGCGTTCAAGCGGAACGGGCGTTGGAGGTAATATTACTAATGCATATGGAGTGTCGGCTGGTATTAGTAATGTTAATACAGAAGCGACTCCTGGAGTTATTACAAATGGTACTGCTTTTTATGCTAAGGCTCCAGCAGGGACAGGATTAATAACTTCAAATTATGGAATTAGGGCCGCTAATCAAGGAAGATCAGGAATCACAAATGCATATGGCCTATATTTAGATAATCAAACGGGGGCGGCAACAAATAATTATGCCATCTATTCTGTGGGAGGAAATAATTATTTCGGCGGCAACGTCGGGATTGGGACGACGGCTCCGGCGGCAACATCTATTCTTGATTTAACCTCCACCACCAAAGGATTTTTGGCACCAAGAATGACAACAACCGAGAGAGATGCTATAACAACTCCGGCAACGGGATTAATGATTTATAACACGACTGATAATCAATACAATGTCTTCAACGGCACAACTTGGGGAGCGGTTGGTGGTGCTGGCGGTGGAGCCTGGAGCGATCTGACCCTTCCAACTGCTAACCTTGCTTTAGCTATGGGTACTTATACTTCAACGTTCACATATAATGCGACCACCAGTACTAATAATCTTTTCAATCTGACCGATACTCTCAATAATACCGGCACCGGATATCTTTTAAATCTCACGACCGCTTCCGGATCGACGCTTAAACCATTTCATGTTTCCGCCGCCGGAACTGAAGCTTTAATCGTTTTGGCTGATGGAAAAGTAGGGATCGGAACAACGGCGCCATCTAACGAACTAGAAGTCAATGGTGATATTGAATTGACTAACTTATTTGATAACGATGCCAGTAATTTCTTTGATGGTGGCTGTTCTTCCAGCACTTCACTGACAGGTATTGATAGCACTGGCGCCATCACCTGTACGGCCATTACCGGAGTTCCCGCTTCGGCAGTCTCATTTGAAAATATAACGTCCGGAACTAATACAACGGCGGCTATGGTCGTTGGAGCTGGGGCTTCTCTTAACTACACTTCAACAGGGACTATCAACGCTTCTTCGTTAATCGGCGGCACTTGGGCGATCCCGGGAACTATTGGAAGTACAACGCCAAATACCGGAGCGTTTACAACGTTATCATCAACCGGAACTACTACTCTTGGGGACGCTATTGGTGACGCTGTCACTATCAACGCCGGAGCTTGGACATTTGCTAATGATACTAATTTTGCTTTGACCGGTGGAGTCAACGGGCTTTCGTTTGACGGAACTACTTTTTCAGTTGATGGTCTTAATAATAGAATTGGTATTGGAACGGCGGCGCCAACTGATACTCTAGAAGTTAATGGTGGAATACTGGGATCATATTTTCTTGATCATAGTAATACTGCTTACGGGATTGATCCAGCTAACACAACCGCTTTTGGAAACAGTATTTCTATGCAAATCTCTGGAGGAGCTCTTCTTGCTCTTGATGAAGGAAGGGTTGGAATCGGCGTCGCCTCTCCAGCGGAAATATTGGATGTAGGGGGGAATGCCACCGTATCAGGAAATCTAACTTTTACCGGAGCCACCTCAACAATTGCGAATCGCTTGATGCAAAATTTAACGATTGGGGACTCCCAGACAGGGAATATTGTTTTAGCCAACAATGTCACCCTCACCACCGGATCGGTCACTTCTTCAGTGGTTGATAGTTCAACTGCCATGGGTTTTACTCTCAATACAACCTCATTAACTACTCAAGGTGCTAAATTATTATCTCTTCAAAATGCCGGCACGGAAAAGTTCTACATTGATAAAGACGGCAACCTGTACGCGGCGGGAACAATATTATCCGGCAACGGCACCAGTATGTTACTCACCAACAAATCCGGTGGCATCGTCGCCAGTAAAGCCATCGTGGTTTTAGATACCAGTAACAACACCAGCTTTACGACCACTACTACTCCCTATAGCAAAGCCGGTTTCGGTGTGGTCGTGGGCGTGGGCCTGGGCGTCACCAACGACGCCGACGGCGACGGAGTCTGCGACGCCAATGATATCTGTATGGTCGCCTACGCGGGCAGTGTCAATGTCACCGTCAAAAACGCCACTACCGCCGCCAAGGGAGAGTATCTCTTTACCTCCGATACGGCAGGCTCGGCCGTGGCCAGCGCCAAGCAATACGACGGGTTAGTCGGCATCGTTGATGACACCACCAACGCCGCCTCGGGGTATCTCAAAATGATCTTCAAAGTCCAGCCGCAGGTCACCGCCGCCGCCAGTATTGACAAAGGCACCAAGCACAACGAGTACTGGCTCTACGCCGATCAATGCCCGCGGGCTGATGTTTGATACCCTAAGTGACTCCACCAAAACCGATAGCGCCAATACTACTGCCTCGTTAAACACCGCCGTTCAAAAAACCGGCTTGATCGGCGGCCAAACCCTCGCCACCTCCACCACAGACAACGCCGGCAATACCTATCTTGGATCAAACACGGTCAACAAAGTCTTTTACTATGATAGGACCTCCCCAGGGGTGAGCCCTGGCTCCCCTGGGGTGGGCCGTGTCGGTGACAGCAGTCCCCAAGTCCAAGTAGAATTAGGCATTGATCCCAACTGGTATAACGGCGTGACGCTCTCGGTAGCCACCTCATCCGCCCAATTTTCCCAAAATTCCGTCATCGTCAAAAATCCTAATTTA
>LBPR01000002.1 GCA_000990305.1 Candidatus Roizmanbacteria bacterium GW2011_GWC2_34_23 | reverse complement strand
CAAAACCCCTCACCACCAGTGGTGAGGGGTTATCATATCCTATTTAAATAAAATATTATGCAGCCGTGCCAATTCGGTACATTCCGGTTCCGCAATCTGGGCATTTTCCTTTCATTGCTGGTTTACCATTTTTCATTGTAACTTTTTCCGGATTAGCAACTTCTTTTTTAGCTCTACATTTTACACAGTACATGCTTGCCATATATTAAATCACCCCCTCGTAAAAAAATTCTAAATTATAAATCTCAAGATCCAAAATAACTGGATTTATTTTTTAATATTTGAAATTTATAATTTGTTTGTGATTTGTAATTTATTACTTAGGATTTTATTTAATTAATTTAGCAAAATACAAACCAACTTCAACCCCAATAATTAGAACTATTAATAACAGACTTTTTTTTAGATCGGAAAAAAAATATTGATTAACTGGCTGAATTATTACAGGTATTGTTTTATTATTAAAAACTGAAGTAAGCGTTGAAACTGGGACTACAACCTCTCTATCTTCCAGTAAACGAAGTTTTCTATGATACATGGCTAATAACTTTTCTTTCTTTGTCTTCTTAGGCATACGGTAATAATATAGAGAGTCGAATCTCAATTGTCAACCCGTTCGACTTCCCTTCGATAAACTCAGGGTCGCTCAGGGTAAAATCTCGTTGACAGTTTTTGTACAAATATATAGAATGTGTTAATGCTTATTTATGGGTTGGTAATTATTTTTTTTGCTTGGTTAATTATTTTAACAGGGATAGTCCTAAGGACTAAAGCCCATTACAACAGTTTAATCTCAAATACCGGAAAACATAAGATTGATGAAATTTTGGATGAGTTATTGATGATTGATAAGAAAACTAGCCAGGAGCTTGAAGTAGTTAAAAAAGAATTGCACGAAGAAATAAAAAAATCAATTCTTCACATCCAGAAGGTAGGTTTGGTTAGGTTTAATCCTTTTGAAAAAACAGGTGGAGAAAAAAGCTTTGTTATCACTTTTCTAAATAATGAAAATAGTGGTATAGTTATTAATTTCATACATACTCGTGATGGCTTGAGGGTTTATAGTAAAAAAGTTAAAAATGGTAAGAGTGAAGAATTTGAATTATCTGAGGAAGAAAAGAAGGCAATTATTAATTCATCCTAATTATGATTAACAAAAAAATAGCTTTTGTGGTTGTGTTTATTGTCTTTATACTTTCGGGAGTAACAACTTTTTCTTTTTTTTCGGCTGAAAAAAGTCTATCATTTTTGTCACCGATTGCTTATCAAGCTCCTACATCGGAAAACGGCTCTGCTGAAGCAACTATCAACGCAGAACCAAAAACAGAAGAATGTCCTTTAAATGGTCAATTACTTTCCAAAACTCAAAGAAGTATTTGGGAAGCTCAAAGGCCGTTGGGCATTATGATTGAAAATCACAAGGAAGCTCGTCCCCAGTCAGGTTTATCTTCTGCAGATATAATCTACGAAGCAGTTGCCGAAGGTGGAATTACCAGATTTTTAGCAATATTTTATTGTCAAAATGCTTCGTATGTTGGTCCGGTTCGTTCGGCCCGTATCTATTTTTTAAAGTTTCTTGAAGGTTATGGTCAGAATCCTCTATATGCTCATGTGGGCGGAGCTAACACTCCTGGACCTGCGGACGCCTTGGGATATATCAGTGAATTGGGTTGGTCATCTAATAATGATTTAAATCAATTTTCGGTTCCTTTTCCATATTTCTGGCGCGATTATGAAAGATTAAAAAATGTGGCCACTGAACACACAGTCTATACTTCAACAAAAAAACTTTGGCAGTATGCAAAAGACAAGAGAGAATTAACTAATGTTGATGAAAAGGGAGTCAGATGGGACAAAGGTTTTTCTCCTTTTAAATTTGAAGATGACGCAAAAGCTTCTGACAGGGGTAAAGTAGTGAAAATTGATTTTGGTTTTTGGGATAATTTAGCCAGCGATTTCGGTGTTGTCTGGAGTTATGATAGTAGGACAAATAGTTATAAAAGAACTAATGGAGGTGTTGCTCATCTTGATAAAAATACAGGGAAAGTATTGGAAGCAAAAAATATTGTAGTAATATTTGCTAAAGAATCGCCCGCAAACGATGGTTATGAAGGTGGCCAGCATTTACTTTATAAAAATATTGGTAGCGGAGAAATGTTATTCTTTAAGAACGGTCAAGTAGTTAAAGGGACATGGAACAAAGAAACTGAGGAAGATAATATTAAATTTTTTGATAGCAGTGATGAAGAAATCTCGATTGTTCGAGGGCAGGTGTTTATTGAGATGTTGCCTATAGGGAACAAGGTGAATTACTAAAAGCTCGGTACCGTATTTTTTGAACGCCACACCCCGAAGGGGCCCCTGGCGATTATCAAAAAATACTAGTACCTCGCTTTAAACATGATGTTACAACATATAATTCCATCAAAGGCGAGGCGGAAGGTTCTTGAGTTGTTTTTCCATCGACCGAGCGAAAATTTTTATCTGCGACGGGTTGTCCGTGAGATTGATGAGGAGGTTAATGCTGTTAAGCGAGAACTTGATATTTTGACCGAAGAAAAATTATTACTACGGGAGCGCCGGCTCAATAAAGTTTATTTTTCTTTGAATAAAAACTATCAGTTATATGATGAATTTTTAAGAATTTTTTCTAAAACGAGCAAATTAGCAGCATCAATTCATAGTAATTTATCAAAAATTGGGAAAATAAAATTTATTGCGGTTTCGACAAAATTTCCAAAAAACTTGATTATAAAAGATGATGAAATTTATTTACTTTTAGTGGGAATAATCGTTGTAGTTGAAATCGAATCAATAATTAAGGAAGTAGAAAAAGAATTCGGACGTCCTATTAATTATTCTACCATGACTGAAAGCGAGTTTATTTTTAGGAAAAAAAATAATGATCCCTTTATTTGGAGATTTTTAAAACAACCTAAAATTATGCTGGTTGGAGTGGAAGAAGAGCTATTAAAATGAAAATATTCAAATCAATTATTATTACTCTTGTTTTTTTGGGATTAATTTGGGTTGATCTTCCTGAAAGTGTCAAAACTAAATATAAAATACCGAGTCAGATTAATTTCAATTTTTATGGATTAAATGTTAAAAAAGATTTTACGACAAAATTAGGATTAGATTTAAAAGGCGGTAGCAGTTTGATTTTTGAAGCAAATACCGCAAAGGTTAAAAAAGAAGATTTAAACGATTCTCTAAATTCAGCCCGTGATGTGATTGAGAGAAGAATTAATTTTTTTGGAGTGACAGAACCTCAAATACAAACGATTAAAACAGGGGATAAATATCGATTAAGCGTTGACTTGCCGGGAATTAATAACTATGAAGAAGCAATAAAACTAATTGGTCAAACAGCTCAACTAACATTTAGAGAACTGCCTGATGGAAAAATCGCTACCACGACTCCTATTTTTGTACAATTAACCAAGGATACTGGGTTATCAGGAATTCATATTCTTAAATCTACGGTTGAGTTTAATAGTCAAGACGGAAAACCTGAAGTAGGATTAAAATTTAATAAAAAAGGGGCAGATTTGTTTGCTGAAATTACGAAAAGAAATATTGGAAAACCGGTTGGAATATTTTTAGACAATATTCCTTTAACTACACCAAACGTGCAAACAGAAATACTAGACGGTAGTGCCGTCATTACTGGAAACTTTACAACAGACGAAGCAAAAAAATTAACTATTGCCATTAATTCCGGAGCTTTGCCATTACCGATTAGATTGGTTGAGCAAAAAAATATTGGCGCGACACTCGGAGAAGTTGAGGTAAAAAAAAGTATTTATGCGGGAACGATCGGTTTGATCATGGTTTTACTTTTTATGATTATTTATTATGGCCGATTAGGTTTTATTGCGTCGCTGGCTTTAATAATCTATGGATTAATTTCTTTGTTTATTTTTAAAGCAATTCCATTAGTTTTGACTTTACCTGGAGTAGCCGGATTTATTTTATCAATAGGAATGGCAGTCGATTCAAATATTTTAATTTTTGAAAGAATTAAAGAAGAACAAAGAAAAGGAAGAGGTTTTGATATCGCGGTTAGATTAGGTTTTGGCCATGCGATTGATGCAATAAAAGATGCTAATATTACGACTTTGATCGTGGCATTTATTCTTTTTAATCCATTAAACTGGGAGTTTTTACCCCAGTTTGGGATGGTAAGAGGATTTGCCCTAACTTTGGCAATTGGAGTCGGGACAAGTTTATTTACGGGAGTAGTAATAACAAAGAGACTGATTGATATATTTTATAAAAATAAAATTACAAATAATAAATAACAAACATCAAATGAATTTTAAATAACAAATATTAATAAACAGTTTTAAAATTAATTATTTATTATTCAATTGTTATTTAATATTTGTCATTTGTTATTAAATTAATATGATAAATTTTTTAAAATATCGTTGGCTATATTTTTTAATTTCGTTCATCGTCATTAGTGCAGGCCTATCTTCGATTGTCAAATGGGGTTTTCGATATTCAATTGATTTTACCGGGGGAAGCAACTTTGAATTTCAGATGAATAAAGTAGTTGAAAAAAGCAAGATACAAAAGGTGTTAGATTTAAATAAAATATCAGTGGTCAGCCTAAAATTGCAAGACAAAAACATGATACTCCGAACAAAGGTATTAGATCAGAATAAAGAATCATCATTAAAAAAAGATTTAGAAGCAAAATTAAAAGTTAAAATTACTGTTTTGCGCTCAGAAACAGTTGGGCCAATTTTAGGGCGGGAAGCAATTAATAAGACTTTAGTAGCTTCCGTTTTAGCAGTTATTGGTATTTTAATTTATATGAGTTTTGCTTTCAAAGGTTTTAACTTTGCTTTTTCGGCAGTTTTAGCGATGTTTCACGATCTATTAGTCGTCGTTGGCACTTACTCATTATTAGGCCATTTTTTTGGCGCAGAGGTTGACACAATGTTTGTGACAGCCGTTCTAACGACGATGTCTTTTTCAGTTCATGATACGATTGTAATTTTTGATAAAATTCGAGAGTATCGCGACGAGCAAGAAACTTTAGAAATTGAGTCGGCTTCCAATCAGGCACTGACGGAGACAATGATTCGTTCTCTTAATAATTCGATGACAATTGTTTTCATGTTGTTAGCGTTGACTACTATGGGCGGATCAACGATTAGATTTTTTATCATAACATTGTTAATTGGAACAATTACAGGTACCTATTCTTCGCCATTTGTGGCAACGCCGATTTTAGTTTGGTTGGAGAAACATAAGCAAAAATAATAGTTATAATAATTATAAATTTTATAATCTTTATATGAATGATATAAAATCAGATAAAATCGCTGAGATTTGTCCAAAGTGTGGTTCGCCATTAGGCGAAGTTTTTGAGACCAAGACAGGTAAGAAATTACAACGTTGCTCAAAGGGAAGTTGGAACCCAGAGACTCACACAATCGATGGATGCGTCTATGTAAAGTGGTTAGAAGTTGAACCTGTCACCTTAGATGAAAAATGTCCAAAATGTGGCGCCCCACTGGTTTCTGCAGTTACCCGAATGGGTAAAAAAATGAAGAAGTGTTCAACGGCGACCTGGGACGCAACTACAAAAACAGCTGGGGGATGCGACTATATTGAGTGGATAAAAGGAACCACTGAACAACTAGATGAAGATTGTCCAAAATGCCAGGCAAAATTAGTTCTTTTTACAACAGCTAGTGGAAAAAAACTAAAAAAATGTTCAATGGCGACCTGGGATCCAGCCACAAAAACACCAGGCGGATGCGACTATGTTGAGTGGTTGAAGTCATAAATATAACACTTGACAAAACCATATTCGTTGTACATAATAATGTACGGAGATATTTATTATGAAAACAACTGATTTATTTATCACGGCTACAGATGCAAGAAATAACTTTTTTAATCTATTAGCAAAGGTAAAAAAAAGTCCATATCCAATTAGTATTACGGTAAAGGGGATACCCGAAGTTGTTGTAATGAATAAAGATGATTACGATGGGTGGATAGCTACACTTGAAACGCTGTCAGATAAAGATTTAATGGAGTCAATAAAAGAATCTGATAAAAATTTTAAAGAAGGAAAGTATCAAACTTTAGATGAAGTAGAAAAAGAATTGAAGATTGGAAAATATCGATTATTGTCCGATGTTAAAGGCACCTATGTATCTAGTCTTCCTCGAAAATCGAGCAAAAAAAGAATTAAGAAAGCTTGACAAAAATATTCAGGAAAAAATACTGAAAAATCTTCATTTATTGGAATATAATCCTTTTTTAGGATCGAAAATGCACGGTGAATTTCAAGGATATTATCGAGTTAAAATTCCACCGTTAAGAATAGTTTATTTACCAGATATTAAAAATAAAATTATTAAAGTCAGAGCGATTGGTTTTAGAGGTAATATTTATAAATAAAAATGAGAATTGTTAAATATTCTTTAGGTCAATTACAGGCGAATTGCTATTTCTTGATTGATGGTCAAAACTGTTTGATTGTTGATCCGGCGGACGACGCTTCGTTTATCCTTGAAGAATTACAAAGACAACATTTTAATTTAGTGGGAATGTTGGCAACTCACGGACACTTTGATCATATTGGAGCTGTAGGAGAAATTCAACTATCCTTAAACGTTCCTTTATATATCTTTAAAGAAGATCAGTTTTTGACTGATAGGCTAAATGAAACAGCTAAATATTTTTTAGGATTTGACCCACACTTTGTTAGGCCAAGTAAAATTAAATATTTAGATAGTGCTAAATTTAGAATTGAGAATTTAGAATTCAGAATTATAAAAACACCGGGACACACGCCAGGAAGTTGTTCGTTATACTTCGCAGAAGAAAACGCTCTTTTTACCGGTGACACTTTATTTAAAGAGGGGATTGGCCGGACAGATTTATCATACAGCAGTAAAGACGATCTAAAAAAATCTCTAAAAAAGATATTTAAGCTTCCAAAGGGAACGGTTATATATCCAGGACATGGTGAAGAATCTTCACTGCAAGAAGAAGAAAAAATTCTTACTACATTATAATGTTATAATGTAGTGAATTGTTTTAAGGCTAACTTCTCAACTTCTTCAATTAATATTTTTTTTGTATTTTTTAACTTTCCTTCAACAACCTGATCAAAAAGATCTTTTAACACTTCGCCTATTTTAGGGCCAGGTTTTATTTTTAATATTTTCATCACATCATTTCCATCAATCTTTAAGTCTTTAATCTGAAATGGTTGTTTTTGGACTTCTTCAAGGCGTTTTTTAAATAGTTCGGTTCGCCAGGAAGTTGGAGTTGCTCCTGAACCAATTCGGTCCGCTGTCCGCAAATCCAGCATATCATTTAAGTATTCTTTTGAGACTCCCCGGATAAATCTTCGTACAGCTTTGTCAGTTTGATCTTCGGAAACTGTAAACTGATGTTCGGCAACAAGCGTGACAAGTTTGTCTTTTTGCTTATTTGATAATTTAAACCGATCGGCAATTTTTTCTGCTTGCCTTTTACCAACAACTTCGTGATTATAAAAAGTAATTAAATCAGTTTTTTCATCTTTATAAAAAGTTTTTGCTTTGCCAATATCATGAATTAATGTGGCAAACCTGGTGATCAGATCTTTGGATGGACAATGTTTGAGAGCCATGACCAAATGAGTTCCGACATCATAAATATGATGGCGCTTAGGGCTTTTTTGGGGGATGGTAAAACAAACATCAACCTCGGGTAAAATGTATGAAAGTAGTCCGGTGCTTTTTAGAAAAAAAATTCCTTCAGCTGGATGGTCGCTGTTTAATATTTTTAAAAATTCATCTCTAATTCTTTCCCAAGAAATTTTAGCGATTAATAAAGCGTTTTTTTGAATTGATTCTCTTGTTTTATCTTCAATAAGAAAACCAAGTTGAGATGTAAAACGAATAGCTCGAAGTAAGCGTAGGACGTCTTCGTTAAAGCGCTTATCCGGTTCACCAACAGCCTTAATCAATTTATTTTTTAAATCATCCATTCCTTTGTAGGGATCAATAATTATTGATCCATCAAAAGCCATAGAGTTAATTGTAAAGTCACGACGTGATAAATCTTCTTCTATGGTTTTTGCCCATTCTATTTTTTCCGGATGACGTAAATCAGAATAACCAGATTCTTTGCGGAATGGAGTGATTTCAAAAAGCAATTGTTTCATTGTTTCACCTTGCCTGCCGGCAGGCAGGTTGTTTGATTGTTCATTTTTGATTGGCACGGTTACAGTTCCGTAGACATTGTTATAAAAAGCGTCAGGGAACATTTTAAGAATTTGTTCCGGAGTGGCATTTGTTGTAAAGTCCCAATTATCAACAGGCTTGTTTAAAAGAGTATCACGAACGGCCCCGCCAACAACATAAATTTGGAACTTACTTTCTTTAAATTTTTTCATCAGTTCAACAACTTCTTTTGGCAGTTTGATCATGTAGAAATTATATACCAACTAAGGATTTTAAAATATCGAGATTTTTTTTATCAGGACCGTTGCCATCAAATCCTGGAGTTTCGATTATAAAAGGAAAGTTTTTTGTTTGTGGGTGATTTAATAAAGTTTTAAACTCATCAATGTTCATTTTTCCTTGTCCAATATTATCATGGCGGTCGTGGCCTGAGTCAAATTCGTCGCGGCTATCGTTAACATGCCATAATTCAACTAAATTATTTATTTCGAGTTTAACGAGTTTAGCGAGAAAAAAATCGAGCTCTTTGTTTGTATCAAATTTATATCCATTGGAAAACAAATGACAGGTATCTAAGCAAAGACGAATTCGTTTGTTGTTAACATCTTTGACGATTTGTGATATTTCTTCAAGAGTTTGTCCAATCTTTCTGTTCCCGGCATTTTCTATAATAAACAGAGAATCTTTCGGAGTTTTGTCAAGTATTTCTTTAATATTATTTATTAAAACCTTGTATTTATTATCTTGTGGACGATCGTCGATAAGATAATTTTCTATTGGCAATTGTTTTTTTTCTTTGAAAGATCCAAGGTGAATTATTGAGCCTTTAATGCCAAGTTTTGGCGCAAGATTTAATTCGTTAATTAACGACATTTTTGACATGTGTCCGATGCGACCGTCGTCAGCTAAATTAATTAAGTACGTTGCATGAAAATATATAGGAGAAATTGAGAATTCAGAATTCAGAATTGAGAATTTTTTTATTTCATCATCATTTGGGTTTGCAAAGTTCCAACCACGGGGGGAGGAAGAAAAAATTTGTAGGCAATTTCCGCCAATATTACTTATTCGTTTTAAAGCTTCTGAATATCCACCGGAAATTGATTGATGTGCGCCAAGTTTCATCATAAGTTTATAAAAATTATAACATTTATAACGGTTATAAATACCTATTGACATTTTAGCAGACGTTATGTATATTTGCTAAATATCCGCCTCCGCTCAATAAAATGTTAAATAAGTTAAATTGAGCTACAGCGAGACGATGTGGAAGACTTAACACAAAGACAGATCGACATTTTAAAAGTAATTATTCACGAATATACGGAAACCGGTGCGGCCGTGGGAAGTGAGATTTTGGAAAAGAAATACAAATTGGGAGTTTCGCCGGCAACAATCAGAAATGAGATGGTTGAGCTGGCCAAAAAAGGTTACTTGAAAAAGAATCATTTTTCTTCTGGCCGGGTTCCATCGGCAAAAGGCTTCCGTTTTTACATAAAGCATCTGATGAAGCAAAAAGAGATGTCAACCATTGACGAAGTCTCATACAAAAATAGTGTTTGGGACGAAAGAAAAGAAGCTCATCGACTTTTGTCTCAAGCGACCAAAGTTTTATCACAGAAAACAAGTTTATTATCACTTGTAACAACCAACTTAGGAGATGTGTATTATTCAGGTATGGCGAATTTACTGAATGAGCCGGAATTTTTGGACATTAATCTATCGCGATCTTTATTTGGCAGGCTTGACGAAGTAACCTTTTGGGAAAAAATATTAAATGACATGTTTTCACTTGAAGATGAAATTTATTATATGCTTGGAGAAGAGGATTTTCATGATCCGGCTTTTGACTGTTGCGCAAGTGTATTTGGTGAATTTGAAGGGACAAAAATTAAAGGAATTATTGGCGTAATTGGTCCAAAAAGAATGTCTTATGAGGCTGTTATTCCTCAGGTAAGATATTTTTCCGGATTATTGGGAGAAATTGTAAAAGAACAGGAACTTTAAAATTTATTTATTATTTTTTATTTTACGAGTTTAGAGAGTTTGGCGAGTTTCATTAATTAAACTCGTTAACTCGTTAAACTCGCTAAATAAATTAATAATTAATTGAGAGTTATAATTTAATAATTATGGACAAAAAGCAAACAAAAACAAATCAAAAAAAAGAAGAAAAACAAAGCCCAGATGATTTAACAAAGAAACTCGAGCTTGAAAAAATACAATTGGAAATTGTTGCATTAAAACAACAGGTAGATGAATTTAAAAATAAATATTTAAGAGCAATAGCTGATTACCAGAATTTAGAAAAAAGAGTCGGTGAAGAAAGATTTGAGCTGATGAAGATGGCCAATAAAAATCTATTGATAAAAATATTGCCGTTTATAGATAATTTAGAAAAGGCAGAATTGTTTGTGAAAGACGAAGGATTGAAGATCTCAAAGGATCATTTTATCCAAATTTTGAAGGAAGCAGGGTTGGTTGAAATGGAGCAATTGATATTATTCCAGGAAAAGAAGAAAATAAAGTTGTAGAAATTTTAAGAAAAGGTTATAAATTTGAAGATAAAATAATTAGAGTTGCGCAAGTCAAAGTATCAAAAAAAATTATAAATTCTAAATAACAAATCACAAATAAATAATAAACGTTTTAAATTTAAAATTTTAAACTTATTTGGAACTTGAGATTTAGGATTTGTAATTTATTAAAAATTTATTTTTAATCAATATGGCTAAAATAATAGGGATTGATTTAGGTACGACAAATTCGTGTGTGGCGGTAATGGAGGGAGGAAAACCAAAAGTTATCTTTTCTCAAGAAGGAAGAAACACGATTCCATCGGTGGTTGATCCGGTAAAAAGGATTGTTGGGGACGTGGCAAAACGTCAGATGGTCGTTAATCCAAAAAATACAGTTTTCTCAATTAAGAGATTGATGGGTAGAAGATTTAGTGACGAGTCAGTCAAGATTGATGTCAAATGGCTGCCGTATAAAATTGTTCAAGGTCGAGATGAAATGGCCGACGTTGAAATAGAAGGAAAAACATATACTCCTCAAGAGATTTCGGCAATGATTTTGCAAAAAATTAAGGTTGATGCAGAAGCTCATTTAGGCGAAAAAGTTGAAAAAGCCGTTATTACTGTCCCTGCTTATTTTGACGACGCTCAACGCCAGGCAACCAAACAGGCCGGTGAAATTGCTGGACTGGAAGTCGTCAGAATTATTAATGAACCAACTGCGGCTGCTTTGGCTTACGGCTTGGATAAAAAGCACAGCCACACAATTGCTGTTTATGATCTGGGTGGAGGAACTTTTGATATAACCGTCCTTGAGTTGGGCGAAGGCGTTTTTCATGTCAAAGCAACCAACGGTGATACTCATTTGGGTGGAGACGATTTTGATAAAGTCATCTTGGACTACATTGCTGATGAATTTAAGAAAGATAACGGTGTTGATCTAAGAAAAGATCCGCAAGCTCTTCAGCGTTTACGTGATGCAGCTGAGAAAGCCAAGATTGAACTATCTACTTCGAAAGAAGCGGAGGTTAACTTGCCGTTTGTCACTGTTAAAGATGGTCAGCCATCACATTTAGTGATGAAGATTGGAAGAGATAAACTCGAGTCATTAATCGGTGAGTTAATTGAAAAAACTTTTGGACCAGTTAAAGCCTGTTTGAAAGATGCAAAAGTTGACGTTTCCAAGATTAATGAAGTAGTTTTAGTTGGAGGTATGACGAGAATGCCAAAAGTAATTGAAAAGGTAAAAGAGTTTTTTGGCAAGGAACCAAACCGTTCCGTTAATCCTGATGAAGTGGTTGCTCTTGGAGCGGCAATTCAGGGAGGTGTTTTAACTGGAGAAACCAAGGACGTTGTGTTGCTTGATGTCACTCCACTGACGCTTGGACTTGAAACATTGGGCGGTGTGATGACACCATTAATCCAGAAGAATACAACGGTCCCAAATTCTAAAGCGGAAGTATTTTCAACTGCCGGAGATAATCAGACACAAGTAGAGATCCACATTATGCAGGGTGAAAGACCGTTAGCTCGTGATAATAAATCTTTGGGAAGATTTACCCTTGATGGCATTCCACCGGCTCCTCGAGGTGTTCCTCAGATTGAAGTCACTTTTGAGTTGGATGCCAATGGAATTTTGACGGTTACGGCCAAAGATAAGGCAACCGGAAAATCCCAAGCTATCAAAATCACCGGATCAACCGGACTAACTAAAGATGAGATTGAAAAGATGAGAGAAGAAGCGGAGAAGAACGCTGACAAGGATAAAGAGGAAAAAGAAAAGATCGAGGTAAGAAATAAAGCTGATAACATGATCTATGTATCAGAAAAATCTTTACGTGATGGTGGAGATAAGGTCGATAAAACCATCAAAGAAAATGTTGAGAAAAAGATCAAAGAACTTAAAGAAAAGATCGAAAAAGGAACAAAAGATGAAATAGAAGCAAAAACAAAAGATCTTTCTGACGAACTTTCAAAAATTGGACAAGCGGCTTACGCCAAACAAGAGGCAAAACCTGGTGAAGCGAAAGCAGATTCAAAAAGTGAAGACGCTAAGGAATCCGCCTCCGCTAAAGCTACGGCGGACAAAGGAAAGGTGGAAGAAGGAGAAGTGGTGAACTGATATGGATTATTACGAAACTCTCGGTGTTTCAAAGGGTGCATCTGATGCGGAAATAAAAACGGCCTATCGTCGTCAGGCTCTTAAGTGGCATCCGGACAGAAATAAAACAACAGAAGCTTCTGGTAAATTTAAAGATGTTACAAAAGCCTACGAAGTTCTTTCTGATTCAAAAAAGCGAGAAATGTATGACCAGTATGGAGAAAGCGCTTTCAATCGAGGAGGTCCAGGTCACTCGAGTGCTGGACAATCAGATCAGTCAAATCCATTTGGAGGCTTTGGAGGCTTTTCAACTCAGGGATTTGAGAATGTTGATTTTGGGGGATTTTCCGATCCTTTTGAAATTTTTGAACAATTTTTCGGCTTTCAATCACCGTTTTCCCGGGGGGGAAGACGCCAGCAAAGACGTGATGTTTATGAAATCACTTTGACTTTTGAAGAAGCCGTTAACGGTGTTAAGAAAACTATGATTGTCAAAGGTGAAGAAAAATCTTTTCAGATCCCAGCAGGAGTTGATGACAATATGACAATCAGATTTTCCGATTTTGATTTGCAGGTGAAAGTTAAATCGCATCCTTATTTCACCAGAAAAGGTCAGGATATATATTTTGAAAAAGAAATTTCTTATTCTTTAGCAGTTCTTGGCGGAGTGGTCGAAGTTCCAACTGTTAATGGGACGATTAAGTTAAAAATAAGATCGGGGACGCAGTCGGGGACAACTGTCAAACTTCACGATCAAGGAGTTCCTTATCCGCAATCAAACCGCAAAGGCGATCAGTACGTCGTCTACAAAATCAATACCCCGTCCCGAGTTTCTTCAAGGGCAAAAGAGTTGTTGAGGGAGTTGGAAGAAGAGATTTGATTACTCTTTTTCATTTTTTATACGTCCCTCTTTCATTTTTTTTAATATTTTAGCTAATTCTTCAGTGATCTTTACTCTTCCACTATTAACAAAAGCTAATGCAGTAAATACAGAACCAGGAAGTGTAACAAATCCTTCTGGATTTTTTATTTTTTTTGGTAAAGAGCCTAGCGTCGTCATAAGTTTTTAAGATTCTACACTCAGTTATTCTTCTTGTCAAGGCATAATGCTTTAAATATAAATTATTAAGGTTTGATAAATCAAATCACTACGAATTTTTAAATAATGCTGATTTTTTGTGCAATAAATTGCACCTCTACTATTTTTTTAGATTAGGAATTATCATTAACTGTAGTGGAACGATTCATCGTTCCAAAATATTCATCAAAAGAACTATTAAAGGAGTTGGAGGAAGAGATTTGATTTTGTTTTGAAAAAATTACTGAAATTATTATAGATCATATTTTTTTTTCAAATCATCGGCTGCTTTTTCTCTATTTTTCTTAGCTTTAGGTGTCAAATCAATTTTAATTCCCTTTTTAAAATAATTACCCATCTTTAAGTATCACTCTTAATATGTTGTGCATATGCTTAGCAATACCCCTCTTTGAAGTAATATTTTCTTCAGCTTTTACTTCTCTAATTTCACTGCTCCTGGATTCAAACTGCCCTCTTGCCATTTAAAAATTATATCACCTGACACAAGGCTTTTGATTTATGTTTAGGGCTTGATAAATCAAGCCCCTACAAAATTGAAAACAATGAAACCATGGAACAATGAAACAATATATTTTTCTAATGTATAATTTCAACATGAAAATACAAACAACTATTAAGAACTTAAACAACTACAAAATCTATCTCCAGGTCGAGCGAACTGTCCATGAATTTATGAATAAAAATAATTATCTTAAAGTTGATCTACCGGTTTTGTCTCCGGCACTTATTCCTGAATCTTATCTTGAAATTTTTGAAACCAAGTTTAATTATCTTGATAAAAAGGAAAAACTTTATTTGACACCTTCGCCAGAAATATTCTTGAAAAGATTGTTGGTCACTGGAGTTGGTAATTGTTATTATCTCGGTCGGGCTTATAGAAATAGCGAGCCAAATTCTGATTGGCACAGTCCAGAATTCACCATGCTAGAATTTTATAAATTAGGTATAGATTATTTAGAAATGGCCGATGAAGTGCTGAAATTACTTCAATATATCAAAATAGAAAATAAAAAATTAAAAATATCATTTAAAAAATGGGAAAAAATGTCGGTGGCTCAAGCATTCTTAAAATTTACAAAAATAAATGAAGAAGAATTATTTGACGAGAAATTGTTTTTTAACAAAGCAAAAGAAAAAGGATACAACATCGAAAAAACCACCTATGAAGATCTGTTTTCCCAGATATTAGCAACCGAAATAGAGCCAAAGTTAGGAATTAGTGGTTACCCGACCTTACTTTATAATTATCCAAAACAAATGGCTTCTTTGGCTAAATTGAACGAAGATGGTCGAACCGCTCAAAGATGTGAGTTCTATATAAATGGTCTTGAGATCGGAGGTTTTTGTACAGAATTGAATGATTATAATGAGCAGGAAAAGAGATTTATTTCTGAATCAGAAAAGCGAAAAAAAAATAAAATGATTGATCATACGATTGACAAAAGCTTCATTAAAGCATTAAAATATGGTTTGCCTTTTTGCACAGGAGCGGGAATTGGGTTCGAAAGATTGGTAATGATATTTGCAAATGTGACTTCTATTGATAAACTAAAACTTATAAATATTATAGATTAATTTATTTAGCGAGCTTAACGAGTTGACGAGTTTAAAATACAAACTCGCTAAACTCTCTAAACTCGTAATAAATAATATAAAAATTAAATATGCGAATAAATGCCGGTAATCTAAAAAAAGGGGAGTTTGTTACTTTTCAAGGTGCAATTTGTCAAGTTCAAAAAGCTGACTTCTATTCACCAGGAAAAGGATCAGCCTTAATGAAAGCGAGATTAAAAAATCTTATTACTGCTAAAAACGTTGAATATGCTTATAAATCCAATGAGCAAGTAGAAGTATTGGACGTCACTTCAGTTGATATGCAATATATTTATAAAGATCAGGAAAATCTATATTTTATGGATGAGAGAACGTTTAATCAGTCGGCTCTCCCAATTTCTGTTGTTGGAGATATTTCCAGATTTTTTAAAGAGGGAGAGAAGATGTTCGTCTATATGTATAACGATAAACCATTAACAATTCGTCCACCGATGAGTGTTAGACTAAAAATAGTTGAGGCAGATGACGCGGCTAAAGGCGATACGGTTTCCGGGGCTAAAAAACCCGTTAAAGTCGAAACTGGTGCCACAGTTATGGTTCCAATATTTGTCAAAGTTGGGGAAACAATCAGTATTAATCCGGAGACAGGAGAGTATACTGGAAGAGTATAATAAAGCTATGTTATCCGTTGGTACAATTCTTAAAAATGAAAGGGAAAAAAAAGGTTTACTTCTAATTGATATTGAAAAGCAAATAAAGGTAAGGGAAAAATACTTAAAAGCAATTGAAGATGAAAATTGGAATTATTTTTCTTCTAAAATTTATATAACAGGGATTCTCAAGAACTATTCCCGTGTCTTGAATCTTGATCATAAAAAAGTTCTGGCATTTTTTAGACGTGATTATGAAAAAAAGGAAGAAATAAGATTTAAAAGAAAAGTAACGAGCGCTTATTTAACTTCGGGAACAAAAAAGTTATTAAAGTTTGGTTTAATAATTTTAACTTTGTTTTTTATTTTATATTTTGTTTTTCAGTTAAAAACCTACTTTTCTCCGCCAAGTTTTACTTTATTATCCCCAACAAAAACAAATTTTTCTGTGGAAAAAAATATAAAAATTACTGGAAAAACTGAGAAAGATACGAGTGTCACAATTTCTGGGGAAAGAATTTATCAAAATAAAGAAGGGGTATTCACCTATGAATATTCGCTCAATGAAGGAGAAAACAAATTAATAATAAATCTTATTGGAGCCAACGGAAAAAAAACTATTGTGGAAAAAACTTTCTTTAAGAAGGCGCCATGATGTCATTCCCGCGGAGGCGGGAATCCAGACTATAATTTCTTTGCAAATTCTTTTACATTATTTATTAACTTTGAAGAATAAATTTTTTTAAATCCTAGACGCTTTGACTCTTCGATAATTTTTTCTTCCATGTGGGTTGGTCGAATTTCACCAAGTAACCCAACTTCGCCAACAAAGAGAGAATTGGCTGGTAGGGCAATATTTTTGAATGATGAAATTAATGAAGCAATAAAGCCAAGATCAGCTCCGGTTGATTTGATCGAGACGCCGCCGACGACGTTAACAAAAACATCAAAACGGTCAAGAGGGAGATTTAAATTTTTTCTAATAACTGCCAATAATAATAGAACTTTGTTATAGTCCAAGCCTTTAACGACCCGACGCGGATTCATAAAACTGGTGGGAACAACCAATGTTTGAATTTCAAAAAAGAAAGGTCGTTTTCCCTCCGCTACGCCAACAATGGCTTTTCCCGGCTCCAATTTTTTATCAGTTTCTAAGAAAACTAATGGGTTCTTAACTTCACTAAGTCCCTTTTGTTTCATTTCAAAAATTCCAATTTCGTCAGTCGAACCAAATCTGTTTTTTGAAGCACGGAGTAACCTAAAGTTAGAAACTTTTTCACCTTCGAGTTCTAGTACACAGTCGACAAAATGTTCCAACGTTTTTGGTCCGGCCACATCGCCTTCTTTGTTAATATGACCGATTAACAAAACGGACAATTTAGATTGTTTGGCAAAATTAATAATTTTTTTAGTCACTTCTTTTAGCTGACTGACACCGGCGACCGGTCCTCCAATATCTTTTGAATAGATGGTTTGGACAGAATCAATAATAATAATTTCAATTTCATCTTTTAATTCTTCTAAGCTTTGAATGATACTTTCTATCTGTAGATCTGCAGAAAATGAAAGATTATCAAGGTCAACAGAAAGTCTTTCGGCCCGATTTTTTACCTGTTCAGCCGATTCTTCGCCGGAGATATAAAGCACTTTAAGTTTTTGAAAAGCTTGAAGAACGAGTGTTGATTTTCCAATTCCTGGTTGACCAGTAAGCAAAATTACCTCACCTGGAACGACTCCACCACCCAATACCCGATCAAATTCAAATATGCCGGTTGAGAGCCTTGACTTAGTTGAGCTTTTTACTTTTGATAGGGAAGTGATGGTAATTTTTTTAACGGTTTCGCCCTTCTTACTTGAAGAATTTTTGGCAAATTCGGGCTTTTCTTTCAGTGTATTCCATTTCCCACAGTCGGGACACTTGCCAATCCAAGAACCGGAACCAAAGCCACATTCAGAACAAATAAAAAATGACATTGATTTATTAATTTATTTAACGGGTTAACGAGTTGACGAGTTTAAAACATAAACTCGCAAACTCTCTAAACTCGTAATAGTAAATAGTTCAATCACATCTTTTCAACAGTCTTAATTCCCAGCAAATATAGTCCTTCTTTAATCACTTTTCCCGTTGCTTGGGTTAACATCAGTCTAAATTGTTTGGTTGTTTCTTCTGATTCCAGGATCTTATTTTTCTGATAAAAATAATTATATTTTTGGGCTAGATCATAGAGATAGTTGGCGATTAAATTAGGAGCAAGTTGAATAGCCGCTTGTTCAACAATTTCGGGGAATTGGTTAATTAGTCGTAAAACGTTTGATTCATCGGTATTAATTATTAAAGAGTTTAACGAGTTTAGAGAGTTTTGTGAGTTATGTTTTACTTTATTTAAAACTGATTGACATCGAACATAAGTGTAAATCAAGTAAGGAGCGGAGTTGCCATCGACGGCGATTGATTCGTCAATATCAAAATGGATAATCGTTTGGGTGCCATTTTTTAAGAAAGAATATTTAACAGAAGCAACAGCAAGAATTTCCGTTGTTTCTTCATCACAATTAAATTTTTCAGAAATTTTTTTCTTAACTTCATCGATCAACCAATTGGCTTCAATGACATTACCTTCCCGAGAGGACATTTTTCCGGCCTTTAATTTTACCCATTCATAAGCAAGGTGGTACTGTTTATTTTTATATTTTTTTTCGTCAATTAATTCCTCAACTTTAAAAGTGACCTTAAAAAAACTAGTCTGTTCAGGTGTCACAGTATGGATGATTTTATCTAGTTCTCCAAAATCAGAAAATTCTTTTTCGGCCAGTGCCAATTCTTTTCCTTCATAAGTAGGAAAGCCAAGTGAGTTGATAAAAACTCGAGTGTCCAGCCCATATTTTTTGCCATTAAAAATGATCGCCCCCTGGCTTTTTTCGAAAATACCTTTTTTCAAAGATTGTTTAACAATTTCTACACCACGTTTGTAAAATTCACTTTCAAAATAATATCGATCAAAATGGCTGTAAAATCTTTTGTAATTTTCTTCAAAATATTCAAGACTCCATGCACGAGTTTCAGTCCAAAGTGGCATAATCTTAGGGTCTTTTTCGTAAATCATCTTATTGATTTTTAATATTTCTTCTTTAGCTTTTGGATCATCTTCATAAGCTTTAGTTCCCGTACTATACATCTTTCCTATAAATTCGATTTTCTTTTGTAAAGATTCTGAATTCTGAATTATGAATTCTGAATTTTTTATACCATACAAGCATTTAGCAATATGAAGCCCGACGTCCCCCTCATAATTTGATCTAATTACTTTATTGCCAACTGCTTCAAGTATTCTTACCAATGTTTCGCCCGTTGAAATATTTCTTAAGTGGCCAATATGAAAAAGCTTATGCGTGTTGGGGTGGGCAAACTCAATCATTAATTTTTTATTTTTTCCAAAATAATATTCTGGATAAATAAAATTTTTTTCAACAACTTCTGTCAATCGATTAATCAACTGTACGTCAGCAATCCAAAAGTTAATAAAACCCGGCTTAACAATTTCAATCTTTTTTATAGAATCGTTCTTTGGAAAGTTCTTAACTATTTCCTCGGAAATTGTCATAGGATTTTTCTTTAGTTGTTTGGTTAGTTTCAGAGGCAAGGAGGATGAATAATCACCAAAATCAGTATTAGCCGGTTTTTCTAAAGTAAGCACGACATCTTTGACGTTGATTTTCTCTAAAGCTTCAGCCAAGTTTTTTAATATTTCGTCTTTAATCATTGGTTTATGCCTCGAAGCTATCAGAATGCCATTTTTAATAGCGAAGTGGCATTTTATATGATAGCAGATAAATGACCAAATTTGATATTATTAATTAATGATCAAGGCGATTTTTTTTGATTTAGATGACACTCTTGTTGATTCTTTGCCACTGCATTTAAAAGCAAATCAGTTGGCTTTTGAAAAATTTGGTTACGACTACAATTCAATTCAAAAAAAAGTTAAAGACATTGATTTCATTGGTAGAAGAGTATCAGATATTTTAATAATAAAAAGAGATTGTTCTAATATTTCTGAAAAAGAACTTCCGGCAACAGAATTGATAAAAATAAGAGAAAACATTTTTCTTAATTTAGTAAAAAAAGAAATGACTATATATCCTGGCGCAATTTATTTAGTAAAAAAATTAAAAGAAATGAATGAAATTGTTGCCATAGTTTCATCAGGGTCTAAGAAATATATTGACTTAATTCTAAATCAGTTTAATTTGAGACAGTATATCGACTTCATTATTTCAGGGGATCAAGTTCAGCAAAGCAAGCCAAACTCAGAATGCTATGAAATGGCATTCAAATATCTAAATGATAATTTTGGACAATTCAGTAAAAATGAGTGCCTAGTTATTGAAGATACAGAAAATGGAGTTGTGGCAGCATATGAAGCAGGCTTAAAAATTTTATTGGTTCCTTCAAAACATTCTGTACTTCCAAAAAATATTAAGCCTGATTATCAAATAAAATCTTTAGAAGAATTTGATCAAAAAATTATAATGACTAGTTAATTAATTAACTGTACATAAAAATATGTGGTTTTGGTACGCATTATTATCAGCATTGGTCTCAGCAGTCTCAATAATTCTTAATAAGAGAGCTTTGAAAAATATTAATGCTTCTCTTGTTTCTTGGTCTTTGTTTGCCTTTTCTATTCCTTTTCTTATTTATCCTGCTTTTAAAGACGGTTGGCCAAATGTTAATTTGTTATTTTGGTTTGCCGTAACCGCTTCGGTTATTGGTTTTGCTTATGCAAAAACACTTGCGTTAAAATCACTGAAAGGTAGCTTGATGTCAGAAATCGTTCCCCTTGTTTTTTTTGCTGTATTTTTTCAATATATTTTCGCCTTAATATTTTTTTCTGAATCCATTGAATTAATTCCGATTATTGGATTAATTTTAATAGTAATCGGAGGATATACGCTAAAAATTGAGGAGGCAAAAGAGGATTTTTTAAGACCTTTTAAATTATTGTTTACTAACAAAAATGCTTTTATGTATCTATTTGCCACTTTTATAATGACCGTAACGACTATCTTCGATAAGACCGGATTAATTAATATTAAACCGGTTAATCAGTCATTTTTACTTTTAGTAGAAAATGTCATGACCGCAGTATTGATCGGAGTTTATATGTCAAAAAGAAACATAAATTGGATTAAAGATTTAAAGGTAAATTTTTGGATCCTTTTTTTAAATGGTATCGTTTATGTACTCCTAAATTTATTTTGGTTGTATGGAATTACAACCGGAGCAATAGCATTAGTTTCCGGAATAAAAAAATTGGAGGTGATTTTTGTGTTGGTTATAGGTTGGTTATTTCTTGGAGATAAGCCGAAAAGTGGGGTTTGGTTAGGATGTTTAATTATGTTATTAGGTGTAATTCTAATTAAGTTAGGTTGAAATGTTTATTAAACTCGCCTAGAATGTAATCATGACGAATGTAAAGAATAAATTATCACTGCTTTTAATTTTAGTTCTTTTATTTGTGGCGTTTGTAGTAGTGCGGTTTTTTATTTTAGATAAACAAAATGAATATGGAAAAATCAAAATAATTTCCTCACCTACAGCCAGTATTTTTATTAACAGTACATTCGCTGGTAAAACACCTTTTGAAGATAAATATAAGGTAGGAGAATATTTATTAAAGTTAATTCCGGAAACAAATGCTACTGATACGGCATCTTGGAACGGTAAAATAAATATTTATAAAAACTCGCTTACTTATGTTAATCGTGAATTAGGTTCGTCGGATATTGCGTCAGCCGGTGAGATATTTACAACAGTCAAGATGACTAAAAAACCGTCAAATGCTCAATTCGGAGAAATTTATGTAGAAACAGAGCCTCAAGGAGCAATCGTTACTTTAGACAGCGATGAAAAAGGTGTGGCTCCGGCCTTAATGGAAAACGTTACAAGGGGAGATCATGAACTGTCAGTTTTTATGCCGGGATTTTTCCGTAGAACACAAAAGATTAATGTTGATCCAGGTTTTCGGGTTAATGCCTCCTTTAAATTAGCGATTGACCAAAGCTCATCATTTGCTAAAGAATCAGATGATAAAACAAAAACGGCTAGCAGCAGTGCCAGTGCTGACAATAAAACCTATGTCACAATACGAGAAAATCCTCAAGGTTGGCTAAGAGTCAGAGTAGATGGTGCAATTGATGCCAGCGAATCGGCCAAAGTTAAACCAGGAGAAAAATATGAATTTCTGGACGAAAAAACCGGTTGGTTTAAAATTAAATACAATGATAATAGGGATGGATTAGTTTCGGGTGAGTTTGCTGAAGGTTGGGTGTCTTCTGAATATTCGGCTAAGGAATAATTACCAATAAGTTACGAAATGCGTCTTTTAGTTCTCGCTCAATGTGAAATAAGTTAGGTGGTATAGAAGATATTTTGGGGCACAAGTGATCGAGAAAAAATCCGCACTTCGTAACTTATATAATTGTTACTTTTTTTTCCAAATAACTTTATTATAAAGAATATAAGAATAGGGGATGATGATAAAAGCGATGATTAATATTTTATATACAATCCATGAGCTTATGTTGGCAACTCCAAAAAGATGAATAGTTTTATCTGCAATAAATCTTAAAGCCAAACTTAGTCCGACTCCTTGAATAATAATCGAACCGGAAGAAACAAAGTTAAAAGTAATAAATTTAAATAAATAAGAAAAAACCCCTCCCTGAATTTTTTTGTCCTTGAAACTCCAGAAATTATTCATTAAAAAATTAGATATGATAGCTATTTCGGCGCTAAACATATTCGCGGATGGTTTGTTAAAATGAAATTTATTAATAAACAAATAGGCAAAAGAGAAATCAACGGCAAAGCCGATAAAACCAACAATGATAAATTTTATAAATGATGAATGTGAAAAAATATAAGCCAATATTTGCAAAATATATTGAGAGACAAATATTTTAGATTTGCCATATTTTCTATCAATAAAGTTATTCGGTATCTCCGCCAACTTTGCTCCTTTTTTGATGGCATAATCCAACATGGCAATTTGAAAAACATATCCAGAGTAATTTTTTATATGATCAAGAGCGTCCTTAATCAGCCAAATTTTTATTGCCCGGTAACCATTTGTCCATTCATGAACATTTAGTTTCATAAATCCAAAACGAATAGTCAAATTAGCAAAAACAGACAATATTTTTCTGTGAATTCCCCAGTTTTTTGGAATAGAACCTCCCTTAATATAACGTGCTCCAACGACCATATCAGCACCTTTGGCAATTTCATTTAGGAACAAAGGTGTGTCATTTGGATTGTGAGAAAAATCAGCATCCATTTGGATAATAACAAATGGCTGGATATATTCAATGGCATAAATAAATGCTTGATGGTAAGCCTTGCCTAGTCCTTCTTTTTTTGTTTCCAAAAGATAGATCTTTTTGAAATATTTTTTCTGCAGTTCTTTAACTAATTTAGCAGTATCATCGGTTGACGAACTATCATTAATTAAGACTTCAATTTCCCAATTAGTAACTTTTTGATTTTGTAATAAAATATCTTCAATGAGTTTTTTTATTGTGCCTGCTTCGTTGTAAGTAGGTAATACTACTAAAGCTTTTTTCATATTTTTATAGATTTTTAAAATATTCAATAGTTTTTATTAAGCCTTCTTCCAAATTTATTTTTGGTTTCCAGTTCAAAAGATTTTTTGCTTTGGAAATATCAGGGCAACGTCTTTTTGGATCATCTTGATCAATGGTTTTGAAAACAACTTTTGATTGGGAACGGCTCAATTTTTTTATTATATCAGCAATTTCTAAAATTGTTTTTTCGTTAGAATTACCAATATTAATAATTTCGCCAGCGCGGTTTTGAGTAGTAGCTATCGAATGTAATCCCTCAACCATATCTGATACATAACAAAGAGAGCGAGTCTGAAACCCATTACCGTACACAGTCAATGACTGATTATTAATTGCCTGGTTGACAAAATTGGAAACAACCCGTCCGTCATCCCGTTTCATATACGGTCCATAAGTATTAAAAATCCTGGCAATTCTAATATCTTTATTGTATTTTCTAAAGTAAGCCATCATCAAAGCCTCAGCAAATCTTTTGCCTTCGTCATAACAAGAGCGTATGCCAACTGGATTAACATGACCAAAGTAGCTTTCCTTTTGCGGATGCTCCAGCGGATCGCCATAAACTTCGGAAGTCGAAGAGAAGACCATTGTTTTACTGTTACTTTTTACAAAAAAATCCAAAATATTCATTAGCCCAAGACTGTTAGCTTTAAGAATTTCTATTGATAAGTTAATAAAATCTTTTGGGGAGGCGGGAGAGGCAAGATCGTAAATAATATCAAAAGGAAGGAGAGTTGAAAAGTTAAAGTTAACAATATCAGCTTCAATTATTTTTAAATTCTTATTATTTATTTCAGATTCAAGATTTTTTTTATTTCCGGTAATAAAATTATCAACAACAGTAACTTCATCATTTTTTGCAAGATGAAATTTAGTTAGGTGAGAGCCGATAAATCCAGCTCCACCAGTAATAAGTATTTTCATAAAAAATTCTAAATACTAAATTCCAAGTTCCAAATAATTTTTAAATTTTAAATTTAAAACCTTTTAGGATTTATTTGTGATTTGGGATTTATTATTTAAGATTTACTGATACGGTCTTCCTATCGAGTAATATTTAAACCCCATTTTCTTAAGATCGGATGGATCATAAATATTTCTGCCATCAAAAATCGTTGGGTTTTTCATCAGTTTTTTAACTTTATTTAGATCAATTTGTCTAAATTCATTCCATTCGGTAATAATTATTAAAGCGTCGACCTTTTTTACAGCTTGATAGGGATCTTTGCTGTAATAAATTTTATCAGCAAATATCTTTTTAATATTATTGGTTGCCTCTTGATCATAAGTGTTTATTTGAAAACCTTGTTCTAGTAATTTTTTAATTATAAAAACAGAGGGGGCAAATCTTATATCATCAGTGTTAGGTTTAAAGCTTAATCCCCAAACAGCGACTTTTTTCCCAGAAACATATTTAAGTATTTTTTCTAAAAAATTTTCTTGGGCTCTTAAATTTATGTTTTCTATGGATGAAAGAAGATCTGTTTTTATGAATAATTTTTTTCCAATATCCAAAAAAGCTTTGACGTCTTTAGGTAAACATGATCCTCCATACCCAAGTCCAGGATTTAGAAATTTTTTACCGATTCTCTCGTCTATTCCAACTCCGGAAAGCACTTCACTAACATTTGCACCTGTTTTTTCACAATAAAAAGAAATGAGATTGGCGTAGGATATTTTATTAGCCAAAAAAACATTAGATGCATATTTAATCATCTCAGCCGAGGCCAAGTCAGTAATAACCCTTTTACCGTTAATTGGTTTATGAAGCGTAATCAACTGTTCAACAGCTCGTTTATTATTTGACCCAATAACAACCCGATCAGCGTTAATGGTATCAAAAATTCCTGTGCCTTCCCTTAAAAATTCGGGACAAGATGCGACGGCGAAATCAACATGTTTTGATTTATGTTTACTTATTATTATTTCTAATTTGTGGTTGGTGCCGATTGGAACTGTGCTTTTACAGGATACCACCGTAAATTTAGTCTTAAGATTTTTTCCAATATTCCTGGCTACTTCAATAACAGCCGTTAAATCAGCCTCACCTGTTTCTTTTGGGGGGGTGCCGACCGTAATAAAAACAATTTCTGATTCAGGAATGGCCTTTTCGTAATCTAAAGTAAAAGAAATTCTTTTTGCCCGAATATTTTTTTGTAGCAGTTCTTTCAAACCTGGCTCATAAATAATTGGGTCGCCACTTTTTAAACAGGCAATTTTTTCTTTTGTGTGTCCAATTACGAAGACTTGATTTCCAAAATCAGCAAAAACACAAGCGGTTACCAAACCAACGTATCCATGTCCAACAACGGTGATTGTCATATGAAATTAAATGATACAAAAATGCTGTAATAAAGGCAACATTGTTTCATTGCTTCATTGTTCGACCTGCCTGCCGGCAGGCAGGTTGTTGTTTTTTAACAATGTAACAATTAAACAATAGAGCAATATAAAAGATATATCAAAGTTACTTAGATATTTGTTTTTTTATTACATCTAATCCTTCCCCGAATGTTTTCATTTTCCAAAAATTATTCTTATTGCTTTTAATAGTTGCAAACTGGGGTAATCGGGCTTTGCCTAAAATGTATTCTTCATAAGTGGTTTTTCCAATTAAAGATTTATCAAGATTAAAAGTTTCTGCCACTTTCATAGCTGCATCATAAGGTGATATTGATTGGCTTCCCACGAGATGATATATTTCAGGTTTATAATTATTAAATAAATACTTCAACCCATAAGCAATATCATCAATAAAGGTCGGCGTCATGAGAGAGTCGGTAATCATCGATAAAGGCTTATTATTTTCTAAATAAAATTTAAAAGTTCTAAAAAAATCTTTTTTTAATTCAAAACTGGTCCGATACGGGTATGCGATTCTAACAATCATCGCCTGTCCGCCAGCTGGCGGATTAACAATTTTTTCACCTTCGTATTTTGATAAAGCATAAACTCCTATCGGATTTGGAAGGGAATCTTCATTATAAGGAGGACTAATACCATCAAAAACGAAGTCAGTTGAAACATAAATAAACTTTTTTTGTTTTTGCTTGACCGCCTCATACACGTTTTTAGTTCCATCACGATTGATCTTAAAGCAAAGCTCTTTGTTAGTTTCTGCCCCCGGGACATTAGTGAAAGCGGCTAGATGGAAAAAGATATTAAAATCTAAATTTTTCAAGGCATTATCAACGTGTTCCTTATTGGTAATGTCCATCAACTTTTGGGGTAACGGAATAAATTCAAAATCATCTTTAAGAAGTTCAACAATTCTTGAGCCAACTAAGCCATCAGCCCCTGTAAGAGCGATTTTTAGCATAAGCATTAAACTGTTTTTTTAATTCGTTCCCACCATTTTCTGTTACTAATATACCAATCTACTGTTATCTTTAGATATTCATCAAAACTATGCTCGGGTTTCCAGCCTAATTCTTTATTAATTTTTGACCAATCGATAGCATACCGACGATCATGACCGGGTCGGTCTTTGACAAATTCGATTTGTGTTTCATCTTTTCCCATAATCTTTAAAATGTTCTTAATAATATCTATATTGGCAATATCTTCAGTTAATCCGCCAATTAAATAAGTTTCTCCAATTTTTCCTTTTTGCAAAACCAAATCAATCGCCCGGCAATGATCTTCGACATAAAGCCAGTCACGAACATAGAGCCCATCGCCATAAACAGGCACTTTTTTCCCCTCGATCAAATTCGTGATCGCCAAAGGAATTAATTTTTCCGGAAATTGGTAGGGACCAAAATTGTTTGAACAGTTGGATATCGTCATAGGAAGTTTATAGGTATCAAAATAAGCACGGACCAAATGGTCTGAGGAAGCTTTTGAAGCAGAATATGGGCTGTGGGGATTATACGGAGTTAAATCATTAAATTTTTCACTTGATCCTAATTCAAGAGCTCCGAAAACTTCATCTGTTGAAACATGATGAAATCTTTTTACTTTGTTTATTAAAGCGGCTTCAAGTAAAACATAAGTACCTTCAATATTTGTTTTGATAAATGGAGCCGGATCCATAATGGACCGATCAACGTGTGATTCAGCAGCGAAGTGAACTATTACATCGGTTTTCTCTGTTAGAGAATTAACTAGTTGAGGGTTACAGATGTCACCTTGCACAAATTCATAGTTAGGGTTTTTTTCAATGGATCTTAGATTTTCAAGATTGCCAGCGTATGTTAATTTGTCCAAATTAACAATTTTATCCTGTGGATATTTTTTTAACCAATAAAGAATGAAGTTGCTTCCAATAAATCCAGCTCCACCGGTCACAAGTAGTTTCATTAGTTAATTTTAACACAAGAATGATGCTAATCTGTTAAGATATTTATATAAATAATTAGAATAATTTTCAATTTTCATTTCTCATTTTTTAATGAAATTTAATTTTTTATTTTTTAATTAATAAATAATCAAATGAAAAATCAATGATAAATGAAAAATTTAAAATGATAAATGCTTTATTAGATTAATTCGTAGATTTGGATCTTTTTAACTGTGGTTTATTTATTAAATTTTCCAGAACTAAGCAGCGTTTATTTTTTACTGTGTGAGGGACATCTGTTTTTTGAATTGACAACGATTTTTTATTACGTGATATAATGTCATATATGAAGCAAGATATAGATAATATTATTAATATTCTCCAAGGTTACAAGGTAAAAAAAGCAGCTCTTTTTGGATCTTACGCTCGAGGGGATAATAATGAAAAAAGTGATATAGATATTCTTATAGAACCAGCTAATGGAACCACTTTATTTGATATGGCTGGAATGCAGATTGATCTTCAAGATAGTTTAAAAAAATCAGTAGACGTCGTAACTTATGGAAGTATCAATCCGATGCTTAAAGATAAAATTCTAAAAGATGAAAAGGTCATTTATCAAATATGAAAAAAGATAATTCGTTATTGCTTAGTCATATTTTAGAAGCGGTTAAGGACATAGAAGACTACATAAAAGATACTTCTTCAGTGGAAGATTTTATTTTTGATAAAAAAACTCATGACGCAGTACTTCGAAGTTTTCAAGTCATTGGAGAAGCAGCAAACAACTTGGATGAAAATTTTATTGAATCAAATCCAAATGTTGAATGGGAAAAAGTGATTGGAATGAGAAATTTTATTATTCATGAGTATTTTGGTGTAGATTTAAATATTGTTTGGGATACAATCAAAGAAGATTTACCAACCTTCAAAAATAATATAGAGAAATTACTTCAAAGAGCTTCGGTTTAATTTCAGTCGTGGTTGATTGATTAAGTTTTCAAGGATAAGCCAACGCTTTTTTTTGACAGTGTGGGGAACATCATCTTTAAATACCTTAGTAGCGGCAGTGTTAAATCGGGGAGAGTACATTGAGACATAAGCCCAGCTAAATCCGACTTTTTTACAAAGAGCGACCGTATTTTGAAATTCTTCATCTGTTTCCCCACAAAACCCTACGATTATATCTGTTGTGAATTTTATATTTGGTATTTGAGCTTTGATTTTTGATATTAAGACGAGGTACTCGTCGCTGGTGTACCACCGATTCATTCTTTTTAAGACGGCATCATCACCTGATTGAACTGGTAGATGCAGTGACCGGCTGATGTTTTTATTTTTAGCTATAACATCGATCAATTCATCGGAAAAATCCCACGGGTTACTGGACATAAATTCTACCTTTTCGAAACCCATCTGAGCTACTTCATCAAGGAGGTGAGGAAACAGTGTAGGGATTCGATAACGACCTAAATGTTTGACATAGATGGGGCTTAAATTTTTAATTTTTTTCTCACCAACAATTAAATCAGCCCCATAAGAGTTAACATTTTGTCCCAATAACATTACGTTTTTGTACCCCCTTTTTTTAAGTTCAAGACATTCAGAGATTACGTTTTCATATGGTCGACTAATTTCACGACCTCGGGTAAAAGGAACTATACAGAAGGTACAAAAATTATTACAACCATTTGAAATGGGAACCCAAGCACTAGTTTTATCAGTGCGAACAGGTGGGAGGTTAAAGCCCACCTCTTCGATCGGCATAAATTCATCAGCATTGACCATTCTTTGTTTAAGCAGTTTCAAATACTTGCCGGTTTTATCACGATAGACAATACCGATCATGCATCCGGTAATTATTATTTTAAAAACCTCACCCTTTTTTAATTTGGCTTGTTTAATTTTTCCTAAATTATCTACTAACCCATATACTCTATTTTCAGCAGACTGTCTAATCATGCAGGTATTAATGATGACGTAGTTTGCGCTTTTATAACTGTGGGCTTTTGTATATCCTCGGGATTTAAAATCAGCCTCAATGCGCTCGGAATCAGCATGATTTTGTTGACAGCCAAAGGTTTTTATGTAATATTTCATATTCTCCGTTTCTTCATCTTCTCAATTATAAATATGAAGGCCAAAAGCATTACTCCGATCATAACAAAAGCGACGAGTTTTTCAATTCCTTTTAAAAATAAACTAGCTACTCCCAATATCAAAGAGATCAACCAGTAAAACATGGCGATCCGTCTTTTTCCCCAACCTATCTCCATGAGGCGATGATGGAAATGCCCCCAGTCGGCCCGGAAAGGGGACTGTCCTTTTTTCAATCTTCGGATCATTGTGTATATTGCATCGATAGTTGGGATGGACAAAATAAGTATTGCGGTTCCTACTTTTCCAAATGATAAAATCGATAAAATGCCTAATAAAAATCCCGCCAAAGCTCCTCCCCCATATCCAGGCATAATCTTTTGAGGATAATAATTAAAAGGTAAAAAACCCAAATATGCTCCGGCAACAATGAAACTCAAAATAGTTACCGATTGCGCCGAAATGTCATGACTGGTAAATCGGTTTGATAGTAGTCCTAAGAATATTGCCGTAATTGCAACAAATCCCGGTAGTTGCCCATCAATTCCTTTACTCCAGTTAATCATATTAGTCGACCAAGTAAGCCAAATAATGGCTAATAAATCGGCTACTACCCAAATATAGTGAACCCCAAAAAAATTAAGAGGTATCTGCCAAAAATCAAGCCTGATCACTCCCCCAAAAGGATTTGAGATATAAGGGATACCTAAACCGAAAGCAATAACGAGCGCAGAGATAAGAATATTTGCAACAAATCTTAAATAAGGAGAAAGGTCATAGGCATCATCAAATAATCCAAGAATAATCAAAAAGAAACTGGCAATTAATATACCAAAAATGATTTTACTGATTGGCAAAAAAATCAGAGATGTAAAAAGAATTGATAAATAAATCGGCAGACCCCCGGCTCGGGGAATAATCCCGACGTGAGTATGGGCAGGATGATTTCTGGTTTTTGAATCGGTTACCAAATGGAATTTCTTTGCTAATGTAATCGTTGGAATAGTCAGAAGATAAGAAATAAAAGTAGCCGATAAAAAAATAAGAAAATTCATTTTATGAAACTATAAAAATAATTTTAATAAAGATTAAAGTAAAGCTGGCAATAAGGAAAAGATTAAGATAATAAAAAATATTTTTTACAAAGATATTATCTGAATAAAATTTATTAAAAATATATTGGTTAATAATATATAAAATATTCATAAAAATTGGCAAAATAAATATCAACCATGAATCAGCTAATTGACTCTCACCCCACAGTTGGGAATAAAATAGAGGAATTTGAGGAGGCATGGTAGAGGCCTTGAAAATAAATATGACAATCATGATAGCGTCAGCACTGAGTAAAAGATTTAACATAAATCTATTGTTCAATTGTTAAATTGCTCGATTGTTGTATTTAACAATGAAACAATTAAACAATGTAACAATATTATACTTCACGTAGTTAATTCTTTGCCCTTGAAATAAAAAAATCATTTGTTTATCATGTTACCTAAAATGAAAGACACAAAAGTTTACAATCTGGTTAAAAAGGAAGAAAAAAGGCAGAAAGAAGGAATTGAGCTAATCCCCTCCGAAAATTATGCCTCCAGCGAAGTAAGGCAAGTTTTGTCTTCATACTTTGTTAATAAATATTCAGAAGGTTATCCAAAAAAGCGTTACTATGGCGGCAATGAAAATGTTGATGAGCTGGAAATATTATGTCAGGAAAGGGCTAAGAAACTTTTTGGTGTCCCTTTTGTCAATGTCCAGCCATATTCCGGTTCGCCGGCTAATCTGGCCGTTTACTTAGCAACTTGCAAGCCGGGGGACGCCATCATGGGGCAGGCTTTGATTGCCGGAGGACATCTTACTCACGGTCATATGGTTTCGGCAACGGGAATATTTTACAAACCCTTTCAATATTCATTGAGGAAAGATAATGTATATAAGAATGAAGATTTATTTGATTATGCAGAGATTAGAAGATTGGCAAAAGAACATAAACCAAAATTGATTTGGGTAGGAGCGACTGCTTATCCGCTTAAATTTAATTACAAAAAGTTTGCGGAAATTGCCGACGAAGTCGGGGCTTTTTTAGCAGCTGACATTGCTCATGTTGCCGGTCTTATTACCGGAGGAGTTCACCCGTCTCCGGTTCCTTATGTCCATATTGTTACAACAACGACTCACAAAACCTTAAGAGGGCCAAGGGGCGCGATGATCATGGTCACCAACAAAGGTCTGAAGAAAGATCCTGATTTGGCCGATAAAATAAATAAAGCTGTGTTTCCAGGACTTCAGGGAGGACCGCATGACAATACAACCGCTGGTATTGCTTTATCTTTGTTTGAGGCATCCCAACCATCTTTTAAAAAATATGCGACTCAAATTGTTAAAAACTCAAAAGTTTTAGCGAAAACATTGATGGATGGCGGTTTAAAATTAGTTGGTGGAGGCAGTGAAAACCATTTACTACTTGTGAACTTGACTTCAGCGCTTGGAGCAGGTTCGGGAGTATTTACTCAAAAAGCCCTTGATTTAGTTGGGCTGACGTTAAATAAAAACACCGTTCCGGATGAGACATCGTCACCATTTTATCCATCAGGGGTCAGACTTGGAACACCGGCCTCCACATCACGTGGAATGAAGGAAAAAGAAATGAAGTTCATCGGTAGCGTAATATTGGGAGTTATTAATTTATTAAAGCCATATCGTTTACCGGAAAACAAGTTTGAGCGCAAAGATTACATTGCTAAGTTTGAAAAGGAAATGAGAGCCAACAAAAAAATGAAGGAAATTCATTTAAGAGTCAAAAAGCTCGCTCTCCGTTTCCCAATACCGTAAAATAGTGAAATAATTTACAAAATAATTTAGGGAAGAAAACGAATATCAAGAGTAGAGTCAAGAGCTAGGGCGATCCGCTCAAGAAGAGAGATTGATGGTTTAACAGTTCCGGTTTCTAATCGTGATATTACTGGTTGCTTGGTATGAGCTCTTTTTGCTAATTCTTTTTGAGTTATATTTTTCCTTAAGCGAAATTCGATTAAACTTCGAGCCAATTGGTATTCATGTTCGGTCTTTTTGACGATACGGCTGAACTGTTTATTTTTTAAAAGTTTTTTTTCAAAATCAGACCATTTGGTAAGACTATCAATTTTTCTTTTCATAATCTATTTATAACAAATTAGTTATATTTGTCAAGGGGTTAGATAAATTCTTTGGCTCTTTTTAAAGCAATTTTTAATTCTTTACCTGGTATTTTTTGGGTTTTCTTAACAAAGGCGTGGATAATTAAAAAAACTTGAGAATTATATTGAATAAATAAAAGTCTAATTTGTTTTCCTCCAGTAATTCTTAGTTCAAAAATACCTGGATTGTGATATATTTTTTTTAACCATTTAGTTTTTAGTAATTCAAGTCCATAATCTTCAAAAATTTTAATCCCTGTTCTTATCTTGTTTTTAAGATTATTTTCACAATTTAAAATAAAGTCAGCTATTATATCCTTTCCTGATGAGGTCTTATAAAAAATAAGTTGATATTTTAGTGTTTTTATCATTAAAAAATATATAAAACAAACATAATATGTTGTCAACCGCTTATAACCTACAAAACTGTCGTTTTAGATTGTCAAATTAGTATTTATTTATCGAAGGACTCATTCTATGATAAGATTAATTTTATGAGTCAAAAAACTCGCTCTCCGTTTCCCAATACCGTAATTTTTAATTACTGTTGATTTTTAATAAATATTGTGTACCATTAATTATGGCAAAAAAATTGAAGAAACAAGAATCGGTCGAAAGAATGGTTGTTCAAGAAGAAAAGTCTTCAAAGTTTGTAGTTAAATTTCCGAAAAAAATCTTTCTTATTATTCTTGTTTTGTTTATTGTTGTTGGACTTATTTATTTAGGAAAAAAATATTTATTTGCCGCATCTGTCAACGGGCAATTTATAAATCGTCTATCAGTTATCAAGGACTTGGAAAAACAGGGAGGTCAGAAAGTACTTGATTCTATTATTCTTAAAACTTTAATTAATCAAGAAGCAAAAAAAAGAAAGACGGGTATTTCTCAACAGGAAATTGATGCAGAATTACTCAAAATTGAGAATAACGTTACTTCTCAAGGATCAACACTTGATGCTTTGTTACTTCAACAAGGTATGACAAGAAGCGACTTGATAGGTGAAATCAAACTGCAGCTTTTGGTTACAAAGATGGTTGATAATAATATTTCAATCACAGATAAAGAAGCAGATGATTATATAGCCAGTCAAAAAAGTCAACTATCATTGGATTCTACTCAACCTGCTCCAGAATTAACAAGAGATCAAGCAAAAACGGCAATTAAACAGCAAAAACTTCAGGCAAAAATTCAAACCTTTGTGGCCGATCTTAAAGCCAAAGCAAAGATCAACTACTTCATAAAGTATTAAACCGCTATTCACATAAGCTTATCTCTATAATTAATTTGAGGGGTTTTTATGTTGCATTTCCTATCGTCTAATGGTACAAATAATTAATGATTAGAATATTTTCACAACTACTTAGTAAAAATGATCAACGTTATATTAGATGGAAAAAAAGTCTTAAGAATAGACCTCCTCCTTGGAATAAAGGAAAAAATAAAAATAACGATTTAGGAGTAAAAAAAATTTCCGATACATTAAAAACAAAAAAGATAGATAATTTTAAAATCTGGAGAGAAAATGCTAAAAAATTAGAAATAATACCCAATTCCAAGAAACTATTAAATCAAGACGAAGACTTAGCTTTTTTAACAGGTTTAATATTAGGAGATGGTCACTTAGCTAAGGCGTCAAGGACAGAAGTTTTAAGAATTACATTAGGAACAGATAAGCCAAATTTATGGAAGTATGCAGCAAAAATTGTTAACAGGGTATTCAATAAAAAACCGAATATAAGAAAAAGAAAACACAGCGAAGCGATGGATATAACAATATATCAAAATAATTTAGCAAAAAGACTCTTTATTCCGTTAGGTCCAAAGCGGAAGTATAAATTGAAATTACCCACATGGATTTGGAATAATAAAATATTTTTGATATCGGCACTAAAGGGATTATTTGAAGCAGAAGGTTCTTTTTCGATACATTTAAAGACTTGTACGTATAATTTTGCTTTTCGTAATTTCAATACCTCCTTACTATTAGAAGTAAAAAAAGCACTTATTTTATTTGGATATCATCCAGAAGAGCGCAAAACAGCAATAAGATTGAGAAAGAGAGATGAAGCGTTATCTTTTAAACAATTAATTAAATTTAGAACGTTTAAGTGATATAATTTCAATATATGGGAGATCATCTAATGGTAGGATTTCAGACTCTGAATCTGAATATCTTGGTTCGAATCCAAGTCTCCCAACAGAAAGCGCAGTAATTACCAGTTGAGGAAGAGGAAAATGACTATAAAATTATTAAATCATCATGTCCGACCACAATTTTCATGGCGTGAATTTGGTGTTTTTGATGCATGGGCGGACAAAGGTTTACTTCCCACGCTTGGAGATGTCCATAGGATTGTAATTCCGAAACTTAAAGAAGCAGTGGATGATGATGGTACGAAATTATATCCATTTTTAACAAAGGAGCCTCACACTCGAAGGATATTTGAACATAGATGGCTTGAGGGTTATCAGGCATTTTTAGCTGGGGATTATATAATCATTCCGGATTTTGATCCGGAAACAGGTAGAGCAAATCGTGATTATCTTTGCGAAGCATGTCCAACTTGGGGAAGAAGATGTCAAAATAAAATTAGCCACACTAAAGAAGGATGGTAATCTAACGAAATTATAAGGACGTTCTGGGTCTAAACCGACCCGCTCAAATTAGGTTGTAGCAGGCAAGTAGGACAATAGAAATCGAGACTGGGCAACCAAATATTCATAAATTATGTAAGATTTGACATATAATAATACATATGTTATTATTTCACCATATGAAAAAAATTACTAAAAAAATTAAAGAGTTTACCTATTCATTGGTTCCGGAATTAATTTCAGCTTCCGATTTGCAGAGAAAATCTGGAAAGATCCTTCGAATGCTTAAAGATTCTACTCAACCCTATTTTATTGTTAAAAATAATAAGCCGACCGGAGTAATCGTAGGGATTGAAGAATATAACAAATTAAAAAAAATTCAAAAGGAAATGGAATTAAAAGAAGTTTTAAAGATAATTAATGAAGGAGAAAAAGAACTCGAAGAAGGCAAGGTAAAAGAACTCAAGGGGTCAGTCTTTGAGTTATGGAAAAATTTGCAGAATAATAAAAATGACTAAAATTCTTTATTCTTCACAGTTTGAAAAATCTTTTAGAAAAATCCCAGAAAACATTGCCCAGCTTTTTAATGATAAACAATCATTTTTTATTTTAAATTCTTTTAATCCCTTACTTAAAACACATAAATTGAAGGGAAAGTTAAAAGAATATTATTCGTTTTCGGTAAATTTAGAATATAGAGTAATTTTTAAAATTGTAAGTAAAGAGAAAATTCTTTTTCTCGATATAGGCACTCACGAAATATATAAAAAATGATAGAAAAGTGATAGAATATTAATTATGAAGATCAAGTCTCTTCAGGCTCAGGAAATTTTAGACAGTCGGGGATTTCCAACAATTGAATGTGTCACTACCTTGGAAGACGGTTCAATCGGTTGGGCGGCGATTCCATCAGGAGCCTCAACTGGAAAATATGAAGCAGTCGAACTTCGTGATCATGATGAAAAAAGATTTAATGGCTCAGGAGTTTTAAAAGCAGTTGAAAGCGTAAACACAAAAATTTTATCTGCAGTTAAGGGTCTTGAGGCCGAGGATCACAAAAAACTAGATCAAACAATGATCCAGCTTGACGGAACGGAAAATAAAGCCAACCTTGGAGCTAATGCTATCCTTTCAGTTTCTTTGAGCGCCGCAAGAGCGGAAGCTGTGAGCGAAAAAAAACCTCTTTACGTTTATCTATCTAAATTCAACCCTGATTTTAAAGGAATTTATACAATGCCTTTGACGATGATGAATGTTTTAAATGGCGGGAAACATGGAAACTGGGCCAGTGACATTCAGGAATACATGATCTTTCCGGTCGGCGCCAAAAATACCCAGGAATCAATCAGAATGGGAGCAGAAGTTTATCAATCTTTAAAATCAATTTTGAAATCGAAGGGATATGCAATTGCCGTTGGGGATGAAGGCGGTTATGCCCCGCAATTTAAGTCAAACGAAGAGCCTTTTCAAATACTCATGGAGGCGATTCAAAAAGCCGGATATGTTCCTGGAACTGATATTGTTCTTGGAATTGATGGAGCAGCTTCAGAATTCTTCAAAGATGGAAAGTATGGATTAAAAAAAGAAGGATTGGTTTTATCGACTGATGAATTAGTGGAATTTTATCTGAACCTTTGGAAAAAATATCCAATTGTTTCAATGGAAGATGTCTTTGATCAGGATGATTGGGACGGATTTAAGAAACTTTATGATAAAACTGAAGGCAAGATGCAGGTGATCGGCGATGATCTGTTTGTCACCAATATCAAAAGACTGCAAAAGGGAATTGATGAAAAAACCTGCAATTCAATACTAATTAAATTAAATCAGATAGGAACATTAACAGAAACAGTTGATGCTATCCTTATGTCTCGCGAAGCCGGAATGACAGCCATTGTCTCTCACAGAAGTGCCGAAACTGAAGATGTTTTTATGGCAGACTTTGTTGTTGCTATGGGCACCGGACAGATAAAGACAGGTGCACCGGCTCGAGGAGAGCGGACGGCAAAATACAATCAATTAATGAGAATCGAAAGAGAACTGGGAAACAAAGCTCAATTTGCCAAGTTTCCGTTTTAAAATATACTTTAATTCAAACTATGAAAGCCTTTGATTTTTCATTACCGGACCAAAATGGGGATATTCATAAATTATCTGACTATAGAGGTCAGTTTGTAATCTTATATTTTTATCCAAAAGATGACACTCCAGGGTGTACAGTTGAGGCTTGCAGTTTTCGGGACAATCAGGAAATTTACAAGAAAAATGAAGTTGTTGTTCTGGGAGTTTCAAAAGACACAGTGCTTTCTCACAAAAAATTTGCACAAAAACACAATCTTCGATTTACGATTTTTTCTGATGTAGAAAAGAAAGTTATTAAGAAATATAAAGCTTGGGGAACAAAAAAGTTTTTGGGTAAGACATATGAGGGAATCTTAAGGAAAACCTATCTAATTGACAAAGATGGAAACATCGTCAAGGTTTATGAAAAGGTAAACCCTTTGACTCATGCGGAGGAAATTCTAAAAGACAAGGAAAATTCTAAAACATTGCCTGAATAGTATATTGTCCATTTGGATTTAGAATAAAAGCTTTTTGAGGATAAAAAGGAAGATTGGATGCGATTCTTTCTTCGAGAATAAGAATTTTTCCATTATATGCCGGTATGTCTTTATAGCTCTTTCCATAAATATAAACTTTATTTTTATTTAAATAATACTGAACTGTAAAAAAATCCAGATCATTTGTATAAATAAGATCTTTTTTATTAGCAATTACCTGTATCTCTCTTAATGCTTTTCTCAAATCGATTTTTCCCCGGTATTCTAACTGTAATTTTTGATAACTGAAAGTCAAAACTATCAATACTGCAAACAATATGGCACGCAGATATATATTTATTTTTTCCATAATAAAAATTATCAATAACAAAAAACCAACTGTAGTAAAAATAAGATAACGGGGAAAATATAGAGGTTTAATAAATGATATTAAACCAACGATTAAAGAAATTCCTACTCCCCAAATAAAAAGCAATTGAAAATTTAACTGATCCTTTTTTGAAAGTTTTTTAATATACTGATAAATTCCAATCACAATAATTATCGCTAAAACAACCGAAAAATACATTACATTATTTTGAATTTTTACTATTAAACCACTAGGATAAAAAGCCGCCTCATTACCGGTATAAATAATCCCTAGTAATGCAAAAATATCTTTTAAATGAGGTTTGTTTAACCAAAAAGAGCCAGATAAACTGTTTTGGCTAAAGAAAAATAGCATCCAAGGAGAAAAAATTAATAAGGATGTATAAATAACCTTTTTTTTAACATATCCAATATTAATTTTATTAATTATTAAAAAAAATAGCTGACTAAAAACAACCAATAACATAAAGTAGTGAGTAAAAAGCCCGGCGATTGTTGAGAATAAATAAAGTTGATTGTTTTTTCGATAAAAAGCATAATAAGAAAGACTGGCAAAAAATGCCAACATCGAGTACATTCGGGCTTCAAATGCATAGTATAGCAGTAGAGGATTAATGATGAATAAAATTAAATAAAAAAATGCTTTTCTTTCTTTCATTTTAAAAATTTTATTTAAAAATAAAAAAGCAACATAAATAGTTGCCCAGAAAAAGATAATAGACAAGCTTCTTAAAGCGATTTCCGAACCTCCGAATATCTTCATCCAGTAATGTAAGATAAAATAATAAAGAGGGGGATTAAAATCTTTAGCGGTCAAAGAGATCATTTCAACAATATTCTTTTTAGCCATAAAATATGAGAAAGCTTCATCTCTCCATAATGACTGGGTAAGAAAGAGAAGGGGGGTTTTGGTAAATAAATACTGAAGCATAATAGATTAAATTCTAAATATTAAATTACAAATAACAAATAAACTATAAATATCAAATTCTAAACAGTTTAATATTTATAATTTAGAATTTTTTTATACTTTCTCCGTCACTCTATATTTTAACTTTTTTCCCAATAATATTCTAGTGTGAGCGTCAAGAGCAGGGAGGGAGGAAAAGAAAAAAGAAACGACGGGCAACAAATACCATTGAACAATGAGTAAAGGAAGACTTGAAGCGCTTGTTTTCATATTTACTTTTTGCCGAAGTTTAATATCTAAATAAATATACAGTATTAACATGCCCGATGACAAGGTCAAAATCAAAGCTGAAAGTTTTGGCAACAGTAAACCAAGAACAGTTCTTTTAAATGAGGGATTAATTAAAGGCGGTATGGAAGCACTGATTGTCAAAATAAAAAATGACACAGGCCAAAAAAGATGAGTTTCAGCAATAAATATTATTTTTTTAAGTTTTTGCCAAGTGCCAATATGAGGAGTTAGAAAAAATCTTTTTAAAACATAGCCGACGTCGGTAACTCCCCAAGCCCAACGTTTTTCCTGTTCATAACGATTGACTAAGGTTCTCATAGTCCCTCCCGAAAATACAGCATCTCCATTGACAATTGTGAAAAGTGGGATTGTTTTTACTTTTTCACCAAAGGTAAAGAAAGCTTGAAAAAACACATGCCAATCTTCTGGAATAATATCGGTGTCCCAAAAATTTATTTTTTTAAGCAACCAAAGATTAGTCGAGTAAGTCGAGACTTGAATAAGGTTTTCTTTTTGTGATAAAAATGCCAGTCGGAGTATTGAAGATAGGGTTGCTTGTATGCGGACAAGAAATGGCAGTTGCCAGAAATTATTATATAAAAGAACCGGAGCCCAATAAAAATGAAACAAACGGTCTTTGTCTTTAATATATTCAAAACTTAGATAAGAAAAATAATTTTTTGACAGTTTACTATCAGCATCACAGATTGTAATTAAAACATTTTTTCTATCAAAATTATTATTTATGACATACTTATCAACAATTTTTGCGGCATATGTTTGATTACTGGCTTTTCCCGGTTCTTCGTCTTGCTTTAATGGATGGTAGTGGGAAATAATCTCTTTAAAAAAGCCTTGATACTTATTTGAAATATACTGGCTTTTTTTTGAAGCTTCAGTTTCGCGTTTTTCAAAGGCGAGGATTAAGTATAAGTTTTTTTTAATTGGATAATCATTTTTAATTAATTCTTGAACAGTTTCTTCTAATTTATGGAGAGGTTCTTTGTAATTAGGAATAATAATAAAATGTTTTAAACGACTATAATTTTTTTGATTTTGTAATTTTTTAAAATATTTTATTTGACTGTGAAAGAGAATTTCATTATAAGAGACTACGCATGAGTAGGCGGTTGATAATGATTTTGAAAAAAAATACAGATCAAAAGCAATTATAAAATAAGCAACGATGGCGGGGTGAAAGGGGGAGAGCCATAAGGGAAGAGTGACTAGAAACCAGGAACTAATCGGGACAATAATTTCGAGTAATCTTTGAAAAAATCTTGTCTGGATAAGTCGTTTTGTCATGAATGTATTATACAACAACTTGTTACTGCCAGGCTTCACAGATTATTTTATAAGGGCAAAAATCGCAGTGGATGCCCGGGTTAGCTGGAAAAATATTTTGTCTAATCTCTTCTACCATTTCAACGATATTTTCTTTTGTTTTAATTAAATCCTCCTCATTTTTTTTAATGGTAATTTTTTCCGGCGTTTGAAGATAATAAAAAGTTAAATTTATATCTTCGAGTTTTTTATTAAAGAGATTTTTATCATGACTTGCTAAGACGTAGATAGTTAGCTGTAAGCTTTTTGTCAATTCTCGATTATTTGGTTTTTTTCCGGTTTTATAATCAATGATTTCAATTTCTTTATTTTTCAATTCATCAATTCGATCAATTTTTCCCGTTAAAAATATATCTTCAGTGATTTTTATTTTAAATAATTTTTCCAAGCCAATAATTTTTAAATCTGAACTATGAAATTTATCAAAATAATTTTTCAATATTTTTTCTCCTTCTTTTTTCATTCGATCTTGATGAGCTTTTGAAGAATATCCGATTGGAATCCAGGATTTTTTATAAAGTTCTAATAGTTTTTTTTTGTCCACCTTTTTATTTTTAAGAAAATTACTATAGAAATCTTGAAGAGTTTTATGAATCGTTGTTCCAAAAGATTCAGATGCAGTTGAAGTTGTTGGAATTTTTAAAACGTATTGATATTTATATTGGAGAGGGCAGGTTTTGTAGGAGTTAAGTTGGGAATAAGAGAAATTGTTTGATAATTGTAGAGACGCCCAATTTGGGCGTCTGTACGGATCTGTAGGGGTCGGGTTTTCCGACCCTTTTTTTATTTTGGGTTGTTTAAAATCGAAGATTGAGAGTTGGGATTTTTGTTCTTTTTTCAAATTTGTTTCTTTGTTGATTAGTTCTTCACCCAAAGTTTCGATAACAAACCGAGAAATTTTTCTTTGTCGTTTTCCCTCACCGTAAAATTTTGAAGATGATAAAAATACTTTGTCCTTGGCTCGAGTCAGTCCGACGTAAAAAAGTCGCCGTTCCTCCTCGATATGATAGTCACCAGTTGGCAATATTTCCTTGATCAAATCCTCCGGAATACTAATGGTTTCTTTTTTATGACGGGTTGGAAAACGCTCTTCGGTTAAGTTAACCAAAAAAACAACCGGAAATTCCAAGCCCTTAGCTGAGTGAACAGTCAGGATATTAACAGCATTAATTGACGCTATATCAGTCTTGGCAACAATTGGCGATTCTCCCATTTCAATACTCATGTTGATAAAATCAACAACTGCAAATACAGAGGCATCCTCATGTTCTGACTCAAACATTTTTAATTTATTAAAAAAATTAGAAATATTTATGGCAACTTTTTCTTGCGTTTCGTTTTTAAAATTTGTTAATGTCAATAATAAACCGGATTCTTCCAAGAAATAATAAAGAATCTGTCCAGCCGTATTTGTTTTCAAAAGACCCAAATGTTTAACAATCATTTTGTAAATTACTAACAATTTTTGTTTTGTCCCAGATTTCAATAATGGTAAATATGGTTTATAAATATCAAATTCATTTTGATGTATTGATACATTGAAGTTTGACAAATATATTTCGATAGATTGAAAAAATGGTTGATTAATTTTTTTAGAAAAAGATAGAAGTAGGGAAATATCTCTTTTATCAATACTATATATATCCATATAAAGTAGTCGAAACAAAGAAGGGGAGTCTTCTAAGTTATAAAGAACTTTCAGGTAAGCAATCAAATCCTTCACTTCGGATTGTTTGTAAAGTGTCCCCGGTCCTAAAAATTGAAATGGAATACCGGCACGGGCCAGAGATTTAACAAAAGGTTCAGAGTGATTATTAGCTCGGACTAAAATAGCAAAGTCGGAGTATTTATAGGTTTTTGATAATTTTAAGATTTGTTTGGCAACGTTATCAGATTCGTCTTCAACGGAATCGGCTAAATAGAAACTAGGGGTTAGGGAATAGGGACTAGGGACTAGGGATTTTTTGGTAGCAATTAGGTTTTTAGAAATGCCAAGTTTAAATTCCAAAGTGTCAGGGTCGTTATTTTTAATAAGTTTGTAAGCTACGTCAAGAATAGTTTGATTGGAACGATAATTTTTTTTCAAAGTTATCTGCTTGACTTTTTTATAGTCCTTCATGAAATTAATAATGTTTGAAACTGAAGCGCCACGAAATTTATAGATGGCTTGTGAGTCATCACCTACAACCGTTAGTCGGGGGTTCTTTTTAACGGGAGAAAGAAGTTTCATTAATTGATATTGAGAAATATTAGTATCTTGAAATTCGTCAACTAAAACAAAAGGATATTGATGTTGGTAGCGTTTTAGAATATTTGGACGTTTTTGAAAAAGTTGTAGAACATAAAAAACAAGGTCGGCAAAATCCATCAATCCTTCTTTAATTTTCAATTTTTGGTAGGTTTGGTAGGCATTTGCTAGTTCTAAATATTTTTGTTTTTCTATTAATACTTCATCTTCTTTTTGATCTTTGATCTTTGATCTTTGATCTTGAGCGTAGCCAACATATTCTTTCGGCGAAATATCTTCGTCTCGTAGGCGAGAAAAATGTTGTAGTAATGCCTCCAAGAATTTATTAGGATTGCCCAATGGTCGGAAGTATTTTAGATTAAAAAGAAAGAGATTTTGTTTTAGAAAAATAATTGTTTCGGCTTCCGTCATCAAGCGAAAACTTGGAGATAGTCCGATTTGAAAACCGTTTTCCTTTAAGATCTGATCTGCAAAAGCATGAAAGGTCGAGATATTCATTTGAAAATAACCATATGGCATAGCTCGGTCGACTCTTTCTTCCATTTCAGCAGCAGCTTTTTCAGTGAAGGTCAATGCTAGAATTTGTTCCGGCTTGGCCAATTTCTTTTTAACCAGGTATTTTATTTTTTCAACAATCACAGAAGTTTTCCCCGTTCCAGCTCCAGCAATGATCAAAAGGGGACCTTTGTTATATTTCACTGCCTGTAGTTGTTCTTTATTTAAAACGTAGTCACTCATGTCAAACATTGTAGCAAAAAACTTTTAAGGAAATGAAACCGTTACAAATTGTTACGGTTTGAAAATATTATCTTATATACGATCGTTCATAAGATAATAGATTTACAAATAAATGGAAGAAATGAGTTGGTGACAAAATGTAACCAACTGAATCAAAAAACGAACAAGCAAAAAAGTTATTACAAAATTGAATGCGAGAGGGTTGAAGTTGATAAAATAATCCTGAAGATTTATTTTGAATTTCTGATTTCGCTTCTTAATCTTGCTATTTCTTTATCAACGCGTAAATGAAATATCGCTCTGTGAATGAAAGCTCCTCGAGTAATATTGAATATTGTTAAATTAATTTTATCTGACAATTTTGGTTTATGCCCCAAATCCTTTGCGGCATTTATTTTACCAAAAAGACTAGTTGATTTTTCAACGACTTCATTATCTATACGTCCACGACCGTCTTTACGTTTCCGCGTAGGAAAAGCTGGAGATACCCAACCTAAAGCAAAAAGTGCAGGCACAACAACCTTTGCAATAGGCCAAACAGCTTGAGCAAATTCTATCGCTTTACCGAGTTCCATATTATGGGCCTATTTTACTTCTTCTTCTTCTTCTTGTCAAGGGGCGCTGAAAAAATGTTACAATGCAAAATTAATGACAAACTTTATAATTACATTTGACTTTCTTACCTTCGATCCGTATCATAAATTCTAAAGCTTAAAAAGCCTTCTTGTTTTTTTATTATTAGATGTTTAAAGTATAAACTTCTCTAAGCTGCTTTGTCCGCTTTGCGGATCAAACCAGCGTAAGAGTAGCTAATACATTATTAATTTATTTTATATAAATATATGGCAGACGGCGTTTTTAAGAGGAACAAACCTCATTTAAATATTGGTACGATTGGTCACGTTGATCATGGAAAGACAACTTTAACTTCAGCAATTCATTACGTTCTTTCAAAAAAAGGACAAGCAAAATTCTTGAAATATGAAGAGATTGATAAAGCTCCGGAAGAAAAAGCTCGTGGAGTCACTATTAATCTTCACCACAGCGAATATGAGACAGACAAAAGGCACTATGCGCACATTGATGCCCCAGGACATGCCGATTATATTAAGAACATGATTACCGGTGCCGCTCAGATGGATGGAGCTGTCTTGGTTGTTTCTGCTCCAGACGGGCCCATGCCTCAAACAAGAGAACATATTTTACTTGCACGTCAGGTAAATGTTCCTGCCATAATTGTTTTCTTAAACAAAGTTGATATGGTTGAAGATAAGGAAATCTTAGACTTAGTTGAAATGGAAGTGAGAGAACTTTTGACTAAATATGGATTCCCTGGTGATAAAGTTCCAGTTATTCGTGGTTCGGCAATTAAAGCATTAGCCGACGATCCAGCTGGACTTAAGTCAATTGAAGATTTAATGACACAAATTGATAATTATATACCAGATCCAGTTAGAGACACTGATAAACCGTTCTTGATGCCGGTTGAAGACGTCTTTACAATATCCGGACGAGGAACAGTCGTCACAGGAAGAGTTGAAAGAGGAATTGCAAAAGTAAATGAAGAGATGGAGATAATTGGAATTAAAGAAACGAAAAAGACGGTTATTACCGGTGTTGAAATGTTCAAAAAAACACTTGACGAAGCTCGAGCGGGAGACAATGTTGGTTTGCTACTTAGAGGAGTAGAAAAAGAAGATGTAATTCGTGGACAAGTAATTGCCAAACCAGGATCAATTACTCCTCACACAGAATTTGATGCAGAAATTTATATCTTGACTAAAGATGAAGGTGGAAGACACACACCATTCTTTAAAGGATATCGACCTCAGTTTTACATCAAAACCACAGATATTACCGGAGAGGTTGAGTTACCAGCAGGTGTTGAAATGGTTATGCCAGGGGACAATGTCAAAATTAAAGGTAAATTAATCTATCCAGTTGCTATGGAAGAAGGATTGAAGTTTGCCGTTCGAGAAGGTGGTCACACGGTCGGAGCTGGAGTTGTAACGAAGATTATTAAATAATTGTAAATACAATTAACGTAGGGAACAAAAATCTTTGTTCCCTACAATTTTTTGCACCTTAATATGCCGAAAGGAAGAATTAGAATTAGGCTTAAGTCGTATGACCATCGTCTTATTGATGAAACGTGTCAAAAAATAGTTGATACAACAATCAGAACTGGTGCTAATGTAGTTGGCCCAATTCCATTACCTACAAAAAACGAAATGTTTGTAGTTAATAAATCGTCGTTCATTGATAAAGATGCTCGGGAGCATTTTGGTTTAAAAACTCACAAAAGAATGATTGATATTTTGAATCCTACCAACCAAACAATTGACTCTCTAATGCATCTTGAACTTCCTGCCGGTGTTGAGGTTGAAGTAAAAATGTAAGTAAAAAATTCTGCTTGAACATTTTAAATCGTTGTTATATAATGCTGTTTACATGTTAACTATCCTTTTGTTCGGGAAAGAAGGATTTTTTTTGGACAATATATATTATGCCAGTATTTCTATTAGGGAAAAAATCGGTTTCATCTCAGCAATTTGATAAAAATGGGGAAAGGATGCCTACTACTTTTATTGATACTTCATCGTGTCATCTTATAGACATAATTACCCCGGACAAACGGGGTTATTTTTCCGTTAAACTCGGATACGGACAAACTAAAAATATTAAAAAGCCTGTAAAAGGAGAATTAGAAAAAGCGGGGATAAAGACCCCGCTTCGTTTTTTAAGGGAGTTTAGGTTGGACCTGCCTGCCGGCAGGCAGGAAACTAATAAAGAAAAAGTTCTCCTAGTTAAAGAAGGTGAGAAAGAAGGTATTCAAATTGGGGAAGTCAAAATTTTTTCCGGAGATGTCATTAATCCAACTCTTTTAATCAAAAGCGGTGACTTAATAACAGTTTCGGGTACATCTAAGGGGAAAGGATTTCAAGGAGGAGTCAAACGTCACGGATTTAAAGGAAGATCACACACTCACGGAGCCTCCCGAGATGAAAGAGCTCCCGGATCAATTGGAATGACAACCACCCCGGGAAGAGTTTTTAAAGGAAAAAGAATGGCCGGTAGAATGGGTAACGACCGCGTAACAATCAAAAATATTGAAGTTATTGAAGTAAAAGAAAATGGAATATTAATTAAAGGGTTGGTCGCTGGCGCTAAAGGTGGGTTGTTAGAAGTAAGAAGTTAATGTAGGGGTTTGATTAATCAAACCCGTACCAAAAAATATGGTTACAACAAAAAAAACGGAAACAAAAATCGCAGAAACAAAAAAAGCAAACCTATCTTTATCTATCTATGATATTGACGGAAAAGAACAAAGAACCGTTGAACTTCCAAAAGAAGTTTTTGCCGTCAAAGTTAAACCAGGCTTATTAGCTCAAGCGGTTAGAGTCTATTTAGTAAATCAAAGACAAGGAAACGTTAAAGTAAAAACACGAAGCGAAGTAATTGGTTCAACAAGAAAAATATACCGTCAAAAAGGAACTGGAAAAGCACGACACGGCGCAATCAAAGCCCCAATTTTTGTTGGTGGTGGAGTTGCTCACGGTCCAAAACAAAAAGATTACAATTTAAAGTTTAATAAAAAAGAACGAAAATTAGCCTTATACGGAGTTTTATCATCAAAATTAAAAGAAAATAAAATTTTTGGTTTAGATGAAAAAGCTTTGACAATGAAACCTAAAACTAAAGCAGTTGTTAATTTTTTGAAAGAATTGAAGTTACTCGGTAAAAACAATCTTATGATTTTGAAAAAAATGGAAACGAATAATTTAGTACTCGCGATGAGAAATATACCAAATATAACTTTTGTTGATGCCAACTCTTTAAATACCTACATGGTATTAAAAAGTAGCAGTTTAATTTTTGTTGAAAACGCTTTAGAAGTTTTTAAGAATAAACAAAAAAATGTTACTAAATAAAATTTTAATCAAACCAATTCTAACTGAAAAGGCAACTAATTTAGTTCAAAGTAATGTTTATATGTTTGAAGTTGATTTAAAAGCTAATAAACATCAAGTAAAACAAGCTTTAGAAAAACTTTATAAAGTAAAAACCGGCGAAGTAAAAGTAATGATAAGAAAAGGCAAAGAAAAAAAAGTTGGAAAAAAAGGATTATTGAAAAAAACCGCTGACAGAAAAATTGCTTTTATTAAATTAAAGGAAGGTAAGATCAATTTATTTCCTCAGAAATAATTATGAATAAAAGAATATTGTCAAAAAAAGTTAAGGCGATAAAAAGCTTGATGCAGATTTTGAAAAAAAGATCAGGTCGTGATAATAGTGGTCAAATTTCAGTCAGACATCAAGGCGGAAGACAGAAGAGATTTTATCGTGTGATTGATTTCAAAAGAGATAAACGAGATATTGAGGCGGAAGTAATAAGAATTGAGAGGGACCCAAACAGAAATGTTTTTATTGCTCTGGTTAAATATAAAGACAATGAATTAAGATATATTCTTTGTCCTAATAAACTTGAAGTAGGGGATAAAATCATTGCCAGTGAAAATGCGGAAATTAGAATAGGAAACGCCCTAATGCTAAAGAATATTCCAATAGGAACTTTGATTCATAATGTTGAGCTGTATATTGGAAAAGGCGGACAGATCATAAGAAGCGCCGGAACGGCCGCATCAGTCATCGCTAAAGAAGATAAGTATATTCATCTTAAACTGCCATCAGGCGCAGTCCAGAGATTTTTTAAGGATTGCTGGGCAACGGTTGGTCAACTGGGAAACATAGAATTTAAAGATGAAATAATTGGGAGTGCCGGAAGAAAAAGATTAATGGGAGTGAGACCAACTGTACGAGGAACGGCCCAAAACCCACGAAGTCATCCACATGGTGGTGGAGAAGGAAGATCAGGAGAAGGAATGCATCCAAAGACTCCCTGGGGGAAGTCCGCCCGCGGAACGAGGACTAGAAATAAAAATAAATGGAGTAAATCATTAGTTATAAAAAGACGTAGGAAATAATTATGGAAACAAAAGCGTATTTTGTCAATTTGCCAGTTTCACCGAAGAAAGCGCGTTTTTATTTGCCCGCTATTAAAAAATTGAAACCGGCTGAAAGCCTGGAATTTTTAATGTACGAAAATACCGATGCGTCAGAGATTTTATACAAAGCCATTAAGTCAGCAATTAGTAGCGCTAGACAGACATTGAAAGTAGAAGATAATCTGCTAAAATTTAAACTTCTCAGCGTTGAACAAGGGCAAAAATTAAAGCGCTATAGACCGGGTTCTAGAGGAAATGCTAAGCCAATCAATAGAAGAATGAGCCATGTTAAGATAATCCTTGAGTCATCAAAAACTCTAAATTCTAAGCACCAAATTACAAACAAATCTCAAATTCAAAATTCTAAACAAAAGACAAAAAAAGTTTAAAATTTAGTATTTAAAATTTATTGATATATGGGACAAAAAGTTCATCCAAGAGGGTTACGTCTTGGGATAATATACAATTGGAATTCAAGATGGTTCTTTTCAAACAAAAGAGCCTTCAAGGATTCTTTGATATCAGATTTGAAAATAAGAAAAGTTTTAATGAATAAGTTAGCTTTTTCTTCGGTAACTCAAATAGATATTGAAAGAGCAATCAATAGGATTACTTTGATAATTTATGCCGTTAAGGTTGGTATGATAATTGGTCGGGGTGGAAAAGGGTTGGAAGAAATAAAACAGTTTGTCCTTGATAATTTAAAAAAAGGTGAAAAAGTCAAGGAATTAAAGATTGATATTAAAATCGAACCGGTAAAACAACCATTTTTAAATTCTTATTATGTAGCTCAACTAGTTGCGGAAAAATTAGTAAAAAATTTTCCACATCGTTCTACAGTTCACAATGCTATGAATAAAGTGATGGAAGCCGGAGCTAAAGGAGTCAAAATCCAACTAGGTGGAAGAGTCGGTGGAGCCGAAATATCAAGACGCGAGAAATATTTCTTAGGATCAGTTCCAACATCAACAATTAGAGAAGATGTTGATTTAGCGAGATATCCAGCATTAACAAGATCAGGATATGTGGGAGTTAAGGTATGGATATGTAAAAAATAATTATGTTAGCGCCAAAAAGACAAAAATATCGAAAACAATTTAGAGGTACATTCAGGAAAATTGCCGTTAAGGGTGATAAATTAAACTTTGGTTTTTATGGCCTAAAGGCAATGAAAAGCGCTTGGATAAAAGACCGGGAAATTGAATCGGCTCGAGTTATTTTTGCCCGCGGTACAAGAAAAAGCGGCAAATATTGGTTTAGGATATTTCCGGATAAACCATTTACCAAAAAGCCGCCAGAGGTAACGATGGGTTCAGGAAAAGGGGACGTGGCATATTTTGTAGCCAGTGTCACACCGGGAAGAATTTTATTTGAAATTGATGGATTATCAAAAGAAGAATCGATTAAAGTGTTAACTGATGTTGCATCCAAAATATCGGTAAAAACAAAAATTGTATCCAAAGAAATATGAGAAAAAATACTAAGTTATATAGTGAAAAGAACGTTAAAGAACTTGAAAAAGAGCTTATTAAGATGAGAGAAGAAATTGCTAAAATGCAGTTGTCTTTTAAAAGTAACCCTCCAAAGGATACTAATAGTTTGGCAAAAAAAAGAAAGCAGTTAGCAGTTTTATTAACGGTTCTTGGCGAAAAAAAGGATACAAAATAATTATATGAAAAAAATATTGATTGGAAAAGTAGTTTCGATAAAAATGACAAAAACAGTCGTAGTTTTAGTTGAAAGAAAGTTTCGACACGCAGTTTATCACAAAGTCATTATCAGACACAAAAAATTTAAAGCTCATAACGAAAAGTTAAATTTACAGTTGGGTGATTTAGTCAAAATTGAAGAAACGAAACCAATTTCAAAGGATAAGCACTTTGTTGTGATAGAGAAGTTATAACAATTATAACGATTATAAAAATTATAAAGATTATATATAGCGTATGTTGCAGCTTAGAACAATTCTAAACGTCGCAGATAACAGTGGAGCCAAAAAAGTTTCTATGATTGGTATGGCTAAAATGGGAAACCGAAAATTTGCCTATTTGGGTGAAGTGATAAATATTACCGTTAAAGAAGCGCAACCTTTCGGCCTAGTAAAACAAGGCGAAGTCCACTGCGCGGTTATTGTTAGGACAAGAAAAGAAGTAAGAAGAAAAGACGGTAGTTATATAAGATTTGATGAAAATGCTTGTGTGCTACTTGCCAGCAAAGAAGTAAAGGATCCTAAAGGAACAAGAATTTTTGGTCCAATAGGAAAGGAAGTTAAAGAAAATGGTTTTTCTAAGATAGCAAGTTTAGCAGAAGAGATATATTAATTTGAAAGGTAGGGAACAAAAATTTTTGTTCCGTACAGAGAATAAAAATATGAAAATCAAAAAAGGCGATAAAATCAAAATAACAATTGGTAAAGATAAAGGTAAGACTGGAGTGGTAGAAAAAGTTTATAAAAATTCTAATAAGGTTTTGATTACTGGAATGAATCTTTACAAAAGACATGTTAAGAAAAATGAAAAAATGCCACAGGGCGGAATCGTCGAAATACCAAGACCAATGAATGTTTCGAAATTAAACTTTGTTTGTCCAAAATGCGCAAAAGTAACAAGAATTGGATTTAAAATAGAGAAAAACCTGCCTGCCGGCAGGCAAGGTAAAAAGTTTAGAATTTGTAAGAAATGTGATAGCAAGATTTAGATTAATAATGTAGGGAACAAAAATTTTTGTTCCGTACAAAATTTGTAAAGATAAATATGAGTTTCAAAGATTATTACAATCAGGAAGTTGCTCCCAAGTTGACGAAAGAATTGGGTGTTAAGAATGTAATGGCTGTGCCTAAAATAATTAAAATCGCCATTAATGTTGGAGCAGGGGAAGCGGTAACTAATAAAAATGTCATTGAAAAAATTCAAGAGCAAATATCAACAATAGCAGGACAAAAATCAATAATTACTAAAGCAAGAACATCTGTTTCCGCGTTTAAAATCAGAAAAGGATTGGCAATTGGAGTTAAAGTAACCTTGAGAGGGAAAAGAATGCATCAATTTTTGGAAAAATTAATTAAAATAGTCATTCCTCGATTGAAAGATTTTCGAGGAATTCCTGATAGTAATATTGATCAAAACGGCAACCTCAATATTGGTTTTCCTGAACAAATAATATTTCCTGAAATAGATTTTGATAAAATTGATAAGATTAGAGGTTTACAAGTAACAGTAGTTACCAATGCAAAAAATAAAGAAAAAGGAAAAAAATTATTTGAGATGTTAGGAATTCCATTTACGAAATAATTATGGCAAAAACGTCAAGTGTGGTTAAATTTTTGAAAAAACAGAAATTTAAGGTACGGTTTCATAACCGTTGCGCAATCTGTGGAAGAGCGAGAGGATATATGCGAAGATTTGGATTATGTAGAATTTGTTTTAGGGAAAAAGCATTACAGGGAGATATTCCCGGAGTTAAAAAAATTTCACTATGAGTAGATCAAGTAAAAAAGGTCCTTATATTGACGACCGATTAATGAAAAAGGTCATCAAGCAAAAGGAAACGAACGATAACACAGCTATCAAAACCTGGTCACGGGCATGTCAGATTCCACCAGACTTTGTAGGACATAAATTTGGCATTCACAATGGAAGAAAATTTATAGAAGTTTCTATAACTGAAAACATGGTTGGTCACAGGTTAGGAGAATTTTCGATCACTCGAACATTCCGAAGCCATGGGAAAGTTACAAAAAAAGTTGTTGAAGCAACATAAAAATATGGAAAATTCAATCATTGATCTGGTTATAAGAATTAAAAACGGATATATGGCGAAAAAAGAGATTATTGAGTCGCCCCATTCAAAATATAAAGAAGCCATTTTAAAAAAGTTGATGAATTTAAAATTTATTGAAAGCTATTCAGTTAAAGGCAAAATTAAAAAGAATATTATAATTAATTTAAGTTATGAAGAAGGTAATCCAGCCATAACAGATGTAAAAATATTTTCAAAACCGGGAATGAGATTATATATATCTTATAAAAATTTAAAACCAGTACTTAGTGGTTTTGGATATTCAGTCCTTTCCACTTCAAAAGGTATTATGACAGATCGAGAGGCAAAAAAAGCAAAGTTAGGTGGAGAATTGTTATTTAGTTTTTGGTAAGAATATGTCAAAAATCGGAGAAAAACCAATTGTTCTATCAAGCGCAGTAAACTTAACCATTGAAAGTGGTAAGTTTTCTGTCAAGGGACCTCAAGGAGAAATGTCTTTTGATGTGCCCAAAGAAATCACTTTAATAAAAGAAGAAAAAAACCTAATTATTAAAAGAAATAATAATGAAAAAAAAGTCAGATCATTGCATGGTTTGTTTCGCCAGTTAATAAGCAATGCGATATCAGGAGTGGAAAAACCTTGGGAGAAGAAATTAGAAGTAGTTGGAACTGGTTATACGGTAAAATTACAAGGAGAGGATCTGGTTTTTAAAATCGGGTATTCACATTTGGTCACTTTTAAAAAACAACCGGGAATAAAATATCAAGTTGAAGGAAATAATAAAGTAACTGTTGCAGGATACGACAAACAATTAGTCGGCCAAGTAGCCTATCAAATAAAGATGATTAGAAAACCCGATGTTTATAAAGGAAAAGGAATTAGATATCTGGGAGAAAAATTAAGAATTAAACCGGGTAAAAAAGCTAAAGCCGCCGGAGCCGCAGCCTAAAAAAATATGACAAATATAAATTTAGACCGCAAATTAAGGAGAAAAAGAAGAGTTAGTGCGAATATTCATGGTACGAGTGATAGGCCGAGAATATCAGTTTTTCGATCAAGCAAGTATATTTATGCCCAAGCAATTGATGACGTGAACCGAAAAACGATTTTGTCTTTTTCTAATTCAGATCTCAAAAAAGAAGCTGATTTTAAAAAAAATAAAAAAGGCGAAGATTCAAAAAAGATTGGTATTGAGCTAGCGAAAAAACTTATTGAAAAAAAAATATTAGTTGGGGTATTTGATCGAGGATCTTATGCGTATAATGGTCGAGTTAAGGCCGTAGCCGAAGGTCTAAGAGAAGGTGGATTAAAAATTTAATTTTTCAAAAAATGTTTAATAGATACAGGCAAGAAGATAAAGAATTTCAGGAAAAAGTTGTTAAGATCAGACGAGTCTCTAAAAAGACTACTGGAGGTAATTACGTGACTTTTTCTGCGTTAGTCGTCGTGGGAAACCGAAAAGGTAAAGTTGGCATTGGATTGGGTAGATCTTTAGAAGTGCCTCCAGCAATTCAAAAAGCCATTAGTTACGCAAAAAAACACATGATTAACGTGCCAATGAGAAACAAAACTATTCCTCATGAAGTCAGGGTAAAATTTAAAGCAGCTAGAATATTATTAAAACCGGCTCCAGAAGGCACAGGTTTAAAAGTTGGTAGCGTTACTCGTGTAATCTTGGATTTGGCTGGAGTAGAAAATGCCTCTGGAAAGATTATTGGTTCCAGAAATCAAATTGTTAATACTTATGCAGTTATGAAGGCTTTAAACTTATTACGCACGAAATTTTAATTATAATATGAATAATTTTTTATCCAATTTACCAAAAGTAAATATTAAAAAGAAAAAACGACTTGGTCGGGGTCTTGGTAGTGGAAAAGGCTCTAAGTCAGGGCGGGGAACGACCAGGCATCAAAAAGCTCGAGAAAGCATCCCTCTTCATTTTGAAGGTGGACAGGGAAGAATTGTTAAAAAATTTCCACTTTTACGAGGTAAAGGAAAGAACAATTCTATTAAGCAGAAAGCTTTTATAATTGATTTGGTATCCTTGAATAAGTTGAAAGATAACTCAATTGTTAACAGAGAAACATTAATCAAAGAAAATATAATCACTAATGGAAAAGAAAATTTACCGGTAAAAATCTTAGCCAATGGTCAGTTGAAAAAAAAGTTGATTGTAAAACTACCTGTATCTAAAAAAGTTAAGGAGGCTGTCGAAAAACTCGGCGGTCAGGTTGAACTCTAAAAAATGATTAAAAAAATAATCGAAAAAATCAATATTCTTCTCAAGGATCCTGAGCTGAAGAAAAAACTTTTATTCACTTTATTTATCTTTTTAGCATTTAGATTTTTTGCATTTTTACCGGTTCCAGCAATTAACCTGGTAAAACTTCGAGACCTATTTTCACAAAATCAATTTCTATCGCTCTTAGATATATTTTCCGGAGGAACTTTAATTAATTTTTCTGTTATGGCTTTAGGTTTGAATCCGTATATCAACGCGTCAATCGTTTTACAAATGCTGACAATGATGATTCCTCATTTAGAAAATTTATCTAAAGAGGGAGAATATGGGAGAGCTAAAATAAATCAATATACGAGAATGTTGACAGTTCCATTGACAATAGTTCAAGCGATCGGCATATTCATGCTCCTTAAAAACCAAAAAGTAATTGGAGTTTTGAGTCCACTCGAGTTCTTTTCATTTATTGTCACTATGGTCGCCGGGACATTTATTTTAGTTTGGTTTGGTGAGTTAATCTCCGAATTTGGTCTTGGAAATGGAATATCATTGTTAATTTTTGTTGGAATCGTTGGACGACTTCATGTTTTACTTGGAAGGACTGCGACGATATTTAATCAAGAAATTATTTTTAATGTGATTATTTTTTTGGCCCTTTCCTTATTTGTTATCGCGGCTATTGTCTTTATTAACGAGGCAACGAGAAAGATTCCTGTACTTTATGCGAAAAGAATTAAAGGAAATCGTATGTATCAAGGAGCGACTAATTTCCTTCCCCTAAAACTAAATCAGGCAGGCGTCATTCCGATTATATTTGCCGTCTCATTTGTTCTTTTTCCTCAATTAATTGGTAATTTTCTAAAATATGTAAAAAATCCTGCCTTAGCTAATATCGGCAACTTTCTTTCGACAGTTTTTTCATCAACAGGATTTTTTTATAATTTTTTCTATTTTTTTCTTGTGGTTGGTTTTACTTTTTTTTATACGATTATTGTTTTTAACCCGCAAAAAATTTCTGAAGAAATTCAAAAACAAGGAGGGTTTATTCCTGGAATCCGTCCGGGTATTGCTACGAAAGAATATTTACAAAGAATTTTATACAGAATTACAACGGTTGGAGCCGTGTTTTTAGGTATTATTGCCGTTATGCCGGTATTAGTTTCAAAAATAACAGGTATGACGAATTTAGTGATAGGAGGCACCGGTATTTTAATCGTTGTTTCCGTAATTTTGGAAACTTTCAAAAAAGTTGAATCTCAGTTAGTAATGAGGAATTATGATAGATTTGTGAAGTAGGGAACAAAAATTTTTGTTCCGTACAGAGTTGTTACAAATTTAATAAAATAAAAATATGGCTAAAAAAGGTTCAAGAATTGATGTTGGTTTGATTTGTGAAATATGTCAATCAGTTAATTACGTGGTTGAAAAAAATAAAGTCAATACAACCGGTAGTCTAAAGCTGAATAAATTTTGTCAAAAATGTCGAAAGCATACGGCACATAAGGAAACGAAGAAACTTGATTAATATAAGTGTTATAAAATTTATAACTTTTATAAATATTATATGAAATTAGTCTTAATTGGTATTCAAGGATCTGGTAAATCAACTCAAGGAAATTTATTATCTAAACAGTTAAAGTTACCATATCTTTCAACAGGCCATATCTTTAGGGAAATTGCCAAAGAAAAGACACAATTAGGCCGGTATATAAAAGAAACGGTTAACTCAGGACTCCTTGTTCCCGACGAAAAAACAATTGAAATCGTTAATTCTTATCTAACACGCCCAGAATATAAAAAGGGATATATCTTGGACGGATTTCCCAGAACCCTGGAACAGATAAAAGAATTTAAAAATAATGTCGATAAAATAATCTATCTTGATATTTCCCAGAAAGAAGCCATTTGGAGATTATTCCATCGGGATGACAATACAAGAAGTGACGAAACTTTGCCAGCCTTAAAAAAAAGAATTACTTTATTCTATAAATTTACTGAACCGGTGATTGGATATTACAGAAAAGAAGGTAAGTTGATTGACATTGATGGAACGATGAAAATTGAAGAAGTCAATGAAGAGATTCTTAAAGGTTTAGGTAAACAACTTATTAAAAATCAAGTAACAAATTGGAAAAGAAAACAAAAAACCATAATTGCCATTGTTGGTTTACCCGGGAGCGGAAAGACGGATGCAGCTGCTTTTTTAAAAAGTAAAAACTTAACTGTTATTTCTTTTGGTAAAACTGTTATTGACCATATTAATCAAAATAACTTACCTCACAGTGAACAAGTTCACAAAAAAGTTAGGGAAGAATTAAGAGTAAAGTATGGAAAGGAAGCCATAGCAGTTTTAAACGCCAATAAGATTAAAGAAGCTTTAATAAATAATCAGATAATTATTATTGAAGGAATGCGTTCATGGGAAGAATATTTATATTTAAAAAAACAATTTCCAGAAGTTAATTTAGTTATCGTTTGTATATACTCTGAAAAACTGCTTCGATATAAAAGAATTTCAAAAAGAAATAATAGGTCTGAACATTACGGTGAAGAACGAGACATGGGTCCAACCATTGCTTATGCAGACCATGTGATTAAAAATAATTATTCTAAAGAAGAATTTTATGACAAATTAGAATTAACATATCGAACAATTTATTTTTCATAAATGGTGAATCTAAAGTCGACCCAGGAAATTGTAATAATGGCAGAAGGCGGTAGAAAATTAAAGAATGTTGTTGAAGACTTGTTACCATTAATCAGAGCAGGAATTACTACTAAAGAAATAGATGACAGAGCTGAGGAATTAATAAAGAAACAAGGAGGAGAATCATCTTTTAAAACTGTTCCCGGATATTTATTTAGTATTTGTTCTCCTGTTAATGAGCAAATAGTCCATACAAAACCTAGTAATCGCGTTTTAAATTCCGGAGATGTCTTAACTTTAGATATTGGAATGTTGTATAAAGGTTGGCACACTGATTATGCAATAACTAAAGTAGTTGGAGGAAAAAGCAAAGATGTAGCAGTTAATAAATTTTTAAAAATAGGAGAAGATACTCTTTATTTAGCCATTAAAGAAGCAAAAATAGGTAATAGACTCGGGGCAATTTCTAAAGTAATTGAAAGAGAAGTTACCGGTAATGGATATTTTATTATAAAAGAGTTAACCGGTCATGGAATTGGAAAAAAATTACACGAAGATCCATATGTATTCGGTTTTGTAGATAAACCAATAAATAAATCTTTACTGATAAAAAAAGGTTTAGTAATAGCAATAGAAATTATTTATGCAATGGGGACCGATGTTATGATCTATGAAAAGGACAATTGGTCAGTCATTACCAAAGATCGAAGTATATCAGCCTGTTTTGAACACACAATAGCTGTTACCGATCAGGGACCAATAATTTTGACATGAAAATATAATTATTTTATGTTAAAATATAGACTTTATGAAGGATGACGTGATTACGGTCGAGGGAGAGGTGATTGAAAATCTTCCCAACACCTTGTTTAAAGTAAAGCTATTAAATTCGGAAAAAGTAATTTTGTGCTATTTGTCAGGAAAGATGAGGAAGAATTATATTAAAATCCTTCCTGGAGATAAGGTTAAAATAGAAATGACCCATTACGATTTAAATAGAGGAAGAATTATTTATAGACAATAATTATGAAGATTCACTCATCAGTAAAAAAAATTTGTCCAAAGTGCAAAATAGTTAAAAGAAAAGGTAATTTATATGTTGTTTGCTTAAACGTTAAGCACAAACAAAAACAAGGATAAAAATTATGGCGAGAATGCTTGGGGTTACATTACCGGATGAGAAACGGATTGATTATGCGTTAACAACTTTGTATGGAATTGGCTGGACAAACGTTAAAGCTGTTTTATCGCAAACAGGTGTAGACGCCAATAAAAAAGTAAAAGAAGTAACGGAAGAAGAGTTTAAAAAGATTCTTGAAGTAATTGAAACAAACTATAAAGTAGAAGGTTATTTGAGGGAAGCAATTAATGATAATATCAAAAGATTAAGAGAGATTGGAAGCTATAGAGGAATAAGACATGTTCGAGGATTACCTGTTGATGGACAACGGACAAAATCTAATGCTAGAACTAAAAGAGGAAAAAGAAAGACGGTTGGTGCCCTAAAGAAAGAGATGTGGGCTAAGCTTGAACAAAATAAAACAACTGAACCAGTAAAAACTAAAGAAACAAAATAAATTATTTATAAATATGATAAAAAAACAAACAAACAAAACTGTTATTAAAGGTAAGATATATATTACTTCTACTTTTAATAACACTTTGGTTACGATTACCGATGAAATAGGTAATCCGTTAGTAGTCGGATCAACTGGAATGCATGGATTTTCCGGCACGAGAAAATCAACTCCTTATGCAGCAACCGTAACGACTGAAAGTGCCATAAAAAAAGCAGAAGAGAAATATCAGTTTCAAGTTGCTGATGTCTTGGTTAAAGGAATTGGTCCGGGACGGGAAGCATCTCTAAGAGCAGTTAAATCATCGAGGATTGACATTAATAGAATTATAGATATTACGCCGGTTCCCCACAATGGTGTGAGACCACCGAAGATACGGAGAGTTTAAAGTTAAGGTAGGGAACAAAAATTTTTGTTCCGTACAAAAAAAATATGAGATACACAGGTCCTAAAAATAGAATTTCTCGGCGCGAGGGAGTAGATTTAGAATTAAAGACAGTCGGTTCTAAATCTCATGCGCGCCTTCTAAAAAAACTTAACGTGCCTCCGGGTCAACATGGACTGCGAAAAAGAAAGAAAGTATCAGAAAGAGGTACTCAACTCCGGGAAAAACAAAAATTAAGATACATGTTTGGAATTACTGAAAAACAATTAAAAAATTATTTTAAAAAGGCCAGTTTGAAAAAAGGCAACACCGCTTCATATTTGTCTCATTCTTTGGAAAGTAGGCTTGACAATATAGTGTTTCATTTAGGTTTTACTCCTACTCGTGCGGCGGCCCGTCAATTAATCACTCACGGACATATTGTTGTTAATAAAAAAAGACTATCGATTCCTTCTTACCTAGTCAGAGTGGGAGAAGAAATAAGCTTTGGTGATGTTAAGACAACAAAAATTCCGTATATTGAAAGTTGTTTAAATAATAAAGATATTATTTTACCATCATGGTTAGAAAAAAAAGCTATTATTGGAAAACTGATATCAGAGCCAACCCAGGAAGTAATTGAAAAATTGATAAATCTGAGATTAATCATTGAATATTATTCCAGATAATATAACGGTTATAAAGATTATAAATTTTATATATATTTATGTTTAGTCCAATTTTTTTTACCCAAAAAAATGAAGAGGGTAATTATGGAAAGTTTGTTATTGAACCGTTGCCACAAGGTTTTGGTCAGAGTATGGGTCATGCCTTAAGAAGGACCCTTCTTTCTTCTTTGAAGGGTGTAGCCGTTACAAATATTAAATTTGATGGAGCCCCACATCTTTTTTCGGTTATTCCAGGAGTAAAAGAATCAATATTGGAAATAATGTTGAATTTAAAACAGCTTAAATTTGATGTAAAAGAAGGAGGTCCTTACAAAGTTAGTTTTGAAGGACGAGGCGCCAAAAAAATATTTGCAAAAGATTTAGAAGGGGAAATAAAACCAATCAATGGAGATTTTTACATTGGTGAAATGACTGATGATAAAGCTAAATTTTCTTTTGAGGCGATTGTTGAGGTAGGAGTTGGTTATTCGACAGTTGAAGATCGGGAAGAAAAAAAGACCGGTTATATTCCTGTTGATGCATTTTTTTCTCCTATAAAAAAAGTAAACGTTAAAGTAGAAGAAGCCAGAATCGGCAGAAAAGATAATTCTGACAGATTGATTATCGAACTGGAAACAGATGGAAGTATTAAGCCAGAAACAGCCATTAAAGAAGCGTCTAAATTATTAACAGAATATTTTGATTATCTACTTTCTGGTCGCGATGCTCCAGAATTAAAGAAACAAATAAGTGTGGCCGACGAAAGAAAAGAGGCCATTGATAAAAAATTATTTAATATTATTATCGATGAATTAAATTTACCTTCTAGAGTAATCAATGCATTGCTTAGGGAAAAAATTGAGACAGTAGCTGACTTAGTAAAGACTGGAAAAGAAAAATTGACCGGAATGAAAGGCGTTGGAAAAAAATCAATCGAGTTAATAGAAGAAGAATTGAAGAAGATGGAGATTCAACTTAACTAAATATGAGACATCGAGTAAAAAAAATAAAATTTAGTAATGGTATTGATGCTAATCGTGCACGAGTCAGAAAATTGGCGGTTAATTTCTTCTTAAAAGGAAAATTAACAACAACTTTGTCAAAAGCTAAAGCAATCAAGCCGGTAATTGAAAGATTAATTGAGAAGATGAAAATAAGGACCGAAGCAAATGTTAATTATTTGAAACAAAAACTAGATAATAAAGAAGTGATAGAGATGGCATATAAAGATATAAGTCCAATCATAGCAAAAATAAATGGTGGATATGTAAGAGTTGTTAAGTTAGGTCAGAGAGAATCTGATGGGGCTGAGGTAGGCCGTATCGAGTGGGTCTATCCAATTATAAAACAAAAGCAGATATGAATAAATTAACCCAATCAACAAAACCAACCAAAGAGAAACAGATTGACAGAAAATGGCATTTAATTGATGCGCAGGACAAAATTTTAGGAAGATTGACACCTCAAATTGTTAAATTAGTCCAAGGAAAACATAAAACAAGCTACGTTCCTAATATGGACATAGGTGATTATGTTGTTGTTATCAATGCTTCAAAGGTTGTGATTACTGGAAAAAAAGCATTAGCTAAGGAGTATACAAATTATTCAGGTTATCCTGGTGGTTTGAGAAAGATTAATTTTGCAGATTTACTAAAAAAAGATTCACGAGAAGTTATTAAAAGAGCCGTATCTGGAATGTTGGCTAAAAATAAATTTCGTAGCGATAGATTGAATCGAGTCAATGTTTTTCCAAATGCAGAACATAGTTTTGCAAGCAAATTTGTTAAATAATCGTTATAAACGTTATAAGGTAAGGAACAAAAATCTTTGTTCCTTACAATAAAAAAATATGGTAAAAAAAGCTAAAGATATCAGTTACTATGAAGCTGTTGGCAGACGAAAACAGTCAGTGGCTCGCGTACGATTGTATTTAGTAAAAAAAAGTGCCGAAGTGTCAGTGGGTAAGCTAAAAATAAAAGCTGGGGAAATTTTTATTAACGGTAAATCCGTTGCCGAAACATCTTTTAAAACTCATAAAAAGATGTTTTTATCGTTTCCTTTAACCTTAACAAAAAATGAGAATAGATTTGCAGTTTCAATATTGGTATCTGGTGGTGGGACAACTGGCCAATTAGATGCAATGGTTCATGGGATAGCGAGAGCGCTATTGACTGTTGACAATGATACCTACAGACCTTTATTGAAAGCCAATGGTTTGTTAACGCGAGATCCAAGAAAGAAAGAAACAAGAAAAGTAGGTACCGGAGGAAAAGCAAGAAGAATGAAGCAATCACCGAAGCGATAATTTACTTTTTTATTTATGATCCCTCTTTCAATTATTATTGTTTCTTTTAATACTAAAGAGGTAACTAAGGAATGCCTTTTTTCACTACATAAAAATTTAATTAAATATCCCCTAGAACATGAAATTATTGTTGTTGACAATGATTCTCGTGATGGAACAGTTGAATTTCTTTTGGGTTTAGAAAAACAGTGGGATAATTTACATGTATTTTTAAGTAAAAAAAATCTTGGTTTCGGTAGGGGAAATAATTTTGGGTTAAAAAAAAGTGGGGGAAAATATGTCTTATATCTTAATTCCGATGCAATTATAACTGACATAGATTTTCGAGATTTAATTAAGTTAATGGAAATACAAAAAAATATAGGAGCATTGACTGTAAAAGTAATTCTGCCAACAGGCGAAATTGATCCCGCCTCACATCGGGGTTTTCCAACACTTTGGAGGTCGTTTACCTATTTTTCTGGATTAGAAAAAACATTTTTTAATATACCGGTATTAAATAAATTATTTGGAGGATATCATTTAATAAATTTAAATTTAAATAATATTCACGAAATTGACGTTCTTACCGGAGCCTTTCTGTTTACTAAACGGGAAATTATTGATAAAATCGGCGGATTTGATGTCGACTATTTTGCCTACGGAGAAGATATTGAGATGGCTTTTCAAATTAAGAAATTAGGTTATAAGATCATTTATTATCCGTTATGGAAAGTTCTTCATTTAAAGTCGATATCGGGGTTAAAGAAAAATGATCTGAACATCAGAAGAAAAACAAACTATTATTTCTATGACTCAATGAAGATCTTTTATAATAAGCACTATGCTGAAGATAACAACTGGCTAACAAATAAACTAGTATATTTAGCGATAGATATTAAAAAAGGATTAAATAAATGAAAAAAATTGGAATTGATGCCAGATTATATTCTCAAACAGGAGTCGGAACTTACTTAAAAAACTTAATATATTATTTGGAAAAAAAAGATCTCAAAAATAAATTGGTATATATATATTTGATGCCTGACGATTATAAAAATATTTCGTTTCTAAATAAGAATATTTTTAAAAGAAAAATTAATTATCGTTGGCATTCTTTGGGTGAGCAAATTGGTTTTGCAATAAAGCTTTATCAAGATAATTTAGACTTAATGCATTTTACTTATTTTAGTTACCCTATTTTCTATTGGAAAAAATTTATTGCTACAGTTCATGATGTTACGCCTTTATTATTCAAAACCGGAAAAGCTTCAACCAAAAATCAATTAATTTATAATATTAAACATTTATTTTTTAGGATTATTCTCCGTTGTCAAATTAATCGGGCGATTAAAATTATTACACCAACGAATACCGTTAAAGAACAATTAGTAGAAATATATGGACAAAAAATATCAAAGAAAATATCGGCGATTTATGAAGGTGTTAATTATCAAATAATGGGATCAAAAGAAAATAAAGAACTTAGTAAGAAATTTAGCAACTTTTTTATTTATGTTGGAAATTTTTACCCTCATAAGAATGTTGAAAAATTAATTGAAGCATTTCAAAATATTGATAAAAAATATACGTTGATTCTTTTAGGACCCGACGACTTTTTTTCAAATAAAATACTTCAATGTATTGATACATTGAAATTAAGTAAAAATGTTTTAATGTTAAAAAATCCAACACTATCTGATTTGATATTCTTTTACAAGAACGCGGAAGCATTAATTCATCCTTCTCTATCTGAGGGTTTTGGCCTACCATTAATAGAGGCGGCATATTTTAACTGCCCAATAATTGCGTCAAACATTGAAGTTTTTAAAGAACTGTTGGGAAATGATTATTTATCTTTCAATCCGAAAGACACTGATGATATTGTCGAAAAAATAAACAGTTTTATCAAAAACTACCCAAAATTTGATTATAAAAATATAATCAAAAAATATTCTTTTGAAAAAATGACCGAGAAAACTTTGAAAATATATAAACATTCTTAATAAAAATTGACCCTCCATTTATTGTTATTTTACAAATAAAAACCAGCCTCAGATGTATCAATACGTCTATCAAAGAAAAAAAGTTGTTCCAATAGTCCAAGAAGACACTTTTGTAGGTTATAAACGGTAGACAAACTTTGTCTTAGATAATATTCTGTTTTTATGGCCCAAATATCGAAGAGGTACATTGATCAAACGATGATGTCCCGGATAAACGAATTACTTTTCGATCTACTGCTTACTTTGTCTGACAAAAAAGAAGTAAATGAGGTTTTGAACGAACTTTTAACATCAACAGAGAAGATAATGATTGCAAAAAGAGTTGCTTGTTTCTATCTCTTAATTAAAAAAGTTCCAATTCGTGAGATTGAGGATACTTTAAAAATATCTACGTGTACTGTTACATACTTTAAACATTATCTTGACCGTTCAACTGTAATAAAAGATTATTTATCGAACAAATTAAAAAATGAGAAATTAAAGCATCTATTTGAAGATATTTTTGTAGATGTATTTTATGGAACATTAAAAAAAGGATCTAATTGGTCCCAAGACAAAAAAATTTATTACCAACATCAACGCAAACGCCAACAACCTATGGATCGTTAATAAAACTTCAATGTATCAATACATTGAATCAATTATTTTATTTGCATTTTATTCTAAAGAAGTAATATTCACTTGTTTCAATACCGAGAGCTTCGATTTTATGCTTAGTATTGGCAGGAATTGTAATAACGTTTTCAATTTACTTGATTTATACAAACCCCAGTGAGAAAATGAAGTAAATGATAAAAACAGACGCTTCACGGCTTATTAAAAGTCTTCCTAGAATACTGCTCTTAGTAATTATTCTATATCTTCCAATGTTGGTCATAATGCTTAACATATTCCCTAGATCAGGACATTGGGGGAATATCTGTTCTAGAGATAAAGTGGAGGACGGGATAATAAAAACTCAAAGTACCATTGCCTTTTTAAATAAAGAAAAGTGTCCAGAAGGGTTTAACCAAATTGAAGTTTGGGTAAAAAATAGCTCAACTACTAATCCAACAATTAAAATGAGCAATGAGAAGTCAACAGTCACTGGTCAGTATTTAGTTTCCGTTACCAATCCTCCAGTCCTAAGGAACGGTGGCTTTAGCTTTACTACAACAGTGAAAAATATCTCAGTTAAACCATTTCTGACTAAACTATCCCTAAGCAATTGCATATTTATAGATAACAATCAAAATATATACAAAAAATCTAGTGGTGATAGAACTTTGGACAAAGCACTTCTGCCAGGAAAAACTACGAATATTGACTTCGACTCCGTCGGTGATATGTGGCATGAATGCCATTACGATAACAGCGGCAATAAGGTCTGCATAAGTGCAAAGGACACAAGGTTAACAAATTGTCAAGTTAGTATTTCAAATGGATCGGGAGAACCAATAAACCTGCCACAAATGGTAAACTTTCCACAAAGTCGATAGTGAAACTGATCCTCATCTTTTGACTATCTACAAAAAACTATGCCTCAAATTCGGTCCCGCACGTTTCACACTTATAATGTTTATGTCTATTTGGATAAAGAGTAGTTGAATATGCTAAATTTTCCTTTCCTAAGGTTCCGCATTTTGGACATTTTATCCTTTTAGAAAATATTCCTAAATAATTTGTATCATATACCTCAGAAATTCCACCTTTATCGACTCGATAAGGTACAACGGTAGCATTTGCTATACCTGATGCGGTGATTCTAGCGGTTCCAGCTGTCATTTGTTCAATAGTTTCAATCGCGACCCTTTTTAAAGTTTTTTTTAAGTTACTCAATCCTTTATCTTGATTAATAACGAGTGCCTCAATTTTAGAATTAATATCATTCAAGATTTGATAATCAATTGTTCTTGGACTATATAACTCTTGTGCTTTTTTATACCACCAATTTCTCATTTGAGTTATTTCTTTACGCTTCAACGGATTATCACCAAACCATGTGTGACAGTTTGGGCATAATGGTGCAGCATTGTCAAAAGTATCTAGTCTTTTTTCTTTTTGTGGAATTATGTGATGTACTTCAATTCCAATAGACTGACATCGACAACATTTAAATGCTGCCTTTTCTTTTACTTTCTTAATAATTTTTTCATCAAATGCCATAATTTTTTAACACACTCTTGCATGGGCGGTTGTTTTTTGGCTGAGCAAATTCTATTTAAATATCTTTAATATTTTGTTTTAAGAATTTCATTAATAAAATAATAACACAAGAGAGATTGCTATAATATAAACTATGCTACTGGATTGATAAGTGGGGAGGAGTGGAGAGAGTTTTGTTAACGCTTCATGAAATGTTTCCTGAAGCGGTTTTTTACACTTCATATTTTGATAAAGAAAAAGCCGATTGGGCAAAAGATTTAAAAATAAAAACTTCGTTTTTACAAATTTTTCCAGATTTTATAAAAAAAAGCCGGATCCTTTCTTTCATTTTTTATCCTTTTGCTTTTGAATCATTTGATTTTTCTGAATATGATTTGGTTATTTCAGTTACATCTTCTTTTGCAAAAGCAATTATCACTCAACCAGGAACACGGCATATTTGTTATTTACTCACACCAACAAGATATTTATGGAGTCATGAGAAAGACTATTTGAACAATAAATTAATTAGTTACTTAGTTCGTGGTTACTTGGATAATATAAGGCAGTGGGATTTTGTTTCAGCTCAAAGACCAGATAAGATTATTTCAATATCAGAGACGGTCAGAAATCGTTGTTTAAGATATTATAAAAGAGGTTCAAAAGTTATTTATCCGGGGTTTGATATTGATTATTGGCAAGAAATAAAATCTAAAATTATAAATTCCAAATCACAAATAAATCCTAAATACAAAATACTAAATACTAAATATTTTCTGGTTGTTTCAAGACTAGAGCCGTACAAAAAAATTAATTTGGCAATTAAAGTATTTAATAAATTAAATAAACCGCTAGTTATTGTTGGAGAGGGGAGTGAAGAGAAGAAGCTAAAACAAATGGCGGGAAAAAACATTACCTTTCTGTCAAAACTATCGGATATTGAATTGGGGAACCTTTATTCAAAAGCCCAAGCTTTAATAATGCCCCAGGAAGAGGATTTTGGCTATGTTTCTCTGGAGGCGCAGTTTTTTGGTTGTCCGGTTATTGCTTATAAAAAAGGTGGGACAATAGAAACTGTTATTGATGGAAAAACAGGACTATTTTTTGATCACCAAAGTGAGCAAAGTTTAAGGAGAACGATTGAAAGATTTAATAAAATTAAGTACAATTTGAGAACTAAGGTTAAAGAGCTGGGGATTAAGAATGTTGAGAAGTTTGGTAAAAAAATATTTGAGAAAAGGATTTTGGAATCCATCTGAATAACAAATAACTAATAACAAACATCAATTGAATATTAAATAATAAATAACAAATGTTTAAAACATTTAAAATTTGTTATTTGTAATTCAATTATTATTTATCATTTGTTATTTGATATTATCTTATGAAAGCAATTATATTTGCCGGAGGCTCCGGTATTAGGCTTTGGCCATTATCAAGGAGAAAATCCCCAAAACAATTTGAAAAAATAATAGGTAACAAATCTACATTACAGTTAGCGGTAGAAAGGTTACTCCCTGATTTTAATTATTCTGATATTTATATTTCCACCAACATGCTTTATGAAGACATTGTTAAAAAACAACTTCCGATGATTCCAAACTCAAATTTTCTTTTTGAGCCAGTTAAGAAGGATGTTGCTCCTGCAATCGCACTGGCTATGGGAATTCTTTCAAAACTAAGTTCGGAGGATGAACCAGTCGCCATTCTATGGAGTGATCATTTAGTTAAACAAGTTACACTATTTAAAAAAATATTAAAATTAGCCGGATCAGAAATTAAAAAAAATCCCAATAAAATAGTTTTTATCGCCAATAAACCCAGATTCGCCAGTACAAATTTAGGCTATATCCACATTGGGGAACAAATAAAAAAAGAAGACAATGTAAACATATATAAATTTGAGGGATTGAAATATAAACCAAATGAAGAAACTGCAAAAAAATTTTTTCAATCAAAAAAATACGGTTGGAATCTCGGATACTTTGTTTCCAGTGCTACTTTTATTTACAGATATTTTCAAAGATTAGCACCAAATATTTATAATAACACCGAGTTAATATTAAAAAATTATGGTAAAGCAAACTATCAATCTTTTTTGAAACAAAACTATGGGAAAATAGAGAGTATTAATTTTGATAATGCAATTTTGGAAAATTTGGATAAAAACGACGCCAGCGTTATTGTTGAAGATATTGGTTGGAGTGATGTTGGAAGCTGGGAGGCGCTAAAGGAAGCTCTCCAATTAAAAACAGAAGAAAACGTCACTAATGGACGGGTATATCTAGATAACGTCCAAGACTCTCTGATTTATAATTATGATGAAAATAAAATTATCGTAGCTGTTGATTTGAAAGAACACATTATTATTAATACTCAAGACGCAATATTAATTACGAAAAAAAATTCGATGGGAAAAGTTAAAAAAATTGTTGAAAGTTTTCCCGGCACAGAACATGAAAGTCTTATATGAAATATCAAAAAGGTTTAAAACGAGTCGTAGATATAGTCGGGGCGATTTTTTTGTTGATACTATTTTTACCGCTAGCGTTGTTAATATCTATACTAATAAAAATCGATTCAGTAGGGCCGGTTCTCGCTGATGTCCCGGAAAGAATTGGTGAAAAAGGAAAAAGATTCAAAATGTACAAATTCAGATCGATGATTAATAATGCTCATTATTTACTTCGAACTGATCCCCGTTTTAAAAAATTATTTTATGAATATAAAAGAAGCAGTTATAAATTAAAAAAAGATCCTCGAGTGACCAATGTTGGAAAATTTATAAGACGTCATTCAATAGATGAAATTCCACAATTATTAAATGTGATAAAAGGTGAAATGAGTATAGTTGGACCAAGGGCATATTATCCAGATGAATTAGAAAATCAATTAAGTGAATATCCTCACACAAAAAAGTTAGTTAATGATGTTCTTTCTGTAAAACCAGGAATTACAGGTCTTTGGCAGGTGACCGGTCGATCGGAAATAAATTTTGATAAAAGAATTATGATTGATGCTGATTATGTGAGGCATATGTCCTTATGGAGTGATTTAAAAATTATTTTTTTAACCCCGGTTGTGATGGTAAGTGGGAAAGGTGCTGTATAATAAAAATATGAGAAGAAATAAAAGCAAAAAAAGTTTAATTTACTTAATCGTATTGTTAGTTTTAAGTTATTTTTTTATTTATAGACCGATTGTTAACATAAAGGCAAAAGCTAATATCGTCATTGCTTCGGCTAAAGAGATGAAATCAATTTTAGCCAAAAATGATATTGAGTTATTAAGAATGAGATTGGATGATTTTTCTAATAAATACCAAAATCTTGAAAAGGCATCGAAATCAATTTACTGGGCTTCTTTTATTCCGTATGTATCCGACCTAAAAAATGGATTGACGGCAGGTAATTATTTGATTAAAGCAGCTAAAGAAACCGTTACGACAATCGAACCATATGCGGACCTGATAGGTTTTAAAAAGGGCGAAGCATCCTTTGTGGAAAAATCATCGGAAGATAGGTTGCAGACTGCAGTTTTAACACTAGACAAATTAGTAGCAAAAGTTGATCCAATCTCTTCTAATATTGACATAGCTAATTCCAAAATAGCTAAAATAAACCCCAACCGCTACCCGAAAAAGTTTGGAAAGATGATAGTTAGGGACAGAATTATCAACATTAAAGAACAATTTGAAGGTATGACCTCATTGTTTGTTGACGCCAAGCCTTTAATCAAAAAACTTCCGGAGATTTTAGGAAGTAAGGAAGAAAAAACCTACCTGATTCTTTATCAGAATGACAAAGAAAGAAGAGCGACCGGAGGCTTTTTGACCTTTTATGCCGTTTTCAAGATAAAAAACGGCAAAATGACGATAGGCCAATCAAATGACATTTACTCTCTAGACGAATCGATCTCAGATCACCCCAAAGCGCCCCCAGAAATTATTACCTATCATAAAGGAGTCAGTATCTTTAACATTCGTGACAGCAATTTATCGCCAGACTTTGTCGAATCGGTAAAATTATTTGAATCTCTTTATAAAAAAAGTGGCTCCAAAGTTCAATATGATGGAATAATTACCATGGATTCTAAAATCCTAGTTGATATGCTGACTATTTTTGGTGATACCCAGGTTTCGGGAGTTAATTTTTCCGCTAAGGAAGATCAAAGATGCGATTGTCCAGAGGCGATCTATACTCTTTTTGACATTGTAGATAGGCCGGTTGGTTATTTTAAGGAAAACAGGAAGGGTATTTTAGGAGATTTAATGTACGCTCTTTTTTATAAAGCTATCGGTTACTCTCCATCCAAATACTGGGGTACTTTAATGCAGACAATGTATCAAAATTTGCAAGAAAAGCATATATTGCTTTATTTTGTCGATAGTGATATCCAAAAGTCAGTGGAACAAATTAATTTTGCCGGAAAAATAAAAGATTATAAAGGTGACTATTTACACATAAATAATGTCAATTTTGCTGGGGCCAAGTCTAATATGTTTGTTGATGAAACAATTACATCGGAAACAAAAGATAGCCAGAGAGAGGTAACGATTAATTTTAAAAATCCTTATCCTCATTCGGATTGTAATTTAGAGCGAGGTGGGCTATGTTTAAATGCCACTCTTCGTAACTGGATAAGATTTTACGTGCCTAAAGGTTCAAAGCTAATTAGTCTTCAGGGGTCAACAAAAAAAGTTCAGACTTATGATGAATTAGGGAAGACTGTCTTTGAAGGTTTTTTGGAAGTACCGACGCAAGGACAAGCGACCGTTATAGTCAAATATACTTTACCATCAAACGTTGACACTAATAACTATTCTCTTCTAATTCAAAAGCAACCTGGAGTAGAAGAACAGAAATTAAAAGTAATTTATAATAACAAAACTTTATTTAACAGAATGTTGAGAATGGATAAGGTAATTGAGGAAAATTAATTATGTTATAATCCAAGTAGATGAAATATGTTTTTACTAAACACGCTAAAGAAAGAATGCGTTTGAGAAAAGTTTCTAAGGATAAAGTTGTTGATACGATAAAAAATTATGAATCAAAAGCACTTGACGACGAAACAGAAAACAAGATTGCATTTTACAAAATTTGGGAAAAAGAACAGGTTTTGAAAGTAGTAACGGCCCAAGATAGAGATAAAATAAGAATCATTACTGTTCATCCTATTAGTATAAAAAGACTAAAGAATATTAAAAATTTAATTGAAATAAAATGAAAATCACTTACGATCCACAAGCTGATGCAATGTATATCTATCTCAATAAACATTCGGTTGCTGGTACGGTGCCAGTGAGCGCAGATCTTATAGTGGATTATGATAAAAACAATTTGCCCGTTGGTATTGAAATGTTATCCGTATCAAAAATTATGCCGAAGAAATCATTGTCATCTATAAAAATTAAGTTACTATCAAGCCCAAAAGCCTTGCATAAGTAAGTTTTTGTGTTAAAATGGAGACTATGAAATTAAAAAATCAATCTCAAGTTTTCGTCGTTTTTTATGTCCTCCAAGAGAGGGAGGTTGGTTTATTGACTAAGAAATAAATAAGAAGTTAATTATTCCCAACCTCCCACAAGGGAGGTTTTTTTTATGGAAATTTTACAAAGAATATCAAAAAATAGCGACCCTTTAGAGGTAATGGTTAACCAAGTAAAAAGTGAAGTTTACCCTAAAAATTTTGGCCCTCTATGGTGGGATAAATTACCAATAAGCCGATTTACACTTGATAAATTTAACCCTTTACAAAACCAACATATTTTATCCCAAGAATTGTATAAAAACAGGAATACAGGAACAATATATGGAAGATATTATTTACAACCAAATACAACTGATAGTTTTATTCCAACAATGGTGTTAGGCAAACCTGATGATGTGATCCGATTTGCAAGTCGAGATGGAGGCGACGTTTTTGATTTAAATATTAACGATGGTATTACATTACCAAATATTGGAGTTAGCTTAATGCCTGACGAAATAATTACTCTACCTGATATAAATACAATCTTGAGCCAGGGAAATATTATTTATTTTGGCAGAAAGTCAAGTCACATTCTGACAAGGCTACAACTATCAACAGGTTTGTCAGCAACTTTGAAGGTTTATGAAAACATTTTAGTTAAAGAAAGAAGGAGCTCGTTTGTTCATATTACAAATTCAGACGAATCGCCTCTCGCGCCTAATATTGGGGGCTTAATGATGACAAATTCTCGAGATTATATTGAAAAAGTTTATTCAAGTAAAACTTAAAAATACTTATATAATTATAAACAATGACTAGAACTTTAAAAACTGAGGCGGTTGTTTTGAAAAAGAAAGATCTTTTAAACAAAGATGTTTTAATCAGTCTATTTACACAGGATTTAGGTCGTTTGACAATATTTGCCAAAGGGATCAAAAAAATCACCAGCCGGCGCTCACCCCATCTTCAGACCGGAAATTTGATTAACGTTTTAGTCAGTCATAAGAACGATCATTATTATCTTCAAGAAAGTGAATTAGTCTCCGGCTTTTCCGAGTTGAAAAAAGAAGAAAAAAAAGTCAAGCAATTATATACATTTTTATTTGTATTGGACCGGTTACTACCAGAGCAGCAAAAGGAAACAAAAACCTATAATTTAACTAAAAATTTTCTAATCGATTTATCCAAATCAGTTAAGTCGGACATCATTACAGTTAAGTACTTAACTGATATTATGATGCAATTAGGGTACATGGATCAAAAAGTCAGTTATCCTGAGTTAAAATCATTAATTGAAGAAATTATTAATGAAAAAATTCCTTTGCTTACGTTATAATGTTAACAACGATTAGAAAAGCTCGATACCGAAATTTTTTATCGGAAAACAACAAACCGAAAAAAATTTGATATCTTCGCTTTTATTAATTTTAATATGGACAACATAATTGCCTTAGCAAAAAGACGGGGGTTTTTTTATCCGTCTTCGGAAATCTATGGGGGATTGGCAAATACCTGGGATTTTGGTCATTATGGAGTGCTCTTGAAGAATAATTTACGTGATCTATGGGTCAAAAAATTTGTTTTAGAAAGACGCGATATTGTCATGGTCGACTCTTCAGTAATTTTAAATCCAAAAGTTTGGGAAGCATCTGGTCATATAACCGGCTTTAACGATGCTTTAGTTGATTGTAAAAGCTGTCAATATCGAACCCGTGCCGATCATTTAATCGAAGCTAAATTAAAAGACGTTAAGGTTGAGGGCTTGCCCGTTGAGAAGTTGACAGAAATAATCAAAACTAATAAATTAAAGTGTCCGCACTGCGGATCGTCTGACTTAACTGACGTCCGAAAGTTTAATCTTCTTTTTGAGACAAAGATCGGGATGGTTGAAGATAACAAAGCAAAAGCATATCTAAGAGGAGAATTGGCTCAAGGAATCTTTATGAACTTCAAGAACGTTGTTGACACGATGAGGGTTAGGATGCCCTTTGGAATTGCCTCTCAGGGCATTTGCTTCAGAAATGAAATAACCCTGGGTCAGGGAGTCTTCCGGACTCTTCAGTTTGATTTAATGGAGTTTGAGTATTTTATTCGTCCCGAAGATTGGGAAGCTATTTTTGAAATTTGGAAAAAAGAGATGTGGAATTGGGCCTTGGAGTTAGGCTTACCAAAAGAAAAAATTCGTTGGCGGGAACATGAGGATTTTGAAAGATCCCATTATTCCAAAAAAACAATGGATGTTGAGTATGAGTTTCCTTTTGGTTGGAAAGAAATGTGGGGATTAGCCTACCGGACTGATTACGATTTAAAAAATCATATGAAAAATTCCGGAGTTGATCTAAGTTACCGCGATCCAAAAACAAACGAAAAACTTGTCCCTCATGTAATTGAGCCAACTTTTGGACTGTCAAGACTGCTTATAACGATCCTTATCAATGCCTATCATGAAGAAGAAGTGAATGGTAAAAAAAGAGTTGTTTTAAAATTAAAACCAAGTTTATCTCCAGTTAAAGTGGCCATATTTCCTTTACAAAAGGATGAAAAACTGAAAACTAAAGCTTTAGATCTTCTTAACGATCTAAAAAAGACTTATATCTGTGAATTTGATGACTCAGGAAACATTGGTCAAATGTACCGGCGCCAGGATGAAATAGGCACTCCTTTTTGTGTTACAATTGATTATAAGACGATTGAGGATGAAACGGTAACGGTAAGAAACAGGGATACGATGAAGCAAGAAAGGATTAAACTTGATAAATTAAGGGGATATTTAGTAGAAAAATTATAAATTTTAATTAAAATATGAAACTAAATCGTAAAACAATGATGGTTATAGGTGGAATATTTTTGCTACTTTTTATTTTGTCTGGTTATTGGTTGTTTATTGGAAGAAAAGCTTCTACCAATAAAATAAATAAGCAAACAATTCCTTCAGATGGAGCTATTCCTACCATTGATAGTTCAGTGAAAATTAGTTTGACAGCATTAACGGGAAAGAAAGAAGTTTTGCTTTCAATAAAAAATATGTCCTTAAACACGACAGGTTTAGAATATATATTGTCATATGAAACTGTAGAAGGGGGATTACAAGGTGTTAATAGTACAGCGGAAATAACCGGACGCGATTTTGAAAAAAAAATAACCTTGGGTACCTGCTCATCTGGGACGTGTGTTTATCATAATATTAAGGACAAAATAAAAGTAGAATTGGTTTTTAAAGGAGATTATGGAGCAAGGTATTTTACTAAAGAATACGAGTTATAAATTCTAAATTATAAATCACAAATCACAAATAATTTTTAAATTTTAAATTTAAACTTTATTTGGAGCTTGGTATTTAAGATTTTAAATTTTTGAAAGCGGGGTGTTCGAATATATTATGCCAATAATTAAATCAGCTATAAAAAAAGTTAGAAAAGATAAAAAAAGAACCAAAGTAAACAGTCTTTATATCAAATCTTATCAAACGACATTGAAAAAAATCAGGAAGGGAGGGGCTGATGTAAAAAAATTAATTAGCTTATTTTATTCTCAAATTGATAAAGCCGTTAAACACCATGTGATTCATAAAAATAAAGCTACAAGATTAAAATCACGAGTCAGTAAAAAAATTTTAAAAAAGAAATGAGATACAAAATAAATTTGTTAGAAAAAAAAGATATTGGTCTCTTGGACAAATTAACTTTTTTCAGTCTCAATTATTTACGATATATTATTGTTATTACCCAATTAGTTGTAATTGGAGTCTTTTTTTATAGGTTCCAAATTGATCAAAAAATTATAGACCTAAAGGAGGGAGTGGAACAAAAAAAAGAAATAGTTAAAATAGTTTTACCGCTTTTGGATGAAGTGGCCAAAATTGATAAAAAGACATTAATTATAAACGAAACTCTTCTTAAGCAAAAAAAATTCAGTGAAATGATTGATTATTTTATTACTTCATTTCCGGAAACAATTTCTTTGACTAATATGGAAGTAAAAAACGAATCTATAAAAATTACAGGTGATGCCACAAATGCACAGCATCTACAAGCTTTTTATACCTTATTAAAAGAAGAAAATAAATTCAAAATGGTAAGCCTTCAAAATATAAAAAAAACGGAAACAGGATATAATTTTGTATTATTTTTAGAAAAATTTATTAATACTTAAAAAACTATGAACTTAGGCGTGATATTAAAATCAATTTTTGAAAAAAAAAGCGGAGATTATATTTTTATTATTTTTTTTCTCCTTATTTTTTCGGTCTTTATTATTTTTGCAATAAAACCATCGTTAGCTACAGCTTATTCGTTAAAAAAAGAAGAAATTGATTTAGCAAAGATTGACCAGGTTTATGAAGAAAAGATAAACAACATTACCCTAATTCAAACACAAATAGAAGAAAATAGAGATAATTTACCTTTACTCAATCAGTCAATTTCTGAACATCCGGAGGTAAATAAAATTATTGAAGATATCAAAAAAATTGCCGATAAAAACTCTCTTACGCTTAATAAAGCCAGTCTAGTTGACATAAATTTTTCCAAAACAAACAAAGAAAAACAAAATGTTAAATTAAAGATGGAGGTAACTACCAGCTTTGAAAACTTAAAAAAATTTATGACAGACATACTTGGTCAAAGAAGATTAAAATTAATTGACGAGTTGATAATCAGCCGGGATAAAGATTCAAGTGACTCTGGAGGTTTAAAAGTTAACTTAACAATTGATGGTTATTATTTATGAACAGAAAAGAAGTATTATTATTATCGATAGGAGTTTTTTTGACGGTAGTTGCGTGGTTAATTGCGGATATTTATCATGCCTCAACTGAGGATAAAATAAAATCAAGGATGAGTCTACCTCAAGTATCTCAATATAAAATAAGTAAAGATCTGTTTGAAACATTAAAAAATAAAACTGAGTAATTATGATATATTCCGACTTTTATGTACCCAGAGAAAATAAACTCCCTACAGTGATTGGTTTTTTATTTATATTTTTTATTAGCGTTATTTTTTCAAGATTTTTCTTAGGTTTGGCTGGCTCCTCTAAAGCATCATTAAAGGTAGCAAAAAGAGTTGAAATAGTAAATTTGTCACCAACTCAAACTAGTATTTTTTGGCAAACAGATCAGAAAGAGTCAGGTTGGGTTCTTTATGGAGAAGCAGAAAATAAAGAAAATAAAATCGTCTTGGATGAGAAGGACCTAAATAATTTAGACGAAAAAAAAGGTAAATATTTAATTCATTTAGCAACATTAAAGGAATTAACACCAGGTAAAAAATATTTTTTTAAGATTGTAACCGATAATAATCAAATTATAGTTCAACCTGATGGAAATCCCTTTAATTTTATAACACCTCAGAGTAATCTTAGTAGCTTACAAAATATCAGTCCGGCTTTTGGCAAAGTTTTACGTTCAAATTCAGTTGATCCTTTAACTAATTCTTATATTATTTTAAGTGTCAAAGGCGGTTACTCGCTATTGACTCGAATAAAGTCAGAAGGCGATGGTAGCTGGCTTATTCCTTTAAATCAAATATATGGTAAAGATAGCCAAAACATTTTAACAATATCTAATAAAGATAAAATAATAATAGAAATAATAACTAGTGAGGGAGAGGGGTTAACGATTACGACTGTTAAATCTAAAATTTCCCCTTTACCGCAAACGATAGTTTTTACTAAAGACAAAAACTTTTCTTTTGTTGAAAAAGACAATGTCTTATCAGCGACCGCAAATTTGGGTACTGCAAACAATAACCAAACTGAAATTCTCTATCCAAAAGAAGGAACTTTAATTCCTGGAAGTATTCCCTTAATAAAAGGAACTGCGATTCCTTTGACTAAACTTGAGATTACGGTTAATTCTAAAAAAACTTATTCCGCTGTAATAACAAGTGATAATGAGGGCAATTGGAGTTACCTTCTTCCGGAAGATCTGGAATTGGGGCCACATACGATTGTGATAAAAACAAAAGATAAAGAAGGAAAGCAAGTGACGATAAAAAGAAGTTTCACTATGATTGCTCAGCAAGGCAACGAAGGAAGAGTGTTGGGAACGGCTACAGGTGAACCAACAATTATTTTTACCATCACCCCTATTCCCCCCGTTTCTACAACCCCTCTTAATGTAACCACGACTCCACCAGTCAGTGGAAGTAATTTTTTAGGGACGATTTTTGGCAGTTTGTCATTAATTATCATTGGTGGAGGAATTCTTCTTGCTTTTTGAGTTAATTTATCGTTAAAATGATTTTATGGATGTTTTTAATCTTTTATCTTATATTAATAAAGTAAGTCTGTTTGCTTTTTTTATTACAACTTTGGTTGTTGGCTATCAAATTTATATTTTAAAAAAAGAAAAATCTAGAGAAAAAGCACCAAAAATTCCGGATTTTAAAGAGAAAAATAACTTTAATGCAGTTGCCAATTTTACTAGTCTTCCAAGTTTTTTAACAAAAAAAGAACTTAAAGCAGTTAATTACTCAAAGTCGGTTTTTTTAATAATCTCTTTATTGACGATAATTATTGTTATTTTTGTAGTATCTTTGATTAATAAAAATAACTCTACTAGCAATCAGGCGTTGGTTAATCCCCCAACCGTTATTTCGCCAGCGCCGACTCGTAAACTTATATCGCCAACCGTTGTGCCAACCGTTACATCAATCGTTACGCCAACCGTTACATTGACACAAACACAATTGACTCCTACGGTTACGGTATTGCCAACAATCGTTCCTACTGAAATTATTTTGGCGCAAGCCCCTAGTTTAACACCAATATTAAGTCTGACTAATGGACAAAAGCCTACTGAAGGGGTGCCCAAAGTTCTTCCGGAAACAGGCAGCTGGAAGAAAGGATTTCTTATTATTGGAGTCGCAATTTCAACTATCTTCTTTTCTTTTTGGTTTTAATTGTTCACAATCGCTTTTTTGAATTAGCCGGCAATCAATATATTTGTGTATGATTCCCATGTCGTCATTGATCGGGGTTAAAACCCAAAGCCCGTCATATCTCTCAAGGTTTGTTACGGGATTTATAAAAAAATCTTCCGAAAGTACGATCTTTTCCTGTTTAAAATTTTTCATAAAAACAATATTCTTTAAGATAATCGCCACCTGTTGATTGTCAATATTTCTCTTAACTAATTTATCCATCAGGTTATAAAGTTTTTTGTATTGGTTTAAATCAAGCTTTTTAACAAGGGCTATTAATTTGTTTTTAATGGCTTCAATAACTTTCTGTTGTCTTTTTTCCCGGGCAAAATCAGTACCTTCGGAGCCGAGAGCGTAGCGGGAACGGACAAAGTTCAAAGTAGTTTGACCGTCCATAAGAGTAATTCCCTTAGTAAAAGAAACAGTTTTATAACGACACTTATATTCCGGATCGTCGACACAAAGATCATTTTCTCGTCCTGCAATCGGAAACTCTTTATCAATAAAAGAACTTTCAATATTAATCTCGACTCCACCAAGAAAATCAATCAATTCTTCAAACTGGTCAAAATTAATAGCGGCTCCATAGTGAACAGGCTGTCCAATAATGGTTTGAACTTCGGCTTTGGCCAAAATGAATCCAGCTCCTTTTTTCTTTGCTTCACCGTACGCATAGGCAGAATTAATCTTGTCATTTAGGGCTTCGCTCCAGACATCACGAGGAATAGAGATGGTTGCCAAGTGATTGGCTTTCAGGTCATAACTGACAACAACGATTGAATCGGAAAGATTAGGCCCTTCATGGTCATCTCCGGCGATACCAAGAAATAATATATTAACGTGATTGTTGTAAGTTTTCAGGCCGTCTAAAGAAAGCAAGGTTTTGATGGGCGAAACTTTGAGAGTTTGGGTGATGAAAAGATAATAAGGACGGAGTAACACAATCAAACCTATCAGAGTAACAGAAATAATCAAAGTGAGTTTGTATTTTAAAGACATATTCTAATTTTCAATTATCAATTTACAATTTTCAATCAAATCTAAATTTTTAATTTTTAAATTTTAAACATTGAAAATTCAATGAAAATTGAAAACTGAAAATTTTAAATTTATTGTTCTATAATTATACTTCATGGATCTTAATATTCTCAAACATCTAAATACAAAACAAAAAGAATCGGTGATTAATTATAGCGGACCAACGGTCATTTTAGCT
>LBPR01000001.1 GCA_000990305.1 Candidatus Roizmanbacteria bacterium GW2011_GWC2_34_23 | reverse complement strand
TTCAACAAAATTTTCTGAAGTTTGAAGTGACATAATGGCTTCCTGATAGATTCTTTCTTTTAAACCCATCTTTTTGTTATTGATCTCTCTTTTCCAAAAATAAATCCCGCCCGCGCCTATTCGATGGATTACTAACGCCGAAACAAAATCATATCCGCCTTTTTCTGTCTTTTGCGAATCGGTACCGACGATGATTTCATACTTGGCTTTTTTTTCGACGGCCATATAAGCAGACACAATATGCCGTAATTTTTCCAGGTCAACCTCTCCATGTGTTGGGCTTTGAAACATAAAGCGGAGAGGGCGAGATTCGAACTCGCGGTGACATTGCTGCCACGCAGGTTTTCAAGACCTGTTCATTCAACCGCTCTGACACCTCTCCTTTATTTTTTTGAGGTGCGTGCCAGAATCGGACTGGCGCATAACTGTTTTGCAGACAGTCGCGTTACCACTTCGCCAACGCACCGGATCCTTCTAATTTTACTTCAAACAGCCATTATTCACAATTGGAGTTATAATGATTGGATGAACAAGATATTTTTATTGATTCTTTTTTTATTTGCAAAAAGTATTTATGTAGTTCTAAACAAAAGGAAGTCTAAGTATTATTGGAAAATTAAATTTGATGACTTTATTCCTTTAATTCCTATATTTATTATTCCTTATATTGGATTTTATATTTACATAATAACAACCATTATTTTTTTATGGAATACAAAATATATTAATAATTTCTTTATTACTTATATTATTGCTTATATTCTCGCCGGATTATTTTGGTATTTTATTCCAAACGGCGTCAAACGCCCTGTAATTTATAAAAGGGATATTTTTAGCAAGCTAACTGCTTATATTTATAAACACGATGATGATACAAACGGATTTCCAAGCGTTCATATATTTGCAACTTTAATTTGTTCTTATTTTCTTTTCCTGGCTTTCCCTGAACAATTATTTTCTATTTTAGCAACAGCCTTGTTAATAAGCGCTTCAACGGTTTTTGTAAAACAACACTATATTCTCGATATTTTCGGGGGAATTATTACTTTCTGGTTAAGTCTCATGATAAGCGGTCTCTTTGGTAAAATATAATAGCTAATGGAGGGTTGGCATGAATGGTATGGCGCTGGTTTCGAAAACCAGTGAGCGAAAGCTCTTACAGGTTCGAGTCCTGTACCCTCCGCAATTTAGACTCTCCCAATCTTCCAAACCCCTTTTATCTAAAACTATGAACATAAGATCCAAAAAGAATTTCTGTAAATTAGCGCTATTTTGTCAATATCTAGTTAATTTGACCATATTTTTCATCAAATTGACGGTATAAGCCGTCATAATCGTGAAATAGATGCTAATTCAATAATCAATAATCAATTTCATATATAATTATTTTCATGACTCCAATAATAAATCACGTCATTGTAATCCCGGGACTTGGGAATAATGTTAAAAAACATGAGTGGGTTATGGAAGGCTGGAAAAAATATGGGATAATTCCCCACGTATTTGATCCGAAATGGAAAACTGAGAAGAACGGTTTTCAACCAAAACTTGATCAAGCTTTAAGGTTGATTGACTCGCTAACAAATAAAAGCGCAAAAATTTCAATCATTGGAATATATCCCCATCACAAAGAATTGCAATGGCGAAGAAGAGATTATTAATCTAACTTCATTGACTGCAGTTTTCCAATTTTTTCAAGGAATTTATTGTATGGTAAACTAATTACATTTTCTTTAGTTAATCCAAATTCTTTCTCAAATATTTCATGTTGTCCTTCCGGATAATCTAAAATTATTGAGAAAAGAAAATCATTGATTGTATAAAGACCAATGATCCCACCTTTATATTCGTAATCTGTATAAGTCATTTTAATTATGTCAACCATTTTGTAACCTTTATCTTTTAACCATCGCAAACCTTCCTCGGTACTTTTCATCGGAATTTTTTGTTTGAGTATATATTTTCCATCAATCTCATCAAGAATATGAATTTCATTTTGGTCTCTATATTTAACCAACTTTACCACGTCATTCCCTTCTTTTTGCGTGTAGAAATGAATATTGATAATTTCTTGCTTTTTTTTAGCATTATTTTTGCTTAAAATTTCTAGAACTTTGGTAAACGAATCAACCCGATACTTTTTTTCCTGTTGTTTCATATAAATATGATATTAAATATTATTCACTCAATCTCTCATTTGTAGATTATTAAGTATTTTTTCTAATGTTTTAATATATCAATATATTAAAACAAGTATAACCTGATTTCTATAAAAAATTCACGCTACTCTCAATATAAAAATAACATGATGTATATCGAGATTTTATTGTTGTTGTAATAATCTAAAAACTCACTTTTGTAGGTTATAAGCGATTGACAAATTTTTTATTAAAAAATAAACTTTTTGATTATAAATTACAAAACACTATGTCACGCGTATCTAAAAGACCCTTAGATGAAAGACTCCTTTCTAAAATATATCGATTATTTTATGAAGTCTTTTCACGAAATAAAAATCAGGATGATTTTCTATTAATAATTGATGACATTCTTTCATCATCAGAAAAAATAATGCTTTCAAAACGATTGGCGATAATTTATCTACTGATAAAAGGGGTTGATTACCGAGATATTATGGATACGTTAAAAGTATCCTCTGCCACCGTTGTTTTTTATGCCTCAATATTCCTGAAACGAAGTTCAAAGGTTAGAAGCATCATTGAAAACATGTTAAAAAAAGAAAAAGTTTTAAATTTTCTCGACGATTTTTTTGCTGATATCATAATCCATCCAGGAATCTATAAAGGACATTGGCAAATGTACTGGGATCATAAACGAAAACAAGAAAGTAGAAAAATATTAGTCTAATTTATATATGTTTCAATATATTGATATATTAAAACATTCATATGACGTATTCCCCCATTATTGATCTTTACGCAAAACACGAAAAGCATGTTCATGATTTTGTTATTCAATTAATCTTAATTTTCTTTGCTTATTTAATTGACTGGTACGCGTTTTATTTTTTGAGAATTAACCTTCTTTGGATCAGTTTTTTTATTTTTGTAATTGGATTTATCTTTTTCAGATTTGTTATACAATTACTAGGAATGCAAAAATTTTTTGGCGGGTTTGTCAACTATGGTCTTTGGTATCCAGTTCTTTTGGGTTTTTCAATGTGGTTGATCTATTTTTTTATGATAAGAATTCCCAAGTTTAGATAAAATTCTCAATTGACAAATAAAATTTGATGGATTATAGTTGAAAATGTGAATGTTTGACAAAGGGGACGCAAGTCTTAAAAGGAAATCACGGTGATAAATCCGTGGCTATGCCGTAACTGTTAAAGCCAGAAAACTTACCTTTGTTTTTACCTTTTTTTATTGACTTTCGAGCGAAAAGTCTAAGGTCTATGTTTAAAAGAAATTTTTTTAAAATTTTAGCGATTATTTTTTTTCTTCTATCAGGAGCTACTTTTTATAATTCAAACAAAACAAAGCCCGTTGTAGTAAAAAAAATATTAATTCCTACAAAAGTTCCAGCAGTTATTTTATCTCCAATAATTTCAAAGGCAGTGACACCTACAACCGAACCAACTCAAGCAATTGTTAATCCAACAAATACACCAGTTCCACAACCAACTAACACCCCATCGCCCGCCGAAGCTTCAGCGAAGGAGGGACAAGGTCTTAAGGTTTCGCTGTCAATCGGCGGTTCGTCAGTTGGAACTATTGATTTATCAAATGGCGTTAATCAATGTGATGTTTTGAGTCAAGCTCTTTCACAAGGAAAAATACAAAGTCTTAATATGCGATACAACAATGATCTTGGTACAAATGCCGTCTATCAGATCAATAGCGTTGGCAAGGAAAATTCTGTCTGGTGGACTTTCAAGGTCAACGGTCAGTCCCCTAGTCAAGGTTGTAGCTATATAAAAGTTAACAACGCAGATAACGTTGAATGGGACTATCTAGGAAACTAATATGAAAAACTTTAAATTTTTAATTTTATTATTGTTTATTTTATTTTTTGTAACTGTTGTTAGAATTGTTTCGGCAGACGTCGTTGTTGATAATGCTTTAAATTATTTAAAATCACAACAAGATTCTACAGGTAGGATAACCAATGGATTTTCGGCTCCGTCACAATGGTCAGCCATTGCCTTTGCCGCCAACGGTGTTGATATTTCAACCGTCAAAAACCCATCTATTTCTTTACAAGATTTTATGATCACTAATGTCCCAACTGAACCGTCAGCGGCGACCGACTGGGAGACAAGAATATTGGCAATTGTTGCGACGGGTGGCGATCCAACAAATTATGAAGGAATAAATTATGTCACCCGTCTTGAAAGTTTTTTTGAAAACGGTCAGATCGGAGATAGTTGCTCTTTAAACGACGATATTTTCGGATTGCTGGCCGAAATTGCTGCCGGTTCCACTTCATCTACACAAATAAAACAGGATGTTTTGAATTTTCTTATTGCCAAACAGGATCCAGTTGACGGAGGGTTTGGTTATTCGGCTCCCGAATGCGCCTGGTATTCTACCTCCTCTGATATGACCGGAGCAGCCATCCAGTCTCTCGTTGCCGCCAAAAACAACGGATTGACGAATCCTATTCTTGATGATGCAATCGCCCGTGCTAAAAATTATCTCTTGGTAAATCAAAACGGTGATGGCGGTTACGGTTACTATGGATCAAGTGATTCTGATACGACTGGTTGGGTTTTGATGGCTTTTAATGTTCTTGATATGAATGATTCAACGGTATCGGCACAGACTAAAAATTGGCTTATTTCACAACAGTCGCCAAGCGACGGAGGGTTCTTAGCTTTTGATTATGGATTAAATATGTTAATTTCAAATTCGACGACGACTGCTCAAGCTATCATCAGTCTCTCCGGAAAAAGCTGGATCCTGAAAATTTTCGATCCAGCAACTCTTACTCCAACCTCGACCTTATCTGTCACACCAACAATGACACCGACCAATACTCCAACACCAACCCCACTTCGTCAAGACTCCGCGGGGCAAGCCTCAACACCAACTTCAACTCCAACACCAACTTCAACTCCAATCCCTACATTAACACCTGCTCCGACCGATGTAGAGACGCAAAATTTTGCGTCTCTACCGTATCCAACCCCCACACCCGGCCAAATCTTGGGAATAAAAACGACCAAAACAAATAAAAAATTCCCTATTCAAACAATTATATTTTTTGGGTTAGGTCTCTTGTCTCTGATAATCCATAAAGGTATAATGTAGTCAATGAAAAAGTTTTTTCTGCTGGCTTTATTAGCGCTGTCTGGAATTGCCGATGCCGCCTATTTGACATTTGAACATTATCAGCAAGTAATCCCCCCCTGCACGATTAACCGACTACTTCCGATCGCCTCAGACTGTGGCAAGGTTTTAAGAAGTTCATATTCGGTCATGTTTGGTGTTCCGTTGGCCGTATTTGGTGTCGTTCAATATCTATTGCTTTTGACCGCAATAATTTTACTGGCCGTTTACAGAAAAAAGATATCCGCCTATTGGCTCATTCTCCAATCTATGATCGGGGCGATTTTTTCTTTATATTTTATGTACGTTCAATTAGTAATTTTGAAAAGTATCTGTCTTTACTGTACTTTATCTGCAATTATTAGTTTTGCAATTTTTTTTCTTGTCTCCAGGATTTTTTATAAAGAAAGGTTTTCTCTTCGTCTAAATATTATTGCTTTTGTTTATCAAAAAATAATGAAGCCTCTTTTATTTTTACTTGATCCGGAATTTATTCATAACTTGATGGTTTCCCGGGGAGAATTAATAGGAAAAACTTTTATCAAAAATTATTTTAATTGGAAATTGAACTATCAATCATTAAAAATAAAACAAAAAATCTCGGGAATTAATTTTATTGCCCCGATTGGCTTAGCGGCTGGTTTCGATTATAACGCAAAGTTGACTCAGGTTCTCTACTCTCTCGGTTTTGGATTTCAAACTGTTGGAACGATCACTAATATGTCATATGGTGGAAATCCAAAACCCCGATTAGGACGACTGCCCAAATCCCGATCTCTGATGGTTAATAAAGGATTTAAGAATTTAGGAGTAGAGAAAATTTCCCAAAAACTATCCCAACTAAACTATAAGATTCCGCTGGGAATAAGTATTGGTATGTCCAACAACGAATTAATAAAAAATACCAATGAAGCAATAAAAGATACTATAAATGCTTTTAAAATATTTGAAAAAGCCAAAGTGAAAAACAGCTATTATGAACTTAATATCAGTTGTCCCAATTTAATTAATACCGCCGTTGATTTTAATAAACCTGAAAATATTAATCAATTGTTTCAATCTATTGATAGATTGAAAATAAAAAAAACGATATTTATCAAAATGCCAATTTCTATTTCCAACAAAGAATTTGTTTCTTTGTTAAACGTCATTAGTAAATATAAAATAATTAAGGGAGTGATCATTGGCAATCTTTTCAAGGACAGAAATAGTCTATTACTTGACAGGCGGGAAGTGAAAAAATTTAAGGTTGGTTATTTTTCCGGCAAACCTTGCGCGCCAAGATCAAATGAACTGATAAAACTTGCCTATAAAAAATATGGGTCACGTTTGATCGTCATCGGCTGTGGCGGAGTCTTTAATGGTCAGGATGCTTATGAAAAAATAAAACTCGGCGCATCATTAATCCAATTAATAACGGGAATGATTTTCCAGGGGCCGCAGTTGATATCACAGATCAATCTAGAGTTGGAGGAGTTGTTGGAAAAAGATGGATACAATAATATCAAGGAAGCAATTGGAGTTAATAACAAATAATAAATTTCAAATAACAATTGAATAACAAATATTAAATTTTAAAACGTTTAAAACATTTGTTATTTATTATTTAAAATTCAATTGATGTTTGTTATTTGTCATTTGTTATTTAAATTATGAAAGTTGTTCAACAGGTTTCCGCCGGAGGAATTGTATACAAAAAAATATCTAACCCCTATTCCCTAGTCCCTAATCCCTATACTTGGCTTATCTGCCGGCACTCCCAACATAAAGGCTGGGTTTTCCCTAAAGGCTTCGTCGGCGATGTTAATAAAAACGAATCGAATGAAACAGCCGCCCTTCGGGAAGTGGAGGAAGAAGGAGGGGTTAAAGCAAAAATAGTAAGTAGAAAACCGATTGAAACTCATTATGAATTTGAACTCAAAGGGACACTCTTTAAAAAGACTGTCTTCTTATTTTTAATGGAATATCTGAGCGGTGATCCGAAAAATCATGACTGGGAAATGAGCGAGGCAAAATTTGTGACCGAAGAAGAAGTAAAAAAAATCTTGACCTATCCTTCAGATAAAGAAGCTTTCGCAAAGATTCTTCAGGGATTATAATGATTCTATGGAAGAATCAAAAAATCGTTTAACAATCTTTAAATATAACGCCATTCTTTCTATCCTCTTTTTTTTATCTTCAACTTTTTATATGGGCGTGCAAATAAAAAATTATAATTTTTCTGACTATACTATTTCTCAACTTAGCTATTTTTTAAATCGCGACCAATTATCGGTTTTTAACTTTTTATTTTTTATTAAAAGTTTTTTAGATTTAAGTTTTGCTTATTACGTTTTTAAATTTTATAATTTGCGCCTAAAAACACTGCCTGCCTTAACTTTACTTATAGCTATTTTATCTTTTGGTTTATTGGGATTTTTTCCCACTAATCAATTCTTCTTAATTCATTTAACAATCTTTGTTGTTACATTTTTTTCCTGGATATTTTCTCAATATACTTTATCTAAGCTAACCAACGACGAAAATTTTGTCCATTTCTCAAAAATTCTAATTCTTGTAGAATTTATTACGGCAAATATATTTCTATTTTTTAATTATTTTAATGCCATTTCAGAAACTGTATTTTGTCTTCTGATCTTCGTTTGGCTGACTATTTTTATAGGGAGATATTTAAAGTAAATAATTAGCTTTACCTTGTCAAGAAGCTCTAGAGCGGGCGAAGGGAATCGGACCCTCTATTTACTCCTTGGCAAGGAGTCGTATTACCGGTATACCACGCCCGCAGTTATTACCCATTATATTCTACCAGAGCTCGTCGCAATATCTCAATCGCTTTTTTTAAATCATTGATATTCAACACATAAGCAATTCTCACTTCATCTTTTCCCCTACCTTTAGTGCCATAAAAACCGGCCGCCGGCGCCACCATTACCGTCTCATTTTTATATCTAAAATCCGTAAGTAACCACTGACAAAAATCTTCACTATCTTTGACCGGTAATTTTACTATTGTATAAAAAGCCCCCTCCGGTTTTTCCAGATAAACTCCCTTAATTGATTTTAATCCTTTATAAAGAACGTCACGTCGGGTCTGATACTCTTTATGAACCGATGCAAAATAAGAATCTTTGACTTCCGTTAACTTTTCCGCCATGGCCTGATCAACGAATCCTGAAGATAGTCTTCCTTGGGCCATCCGCAAAACCCCATCGGTCAAATCGCGATTTAGAGAGACGATCATCCCCAATCTTGCCCCACAAAGGCTATAACGTTTAGAAAGACTGTCAAGTAAAATCATTTTATCCGGATATTTTTTCATAAACTCAAGAATGGAAAAATATTTTTTCCCATCGTAGACAAATTCCCGGTAAACTTCATCGGAAATCAAAAATAAATTATTTTCTACACTTATTGAAACGAGCATTTCCATTTCGTCTTTCGTATAAACCGTGCCGGTTGGATTGCTTGGATTACATATTAAAATCGCCTTAGTTTTTTTACTAATTTTTTTTTCTATCTCAACTCTCGATGGAAGATGAAAACCTGTCTCACCCTTCGTTAAAACCGGAACTATTTTAACTCCGTTTATGGCCGCATAAGAATTATAATTGGCATAATACGGCTCAAAGGCAATCACTTCTTCTCCTTTCGCACAAACTGAAAAAAGTGCCATCGAAATAGCTTCAGATCCACCGGTCGTCACCTGAATATGGTTAGTTTTTACAAAAGAATATCTTAATTTATTATAGTAACTTGCCAATGATTCAAGAAATTTTGGTTGACCTTGAGACTGACCGTAAGCAATCGGATTAGTTGTCCATTTTTTTAAAACATTAATCATTACCTCTGGAGTCTTTATATCAGGATCACCTATATTAAGATGATAAACTTTAATTCCTTTCTTCTTTGCTTCAACGGCGAATGGAACTAACTTACGAATAGGAGAAGCAGGAACCGTCAGTAGCCTATCGGAAACTTTAGTGTTTTTCATAATGTTTTAATTATCCCAGACTTTTTCGTAAAATAGCAAGATGATTAAGATATGTTTGATAATTTTTTCCTAAATCCATTTTTTCATGAAGTTTTTCCACGATTTCAAAATGTTCTTTTTCTTCCTTAGTAATTGGTTTTAATTCGTGTCCTAAATACTTTTCAACTTCTAAAATATCATCTAAAATATCCTTCCACATTTTAGATTCTTTTGATAATTCTATTAATATCTTTTTTTGAACAAAACGACCTGCCCTATTTAAATCTTCTTTTATATTTAAATAATATTTTTCCAATAATTTCATTTGATTATGCTCTATGGCATATTTTATTCCTCTGCCCGTTCCTAAAAATTCCGGTGGAATTCCTAAAGAATATAATGCCCCGGTAAAACCAATCGCTCTTGGAAGTTTAACTTTCCCTACCCCACGGGAATAGCCAAAAAGGCCAATATGCAAGACTCTTTCTCGTCTTTTAGGTAAATAAAAAGATACCTCATTAACTAAGGGGGCGATTTGTTCGACTATATTTCGATAATATTTTTCAAAAACTGAAATCAATTTTTTTAAGGTTTTCTCTTCAGATATTGAAATGGAGGCCGCCTTTCCTTGAGGGAGAATTTTCTCCAGTTTTTTAATCGCCCTGATGACTGATTTTTTTGGATAATCATAACGAAAAGCGCTTTGTATCAAAGTTGTCCTTATGCCATGATATTCATGACAAAATTGTTCAACTGTATTAGGTGTCAAACCTCCTCGGAAAGGAAGAGAGGCCGAGCCAATGATTGGATAAAGTTTGATATTATGTTTTTTTTCAAATTCAATGTAGTGGGAAAGACCGATTTTAATAGCTAAAACCGTTGGCACCAGTCCTGAATTTAAAGCCGGATCGGATCTGGCCAGATAAGGACGAAGATATGAAGGCTTAAAATGAAATTTTTTTTGGTGTAATTTTAAATACTTTTCTAAAAGATGATTCGATTTAATAATTGTTGTTACCTGTTCAAATAAAGGGATTATTTCAATATGTTTTAAACTGTTTTCTCCAAAATCATAAAGGGCATGTTTTAATGAGGCGATTTCTTTAAAGGCTTCTTGAATTGCAATCATCTCTTCGGCCGACTCAGTCATCGGCAAAATAACTTCAAACAAAGGTGGACTGTGAAATCCGATTTGTTTAGCCAATCCGGCCGCTCCAAGAATTCCCATAAAAGCCCGACCTAAGCGAAACTCCGTTTCCACTTTAGGATTTGGTAATCGAAAAGTCAAAAACTTTTCTTTTCCTAAAGAATTTTTCTTGAAATAATCATGGTGTTCACTTAGAAGTTTTTCTATAACCGATTCATCAACGTATTTCCCTTCCCAATCCCATTTATATTCAGAAGTACCCAGTTCAGAAAAAGATAAAAAACTTTCTTTTATTTCATCACCCGTTTTTATGAAGGCGCTTTTTTGCCAATAAGGCTTACTACCATGATCTGGATGTTGAGAAATCATGGTGCCTGGAATTTTTCGCATTGGAGTTATTTTATCAAAGGCGGATAGACAAAACAATATAGAATTTTTAGATATAATATTAAAAGATGTTCCTGTATTTCAACGGATAGAATAAGGCCCTCCGAAGGCTTTGATGGCAGTTCAATTCTGCCCGGGAACACACGGATATGGGGCCTATGGTTCAACGGTAGAATGTGGCATTCGCATTGCCAAGATCCGAGTTCAATTCTCGGTAGGTCCACCTCTTAAGAAAATAGGTAATTTTTGATATAATTAAGTGTTAAAATAGCACTTGTAGCTCAGTGGTTAGAGCGCGTGTCTTATAAACACGAGGTCGATGGTTCGATCCCATCCTGGTGCACAAATTTTTTTTGCCGAGATAGCCAAGGTGGTCACGGCGGAGGTCTGAAAAACCCCAGATGTCAGTTCGACTCTGACTCTCGGCACTTGATATAGATTGTCAATATACGCTAGTTTCATAATAGGAAAGTAAAAATAGAAAGAGCTATTCTGTAAACTCCAAAGATTGATAAGGAATTTTTCTGTAGAAATTTTATAAACCATTTTATCGCCAGTAAGGCGCTTAAAAAGGAAGTTGTCAGACCGATAAACAAAAACAGTGGATTATTTCCTGCAAAAATTAATTGCGGATCTGTTTTCATAAAATCGAAAGCTGAAGCAGCCAGTAAAGTTGGTACCGCCAAAACAAAAGAATACAAGGCCGACTCTTCCCTATTAAAACTCATTATCATCATTATCAATATGACTGCTCCTGCCCTCGACACTCCCGGAACAACTGCAAGTGACTGGCCAACTCCGATTAACAAAGCCTGTAAAATCGTCATCTGAATAATTTTTTTGTCTGTTTTAATAATTTTCTTTTTTAACAAAAATTCAAAAACGATGAAAAATAAACCAATGACAAATAGACTGATTGCAATCAAAGTAAAGCTTTCAAAAAAAACTCCTTTAATTACTTTATGAAGTAACAAACCAATAACTGCGGTTGGAAAAAAAGACAGAATTATATTTATCATTAAGTTTCGATTTTTAAGAATTATTTTCCAATAAATAAACACGACTGCTAAAATCGCTCCTGACTGAATAAAAACTTCAAAGAATTTTTGAAACTCCGTCGCCGGAATATTTAATAATTTTGAAGAAATGATCAAGTGGGCAGTTGAAGAAATTGGAAGAAACTCTGTAATTCCTTCAACGAGTCCCAAAATGATAGCGTTTAACACATTCATCAGAACATTTTACACAATCTTTGAAGTTCGAAGATATCAAATTTTTTTCGGTTTGTTGTTTTCCGATAAAAAATTTCGGTATCGAGAACTTTTAAAAAGTACGATATAATAACCTATGAAAGTAGCCTTAGTCCATGACCAATTACGGGAATTCGGAGGCGCTGAACGCGTCCTCGTCTCTTTAAAAAAAATCTTTCCCCAGGCCGATGTTTATACAACTACTTTTGATTTAAATTCGCTTGGAATCCATAAAGAATTGATCAAAGATTGGAAAGTTAATGTGAGTTGGTTTGGAAAGATTCCGATTCTTAATAAATTCTATTCCCCTTTTCGTTTTTTAACACCTTTAATTTGGGAAAGTTTTGATTTTTCAAAATATGACTTGGTAATTTCTTCATCGGGTTCTTGGATGTCCAAAGGAATTAAAACTAATAAACCAACCATTCATATTTCCTATATTCATCACCCGCCCCGCTATCTTTACGGATACGAAACTGCTGTTGAATGGCAAAAATATTTTTTCATAAAAATTTACGGATATATTATTAATCATTTTTTACGGATTTGGGATTTTACTTCTTCACAGCGAGCTGATTATTTAATTGCCAACAGCGAAGAAACAAAAAAGCGGATTGAAAAATTTTACCGCCGCGACTCAACGGTAATCTATCCTCCAGTCAACATTCCTTTAAAACACCCTAAGGGTGTCCAGGCACAAAACATACCCAGACACCCTAAGGGTGACTACTTCTTAACCGTTTCCCGTCTCGCCCGTGCCAAACATATCGACATTCTTATAAAAGCTGCTAACGCAGCCAAGTTTAATTTAAAAATAGTCGGCTCTGGTCGAGATGAAGAAAGATTAAAACAAATAGCCTGCCCGACTGTTGAATTTTTAGGAAACTTGACTGACGAAGAACTTAAAAAAACTTATGTTAATGCCAAAGCCTTTTTATTTGCTTCAAAAGACGAAGAGTTTGGTATTTCGCCGGTTGAGGCGATGGGATATGGGCTTCCGGTTATTGCTTTCCGATCAGGAGGTTTGCCGGAATATGCTATTAATGGAAAAAACGGTTTCCTATTTGACAAATTAGAAGAAAGTTCTTTAATTGATAAAGTTAACGAGTTAACGAGTTTAGCGAGTTCAAAATACTTGGAAATGAGAAAAGAAGCTAGAAAGACAGCAGAGAGATTTAGTGAGGAACAATTTAGAAAAAAAATACTAACGTTTGTAAATTCTAAATTATAAATATCAAGTTCCAAATAAATTTTAAATTTAAAACGTTTAGAATTTATTTGTGATTTGTTATTTAATATTTATTATTTTCTTTCATGCCCGAACTGCCTGAAGTTGAAACTATTAAACGCCTGCTTAAACCAAACCTTGTTGGAAAAATAATTTCTGACGTAAAAATTTTATCTCCCAAAAATTTTGTTGGAAACAAACAAGAGGTTATAGGAAAAAAAATAAATTCTGTTGACAGATATGGAAAGGTATTGGTAATAAAATTATTTAATAATAAATATTTGAATATTCACTTCAAACTTTCTGGACAAATCCTATTTTCTAAAAATGTTGATAAAGCCGTTTTCAAAAACATTATTCCTTTTACCGGTGGAAATAAAATGCCGGCAAACACAACAAGGGTCATTATCGAGTTCACAGACGGATCGGGAATATTCTTCAACGATTTACGCAAATTCGGCTGGATGAAAATCAGTGATCAACCATTGAAACCGAAAGGCATTGATGTTTTATCAAAGGAATTTACTCCAAAACTAATTTTTTCAATCACCCAAAAAACTCGAAGGCCAATTAAGGTTTTACTTATGGACCAAGATCTTATAACCGGAATCGGAAATATCTATGCCAACGACTCTCTATTTCTTGCTAAAATTCATCCGCAAAGATTATCTAATTCACTGACAGAAAAAGAAATAAAATTACTTTATAAGACTATTAAGCAAACAATCAATGAAGGAATTAAAGATTTAGGATCTTCTGGAGCTGATGAGGCTTTTATTCTTCCTGACGGATCAAGGGGAGGTCATCAAAGAAATTTTTTGGTTTACCAACGCGAAGACGAACCTTGTCTGAACTGTAAAACAATTATCAAACGAATTAAGCATAACGGCCGCAGTTCCTTCTTTTGTCCTTTATGTCAAAAATAATTATTCGTATCTGATTGCTTCAACTGGTTCTAAATTAGCCGCTTTGCGAGCTGGCAAAACTCCAAAAATAATTCCAATCGCACTCGATACTCCGAGAGCTAAAGCAACTGACGTAAAATCCATATATGCCGGGAAAAATGGTTGGACAATTAAAATTCCAATGTAGGCCAGCCCAAGTCCTAAAGCTCCACCAAGGATAGACAAGGCCACTGCCTCGACTATAAATTGAAATAAAATGTCGTTTTTCCGGGCACCGATCGCCCGCCTTATTCCAACTTCTTTGGTTTTATCAGACACTGTCACGTACATAATATTCATAATTCCAATTCCTCCGACCAACAGCGAAATGCTGGCGATTGCAACGAGAACAATATTCATAATTCCAAATATTCCATTGACGACCGATAAAATTTCGGTCGGTTCAACGATGCTAAACTCATCATCTTTGTATCTTTTTAACATCGCATCTTTTACTTCTTCTTTCACGGTCGAAATACTAATATTTTCATCTGTCTTCATGGCAAAACGGATAAATTTTTTGTCAGGATCAAATATAAAACCGGTTGTGTAAGGTCCAAAAAAATAAGAATCATAGTCCGGTCCCCCAAATCCCCCGCCTCCCTTACTTTTCATTACTCCAATAATGGTAAAACTTACATTATCGATAGTTACTTTTTTATCAAGAGCTTTGTTAATCGAACCAAAAAGTTTTTCGGCTATTTTTGGTCCAGCCACAAGTACTTTAGCTCTTTTATCAATATCCCGTTTATCCAAAAATCTCCCCTTATCTATCTCAAAACCTGAGATGTCAAAAAAAGCATCTGATGAAAAAAATATTGTCACAAATTCCGATTTTTTTGTTCCTTTGGCTGTCCCGGATTTCGACGAAAGCGGGGTTATTGATTTAATGCTACGGACTCTTTTTAATCTGTTTAAATCTTTTAAATCAAAACGGTTACCCAATAATGATGATGCGCCAAATCCTCCACTTTCCAATAATTTACCCGGGGCTACGAATAAAGTATTTGTTCCCAAAGCGTCAAATTGATCGGATATATATTTTTTTAATCCCAGTCCCATTGCGGTCAGAGTAACCACGGCAAAAACTCCAATCAAAATCCCTAAAGAAGTTAAAAATGTTTGCATTTTGCTTCTTCTGAAATCTTCAAACGCCGATTGCATGATAAATAAAAAGTATGACATATGATTTTAATGTACAGACGAGGCATGCCTCGTCTCTACGTCAGATAACTTTTCCATCTCTTACCTTTATAATTCTTTTTCCATATTTGGCAACATCAGCTTCATGAGTAACGATGGCAATGGTTATTTTTTCTTCTTCGTTTAAAGTTTTGAGAAGTTCCATTATTTCGGTACCTGTTTTACTATCTAAATTTCCTGTTGGCTCATCAGCCAAGATCATCTTTGGCTCCATTATTAATGCCCTGAGTATTGAAACTCGCTGTTGTTGTCCACCGGAAATTTTATTTGGATAGGAATTTTCTTTTCCCAATAGACCGAATCTTTTAATCAACCCCGTGGCTTTTTCTTTAGGATTATATTCTAGTTTTTTTCTAGTATAAAAAGATGGAAGCAAAATATTTTCAAGAACCGTCAGTTTTGGAATAAGATTAAATTGCTGAAAAACAAATCCGATGAACTCGTTTCTAAGTGATGAAATTTGGTCATCGTTGAGGCGCGAAATTTTCCTACCTTGAATGATAATTTCTCCCCGGGAGGGTTTATCAAGTAAACCGATTAGATGCATTAAGGTCGACTTGCCCGATCCGGAAGGCCCAATGATTGATACAAACTCTTTCTCTTTTATTTCAACCGATGATTCCCTCAAGGCATAAAAAGTCGTTTCTTCGTCTATCTTGTAGCTTTTAACGACTCTATCTAATTTAATCATAGATTATTTCTTTATCTTGAAGTCCGTTTGTAATTACGTATTTTCCGTCAATCTCAGTCGAAATATCTATATATTTTTTTACTTTTTTATCAGGTTTTCCAACAAAAACATAGTTACCCTTCCCATCTTTTTTTATAAATGATGAAGGTACTGATAAGACATTTTTTTCCTGTTTAATCAGAAAATCAACGTCTCCTGTCATGGCTAATTTTAGTCCAAGTTTTTGCGCTTGTTCATCTAATTTAAGTCTGAGTTCATACACCGTTCCTGTTTCTCCATCTTTAGGAGAAAAGGAAATATAATATAAACTGGCATTAAATTTTTTTTCTGGATATGCATCAAAACTAATTTCACCAGTTGCCCCTTCTTGAAGATTAATGACATCTCCCTGTTCGGCGGCGACTGAAAAAAATAATGTTTTTGGATTAACCACTTCAAAATCAGCTCCAGCTGGAGTAACGTTAACTCCGGCAAAAGGGACTGATACATGAGTGACAATTCCTTCAATTGGCGTCCATAGATTAGCATACTCCAAAGATAAGTTTTGCAACTCAACATCCAAAACCGAATTATTTAAATCATACTGGCTATCCTGCAAAGTTCGCTCGGCGCTTTTTCTTATTGACTCTGAAAGATCATATTGTTTATTCCAATAATCATCTTTTGTTTGTTCAAAAGTCAATCTTTGACTGACAAAAGTATTAAGATATTTTTGCATTCTATTTTTTACATCCCGTTGATCTAGACTGGCCAAAGTCTGATATTTTTTTACAAAGTCGCCCTCTTTTACTCCCACCCATGCCAATCTCCCCGAAGTTTGAAATTTTAAGGTAGCTTTTTCACCTGCATCAATTTCTCCGGACAGCGTCAAAACTTCTTTAAGATTTTCCCTTTTTATGACATAACTATCAACTTTATTTTTAGCTTTTGAAGAAATATTATTTTTATAAACAATAAAGCCAACAACAAATATTGCTAATAAAATCAAATACCATCTTTTTTTAAAAAATTTAAGCATAATTAATTTTATCACAAAAACGCTGACCAGTCGCTGATCGGCATGACGTTATAAAGAAGCATATTCCATGCATATAAAAATATTGCCGGTAATAAAATGACTAGAATAATTAAAAATTTTTTTGAAGTAAAAAACTTCTCAAAAGCAATTACTGCCAATGGCCAGAGAGGTAAAGAGTAACGGCTAATATCCCGATGTTGGACAAATAAAGTCGCCGTAAAAAATACTAAGCCGAAATAAAAGAAGCTTCTGTATTTGCTGTTTTTTAAATTAATTAGGGCTAATCCGTACATAAAATAATAAAAAATAATTTCTTCAAGCCAGGCTGTTCCTACCCAAGATTTTTGAAAATTAAAAACTGAATAAGGAAAAACCAGATGAATATTATCACCGGAATGAAAGTAAGCAAAAAAATCACCATATTGTTTTGCGTATAACCCAAATACTCCCAATAACCCTAATGGAATCAGAATAATTCCTAACCATTGCCAACTAACTTTCTTTATTTTAATAAATCTTTCAACAAACACTAACCCGTACCCTGCGAATAATAATATTCCAGGTGTTTTGGTCATGGTTGCTAATCCCCCAAATAAACCCGCCCACCAAAACTTTTGTTTTTCAAAAAAGAAAAGAGATAATAATATCATCAGCAAAAACAAACTTTCCGGAGCTCCGACTGTCCGTACCGCTAAAAACCGAGGCAAAAATAATAAAACCGACGCTAATACCAATGGGTTATTTGTTAATTTAAATTTTTTCAATAAATAATAAAAAAATAGCACCAATCCAATAGTTGATATCAAATTTACTAAAACCATTGACTTGAGATAAGCTAATTCGTTAATTTGTAATCCGTAATTTAATAATTCTTTAAATCCTCTTATCAATAATGGGTACAACGGTAAATGGGCCGCAAAATAATTATTTGGAGATCCTGTTGTCACATGAAGATTATCAATTTCTTTTGGATTATAAAAAGTTTTGGCCGGAATTATATACAATGGCCCATCATAATGTTTATATATAGTGAGAAAACCAACACTCAACCAGAGAACAATAGTAGAAATTAAGACAATAGATGTTAGAATTAAATAAGAATATATGCGCCGCATACTTAATATTGTAACAAACAACTGGCTTTTAATCACAATTGTTCTTGTGGGAATTTTTTTGCGTTTCTATAAACTCGAAGGATTTGTTACTTTTTTGGGTGATCAGGGCCGCGATGCTATTATTGTTAAAAGAATTATCACTTTAGAACATTTTCCGGCTATCGGCCCCCCAACATCAATCGGCCAGGTTTATCTTGGGCCATTTTACTACTATTTTATTGCTCCCTGGCTTTTATTATTTAACTATCAACCAGTAGGATTAGCTTTTGGTGTTGCTTTTTTTTCTGTGATCGGTCTTTTAATTAACTACATGGTTGTCAAAGAGTTGTTTGACAAAAAAGTCGCTTTAATCTCTACTATTTTTTTAACTTTCTCCTCTGTAATGATTGATTTCTCCCGCTTTTCCTGGAATCCTAATCTTCTTCCTTTGTTTGCCTTACTAACGGTTTATTTTGTCATAAAAAGTTTAAAAACAAATAAGTGGTATTTTTTTGCTTTGTCCGGTGCGTTTCTCTCTTTCTCCATCCAACTCCATTATTTGAGTTTGTTTCTTATTCTTCCTATTTCCATCATTTATTTAATCGATTTATTGAAAGAAAGAAAACAATTAATTCATAAATTTGTTTATTTGTTTATTTGTTTATTTTCTTTCATTCTATTCTCCTCTCCCCTCATCATCTTTGATCTTCGACACAATTTTTTAAATAGCAAGCTTTTCTTAGCTCTTTTTAAATCTTCCGGATCAACCTTATTAACTAAATTTAATAGCCTTTTTGATTCTTTTTATTTTTTGAATCTTTATTCACTCAATATTAATTTGAATAGATTTTTAGTTTATCTTCTTTTGCTTTTTCTCTTACTCGCGTTTATAACCTTGATAAAACGAAGTTCTAATTTTAAAATTTTTCTTCTTTTTTTTCTTTTAACAATGCTTGGAATGTCTTTTTATAACGGCCCCAAACATCCACACTATTTTGGAGTTCTTTACCCGCTTTATTATATTATCATCAGTTATTTTTTAGTTTTTCCTAAGGGTACGTCATGGGAAAAATATCTAACTATATTTTTTGTCATTGGATTTATCTTTCTTAACTTTCAAAAATATCCTTATTTTAAACATCCTTCAAACAATCAAATTGCGCTCGCTCAAAATATTGCTCAAAAAATTTCAGATAATGTTAAGAAAGAAAAATTTACTGTGACAGCTCTGCCGGAAAAATATTCCGATGCAACATACCGTTATTTTTTAGAAACATGGGGAAAAAGAGCTATTGAAAAGGATTCACTTGATAAAGCCGATGAACTTTTTGTTGTCTGCGAAAAAAAATGCTCACCGATTATTGGCAACCCTCAATGGGATATTGCCTATTTTGCACCGAATAAGATTGTAGGTGAGTGGACTGTTGAGAATGTTAAGATTTATAAATTAGTCCGTTAGAGAATTAATTATTATTTTATTTTGCGAGTTGCTTATTTAGCGAGTTTGAAAACTCGTTAACTCGTTAAACTCGTAATAATAAATAATTTAATATGCAAATATCCTTAATAGTCCCTTGTTATAACGAAGAGGTCAATATTCAAAAAGGCGTCTTGGATAAAATCGGGAACTATACTCAAAACGATCAAAGATTTTCTGAAGTAATTATTGTTGACGACGGTTCCAGTGACTCTTCAAAAGCCGTTATTGAGAATAAATATTTAAAATCGTATCCAAAATTCCACCTTATTCAAAATTCCCATCAGGGAAAGGCTTTTGCAGTCCTCACCGGTATCAAACAGGCTAAAGCTGACTATATTATCTTTACTGATATTGATCTGGCTACTCCAATTGATGAAGTGGAAAAACTGATAGCTAAAACAAAAGAAGGTGGCCAGATAGTAATCGGATCCCGAAATAACAGTCGCGCAGGCGCACCTTTACTTCGCAAAATTATGGCTAAGGGTTTTATTTTTATCCGAAATATAATTATCGGTTTAAAAGGCATAAAAGACACCCAATGCGGTTTTAAACTATTTGAAAAGCGGGCTGCCTTGGAAATCATTGATAAACTCCAAGTGTTCCATAACAATCGGATAGCTAAAGATTCATCAGTCTCGGCCGGCTTTGATATTGAATTTTTATTTTTAGGACAAAAATTAGGTTATAAAATCGTTGAAGTCCCGGTCGTCTGGCGTCATGTAGAAACAAAGAATGTAAACTTCATTCGCGATACAATTGAAACATTAAGAGATATTTTTAAAATAAAACTGCTTGATTTACAGGGAAAATATCGTTAATCGCTTCTCTATACTTACAATAATCACAATCCTTTCCTGATTCCGGAAGTTTACCATTTAAACATTTGTGAATATCAATAACAGTTTTTTCAACCCAACTGTCATTTCCTACATACGGAATTATCTTGATATCAAATTCTAATTTTCCATCAAACGCCTCTTTGTCCGAATCTCCGTTACAATAAACAAAATAACCCGTTGAAGAAACTTTATGATTGTTTTTACGGAAAAGCCATTGATAGATTTCCATCTGTCTTTTATAACCAATCTGCCAATCGGCGTCCAGTGAGACTTCTCCTGTCTTGGAGGTTGCCTTATAATCAACAATAATCAACTCACCTGCCGAATTTACCCAAATATCATCAATTCCTCCGGTAATATTTAGATTGGTGTCTCGATGTAAATATTCTATTCCCCCTCGAAGCGCATCTCTCCATTTATCCATATTTTTATCTTTAAGAGGCACAGCGTTAACTCCATATGTTTTCATTAAAGGATGAGGAGTTCCATCATTCCTATGAATATCAAACTCTTTTTTTAACAGTTTATCAACGGCCGAGTTTAAAGAAAACGGATAACCTGGTGGTTGGGCGACGCCTAAACGTCTATCAAAATAAAAACAACGGGGGCAGTTTAAGAATAAATCTATTTTGGAACGGCTTAAACGAAATGGAAACAGTGAACCTGGTGTGTAAAGATAAGTTTTCCTTTTCGGATTATAATATTGGGACATATAATTATTATAACATTGATGATACGTAGAGACGTGATTAATCACGTCTCTGCAAAATATACTTTATAATTAATGTAAATTATGAAAAAATTTTTACCTATTGTTTTATTAACAATAATTTCCGCTTTTTTAATTTTTTATCGTTTTCCGGCAATCCCTAAATATTTAGCATACGACGAAGTTGAATTCACTAAACTCGCGTTATCTTTAGATAATAAACCATATGCTCCCTATTCTCAACTCGCCACCGGACATTCAACCTTATATTTCTATATATTACTCGCCTCATTAAAAACTTTTGGGATAAATGTTTTTGCCCTCCGTTTCCCAGCAGCAATTTTTGGAATTTTAAGTGTGATGATGTTTTATTTGATTATACAAAATATTTATCAAAAAAATATTTTGTACAGACAAGGCATTGCCTTGTCTCTATCAATCATTCTCCTCTCTTCCCATTGGTTTCTCAACTTCACCCGCTTTTCCTTCGAAGCAACTTTTTTGCTTTTTCTTGAATTGGTATCAATTTATTTCTTAATTTCGTTTTGGCAAGCGAAGCGCAGTCAAAACTTATTTCTAATAATTTCTAGTTTGTTTGCAGGGTTGGCGTTCCTCTCCTACACCCCCGGCCGAATATTTTTTCTTCTCCCTTTAGGATTTTTAATATTCAAATGGTACAGACAAGGCAATGCCTTGTCTCTACATAAAAACATAATAATTAAACAATTATTATGTTTTCTAATCCCCTTCATAATCATCATCACGCCTCTTACCTTACATCTATCAACGAACCAGGATTCAAGAATAGATAAACTATTTTTCTGGCGAAATCATGAAATGACGCTGAATGAAAAAATTGTTGGAACGGCTAATAATGTCAAGACAATTACTTTAATGTTTTTGACCCGTGGCGATATGAATGGCAAGCATAATTACCCAGGAAAGCCCGCCTTAAACCCAATTCTTGGATTACTTTTTGTGATAGGACTTGTGGTAACAATGAAGCAATGGAACAATGATAACAATAAATTATTCTTGATATATTTTACACTTTCCATATTTCCGTCTCTTGCTATCTATCCCTGGGAAAACCCTAGTATGCTCCGGACTTTTACCGTCATTCCTTCCGTAATTTATTTTATTGGTAATGCTATTTACCATCTTGGGACGATCGTCCCAAGATTGTCACTCAATAAAAAAATACCTAAATACTTGATACTAAATACTTTATACTTAATACTAATTCTTTCTTGCCTCTACGAACTTCGTACATATTTTAAATATCAAGCCCCTGTTTTTGAACATTCTTTTGAAATCCGATATCCGCTGCAAAAAGCGATTAAAATGAAAAATGTCTATGAAAAAGTTCCTTAATTTTTTAAAAAATAATCAAAGAATTGTATTTATTGTTTGGGTAGTTTTATTAGCGTTTTTTTTGAGGGTTTTTCGACTTCCCGACTTTATTTCCTATCATCAAGATCAAGTCAGAGATCTATTTTATGTTCAAAATCATTTTCAACAAGGGCAGATGATTCTTCTTGGCCCAAAAGCATCAGTCGGTAATTTTTTCCTACCTCCGTTTTGGTACTACTTAATGGGTGTTGCTTATTTTTTTTCTGCCTCTCCAGTTGCTCCCGCTTTTATTGTAGTAATTTTTGGATCTTTAACGACATTAATTATTTATTTATTTTGTGAAAAGTTTTTTGATAATAAAGTAGCCGTTTTTTCATCTCTTCTATATTCCGTCTCCCCTCTTTCAATCGATTACTCCCGCTTTGCCTGGAATCCTAATCCAATCCCCTTTTTTACTATAGCCGCTTTTTATTTCCTATATATATACATATACAAACAAAAAAACTATGGACTGATATTAGGAGCAATTACTGCTAATCTTGCTTTACAACTTCATTATCAAGGAATGGTTGTCTTGGCATTTTTCTTTTTGGCACTTATTATCAGTAAAAAATTATCAATCAAACAGTTTATTAAGCTAATAATTATTAACTTGATTTTATTTCTACCTTTTTTTATTCACGAATTTGGCCACCGCTTTGAGAATACCAAAGGAATTTTGGATTTTCTTTTTAGAACTCAATCCGGTTTAACTCTTAAATTTTTTGGGGTTCCCTTTTTTATCAAATTTATTTTTCGAGACTTTTCTTCTTTTATTGGGTCAGCTCTTTTTTTTAAAAATCAAATCCTCGGTTTTGTCGGACTCATTGTCCTTGGTTTTTCTCTTGTATTTGTTAAGTCAAAAAATCCTGCCGTTAGATTATTAAAATTCTTTTTGATTTTTTCTTTTATCATGCTTTTTTTCTACAAAAATTCCTTGATTAATTTTTATCTGCTATTTTTAATACCGGTGATAATTATTTATTTAACAATAATTATTAATAATTTTCTTCCGGAAAAAATTACCAATTTCATATTTTTCCTTGTCATACTCCTAAATCTTTACTTCTCACCCACTTTTATAAAAAATAACAGTGCTTACATTGCCATTAAAAACTCCGTTGATAAGATTTCTCAAAACAAAAACTATTGCCCAAGTTACCGGATATTTGATCAAAATTATATTAAATCGAAGTATCAATATCTCTTTTCTATCAACAAAAATAAACCTGTGAATATCAATTGTGACCTGACAACTTATTTGCAATCAAGTCCGAAAGTAAAAAATACTTTTTATATTTGTGAAGCTCCTCTTTGTATATATGAATTTGTTAATTTTTCCCAATTTAAAGAAATCAGCCAAAAACCCTTTGATACAGGTGTTAGAATATATCAGTTAATTAGCTATTAGATTCAGTAGTTATTTAGTTAATGGGTTGAAAGCAAAGATATTTATTTTGAGATAATCGCCAGGGGTCCCTCACCAATTTGGTGAGGGAGTGTGGCGGTCGAAAAATGAATATCGTGCTTTTAAGAAAATTAAAATTATGTTCGACATATTTAAAATATTTTCTTTTCTAAAAAAAACCTTTTCTCGGAAAGATGTTCTTCTCATTCTATTTTTAATAGGGTTATATTTTTTAACACGCTTAATTAACCTTGATAAATTTCCCATATTTTCTGATGAAGGTATTTATATCCGTTGGGCAAAAGTCGCCTGGCACGACGCCTCTTGGAGATTCATTTCCATGACCGATGGAAAACAACCGTTGCAGACATGGGGAACAATCCCCTTTTTAAAACTTTTTCCTGACAACGCACTGCTCGCCGGCCGGCTCTTTGCCGTTACTACCGGCTTTGCGGCTCTGATCGGAACTTTTTCTATTTTATTTTTTCTTTTCGGAAAAACCAGTGCTCTCATTGGATCTTTTCTTTATATCATCACCCCTTTCTTCCTGTTCTTTGACCGGATTTCATTGGTTGATTCCGGAGTCAATGCCGGCTTTGTTTGGATTTTGCTTTTAACGATTGTTCTGGCTAAATACCGAAAATTGGAAACAGCCTTAATACTCGGATTCGTAGGAGGTTTTTTTCTTCTAGCCAAATCTTCCGTAAGAATTTTTTTTATGTTAGGGGTTTTTACTCCTCTCCTTTTCTTAGAAAAAGACTGGAAAAAATTACTTAAAAATGCCCTAAATTATTATCTTCTGTTTGGACTTTCTCTAATAATTGCCTTGGTAATATACAACGTCCAACGGCTTTCCCCTTTTTTCCAATTTGTTGATAAAAAAAACCTTTCCTTTGTTATGGGTTTTGATGAATTTTTAAAAACACCATTTAAAGTATTTTTCGATAATGTTGGACTAACGCCCCTTTACATTTGGTGGGAATCGGGATTTGTTATGCCGCTTTTAGCAATTCCTGGATTAATACTACTTTTTAAAAGGGACAAGAAATTAGCCGGTTATTTATTTATCTGGTTTTTATTACCTTTCGTTGCTATCGTCTTTTTTACCAAAGTTTTATTTCCCCGCTATATGATTTTTTTTGGTTCGTTGTTCCTGATACTGGCAACATACTTTCTAATTAATATCTCCAAAAAATTAAGAATATTTTTTATCACCTTAATTATCATTGCCGTTTCATATTTTAATTACACAATTATATTTGATTACAAAAATATCCCTTTTCCGGCAGTTGATCGCGGACAATACATTGAAGGGTGGCCAGCCGGCTGGGGAATCAAAGAATTTATGGACTACGCTCGAGTTAAATCACAAACTAAACCGGTCGTGATTCTCGCTGAAGGAAACTTTGGTATGGCCGGCGATGTCCTTGATGTTTTTATGAAACAAAGTGATGAGGGTAAGATTATAATTAAAGGTTATTGGCCCTTAAGTGAGGAACAACTGCGGGAAAATTTACCACTTTTAAAAGACAATTATGTTTATGCATTCTTTTCTCACCAGGAAGAGTTTCCCGAAAATTGGCCAATTTCACTCAAACCCTTTCAGATAATTACTAAGCCGGGAAATAAATCAACTTTCCGCATCTTCGAGCTTGTTTCAGATTAATAAAGCGAAGATAACTGTTTTTGAGACAATCGCCAGGGGTCCCTCACCAATTTGGTGAGGGAGTGTGGCGGTCGAAAAAATAGGTATCAAGCTTTAAAAAACTGTTATAATAATTTTCATTATGTTTTTTGTTCTACTTTTCGCATTCACTACTTTTCTTTTTAAAAATGCTTTTTCTACTTATTTTCTAAACGATGATTTCTTTTTTCTAAAAATCACCCGAATTAATTCTTTTAGCCAATTTGTCAATTTCTTCTCCCCGATTAGGCAATATTCTTATAAACCTGTTTCAACCGAAGTATTTTATTTTTTAATTCACTTATTCAATGAAAATATTTTTATTGCCCATTTATTGGGTTTTTTTGTTTTCTATATAGGAATTTATTATCTTTATAAAATCATTTTTTTCCTAAGTAAAAATAAGATTTTGGCTTATTTGACGACTGGCTTTTATGCCATTAATTTCACCCATGTTTTTCAGCTTTATTATTTAGGTACTTTTCAGGAGGTGTTCTTATTTACTTTTCTGGCGATTAGTTTTTATAAATTATTAACAGGAAAAAACACTCAGGCAATTATATTTTTTATTCTGGCTCTTTTATCAAAAGAAACGGCTGTTTTATTTGTTCCTTTTTTGATTATCTTTAAACTCTTTGTCAATAAAAAAATTAGCTGGAAAAAGCTTGTCCCTTATCTTATTTTAGGATTGTTATTTACTTTTATTTACCAATACAGTTTAAACTATGTCACCTCACTTGATAATTATAAAATCACTTCCAATCTCAGACTTGTTATTAATAACTTTCTTTGGTATTTTTTATGGGCATTAGGATTGCCAAACTTTACTTCTCTTTATTTTACAAGTATTCTAAAACCACCGGTCCCAGAGTTCTATAAAATGCTTTCTAACTTTCCGGAAATAAAAACTTTTTATCTACTTCTTATCAGTTATTACTCTTTGTTTTTAATTTTATTAATTTATTTTTTTACTAAACAAATAAAACAATTAAGACGATTTTTTTATTTATTTATTTTATTATTTGTTTATTTCTTCATTTTCTTAGGTCCCATTCTATTCTTCGAACACCGCTGGATGGTCCGGTTGACTTTACCTTTAATCTTTATTGTTCTAATTCAAACTTATTTGATCACAAATTTTATTAAAGCTGGGAAAATTCTTCGATTAATTAGTTTTATTTTGATTATTTTTTATCTGATTTTAAATATTTTAGGTGTTTTTATTCACGAATCATCCGGTACTTTCCTTCTCGAATCCCGTTTCACTACCAGTGCTAAAAAATATTTAGCTAAGAATAAGAAGGAAATATTAAAGCATAAATATATCTATTTTATTGATAAGATAGCAATCGTTCCTATTCCTTGGGGCGGATCGGAAAAACTCAAAGTAACATTTGGGGGTCAGAATTTTATAGATCATTATTTTCCAGGATCAAAAATTAAAGCAATTTATGGATTTGAGGATAAAAAAATCCCGAAAGATGCTTTTGTTGTAAATTCTTTTGATATTCTTCTATTAAAATAAAAGTGCAGATACCTATTTTTGAGACAATCGCCAGGGGTCCCTCACCAATTTGGTGAGGGAGTGTGGCGGTCGAAAAAATACGGTATCAAGCTTTCTTTGCTATAATAAACTTGATGAAAAAGATTACTTTTGTCGTAGTCCTATTCTTGATTGTTTTTATTCTGGGCCGTAACCTGAATCCTTTTTCCTCCACAATGTTTACCTTTCATGATTCCACTCAACCGGCCCGCATCCAACAGTTTGTCTTAGAATTAAGACAACTACATATTCCACCACGAATTGCCCCTGATTTTAACTTTAAATTAGGATTTCCTGTCTTTAACTTTTATGCTCCTTTTTCTTATTGGCTGACCGGATTAATTAACCTGACTGGTTTTGACATTGTCTCATCATTAAAACTTTCTTTTCTTTTGGCTCTTTTGGTCGGTTTTACCGGAAGTTATTTGTTTCTCAAAAATTTCTTCGATTTTTATCCATCTTTACTCGGAGGAGTTCTTTATATTACCTCACTTTACTTTCCTTTAGACATCTTTGTCCGTGGCAACTTGGCTGAACTTTGGTTTTTGGCCCTAATGCCTTTGACTTTTCATCTTGCTTATAAAAACAGTTTAAAAAATAATCGAAAAATATTTTTTTTAACAACTATTATTTTGTCATTTACTTTAACTAGTCATAATATTTACTCTCTTATATTTATTCCTCTCGTATTAATTTTTATTCTTCTTTTAAAAAATAAAAAAACTAATTTGCCTTCCCTTCTTTTTGCTCTTTTTCTTTCCGGTTATTTTTGGCTCCCCGCTATTGCCGAAATGAGTTCTACTTGGGCCAAAGAAGTGGCCACTCTGACAAGTTTCCAGAATCATTTTCTCTGCCTTAATCAACTTTGGGACTCTCCTTGGGGATACGGCGGATCGACTCAAGATTGTATAAGTGACGGCCTGTCTTTTAAAATCGGCAAACTGCAAATAATATTTTTTACCCTTGGTTTATTAATGTTTTTATATAAAACTTTGGTCAAAAAAAACAAAATAAACAAAATTTTATTATTCTTTACAATCTATTCTTTATTTTTTCTTTTCCTGACACTTTACCAATCTAAATTAATTTGGGAATTGTTTTCACCGATTATGTCAGTTGTTCAATTCCCGTGGCGTTTTATTGGACCCTCACTGCTCGGTATTAGTTTTCTTGCCAGTTACTTTTTCCAAAATTTAAAAATTCCAATAAAATCTTTCATTGTATTTTTTTTGATATTAGCTACAATTTTTATTAACCAAAAATATTTTAAAGGTCAAACGATAAAACAAACTGAATTTGAAAAACGCTATCTCACCCAAAGTTATATTGAAAAAAAAGCTGCCTATGCGATCGCCGAGTATCTACCAAAAACTATTGACTATAATTACTGGAGAAGTTTAGAAAAGAAAAAAGAAGTTCCTTTAGAATTCATTGCTAAATCATCAATTGAACCATTTGATAAAGATAAACAAACTTTAATAGAAAAAGTTGGTAATTTTATATCGCTATCAACTTTAATCTTTTTGATGTTTTTAAATATAAAAATAATAAATAGATTTTTGAAGAAAAACCTGTTTGAGCGCCCCTCGAATAACGTCAAACAAAATAGTCGCTAAACAGATAAACTGTAATTAATTAAGGGCCTTCGAGGTAAGCGAGTTTTTTTCGAAAAAATTTATTTATTATGGAAGATAAAAATCAACTCAAAAAACAGACCATTCTCTCAACCCTAAGCCTTTTCTTTCAAAGCGGATATTCCGCCATCCTTGGCTTTGCTGCCAATCTGGTTTTAACAATCCTGCTTTCCCCGCAAATATTTGGTATTTATTTTACAGTTTTGTCAATTATAGCAATCCTTAATTATTTTTCAGATATTGGTCTTGCCGCCTCACTGATTCAAAAAAAGGAAATCGAAGACCGCGAAGTTATGACAGTTTTTACTGTCCAACAAATCTTAATTATCACTATTGTTATCATCGGTTTTTTTGCCAGTCCTTTTATAGTTTCTTTTTATAAATTACCTGCTGAAGGTAAATTCCTTTATCAGGCTCTGCTCGCTTCTTTTTTCTTTTCATCTCTCAAAACAATCCCATCAATATTTTTGGAAAAAAAAATTCAGTTTCAAAAAATTGTTATTGTTCAAGTGGTTGAAAACACCATCTTTTATTTATCTGTTATTATCTTGGCCTTAGCGGGTTGGGGCTTAAACAGTTTTACAGTGGCCGTTATTCTTCGATCGTTAATTGGAGTAATTCTAATTTATAAAATTTCGTTTTGGAAACCAAAAGTCGGAATCAATATTGTATCTTTAAAAAAACTTCTGTCATTCGGAGTTCCCTTTCAAATGAGTTCTTTTTTAGCTTTAGTCAAAGACGATTTGCTAACTCTATATCTTGGAAAAGTCCTTGGTTTTCAAGCCCTCGGATACATTGGCTGGGCCAAAAAATGGGCCGAATCACCCATTCGAATTATTATGGACTCACTCTCCAGAGTTCTCTTTCCGCTCTTCTCACGGTTTCAAAATGAAAAAGACCGTCTTTCGAGATTAATTGAAAAAATCATCTATTATCAGTCGGCATTGATTATTCCGGCAACTTTAGGACTATCATTAATTATGGGTAAAATGGTTCAGTTAATTCCTCGTTACTCTAAATGGGAAAGTGCTTTACCTCTTTTTTATTTATTCTGTCTTTCTTCACTTTTTTCTTCCTATTCAACGCCTTTTATAAATCTTTTAAATGGAATTGGGAAAGTTAAAATATCATTTTATTTTATGGTTGGCTGGACCGCTCTTACTTGGATACTGACTCCAATCCTTACAAAATCATATGGTGTTTATGGATTTCCTCTAACTCTTGTAATCTTATCCTCATCATTTATGTTAGTCCAACAACAAGCAAAAAAAATCGTTCCTTTTTCTTTTATAAAGAATATTATTCCTTTTTTGTTTTCCGGATTAGTAATGGGTTTATTTGTTTTTTTGTTAAATCAATTTGTAACATTTTTACCGTCTTTACTTATTCCAATTATTGGCGGTATAATGACTTATTACTTGACGTTATATCTAATATTTAAAATTAATTTAATTGAAGAAGTTAAACTGTTGTTTAAATAAATATGAAAAACATATCCGCCGTCATAGTTGTCAAAGATAGTCCCATACATCTTTTCAAAGTCATCTCTTCAGTTGAAGATTTGGTTAAAGAAATAATAATTGTTGATATTGGGATTGATAGTGCTTTAAAAACTTCACTTATAAATAATAAGTTAATAAAGATTGTTGAGATGAAAGACGAAGTTCCCTACGTCGAATTGATTCGGGAAAAAACCAAAGACTTTGCCAAAAGTGATTATGTCTTTTTTTTAGATCCTGATGAAATTGTTCCATCAGGATTAAAAATTATTATTCGAGAAAAACTTGACGCTTTCGATTATTTTAAAATTCCCCGAAAAAATATTACTTTTGGTCGTTGGATACGACATTCCCGTTGGTGGCCAGATTACCAAGTAAGACTTTTCAAAAAAGATAAAGTTATTTGGCCAAAAATCATTCATCGTCAACCAAAAGTAGCCGGTAATGGCTATATAATCGAACCAAAAGAAGAATTTGCCCTTCTTCATCACAACTATCAAAATATTGATGAGTATTTATCAAAATTTCAAAGGTATGCTAAATATGAAGCAAAGGAAATTTTTGAATCAAAAAAGGATCTGACTTTTTCAAACGCCATTGCCAGAGCATTAAATGAATTCATCAGCCGCTACTTTGCCGGGGAAGGATATAAAGACGGCAGTCAAGGATTGGTGTTGGCGTTCTTACAAATGTTTTATTACTTAATTGTTTATTTTTATTATTTGGAAATGAAGAAATTTAAAGTTGAAGGAAAGATAAATGAAGAAGAATTTTTTAGAAAAGGTTTAAAAGAAACGCTTTACTGGAAGAAAGAGAAGAGTTTAACCGAGAGAATAATACAAAAGATTCTTTAATTTCAAAAAGCGAAGATATCAAATTTTTTATGGTTTGTTGTTTTCCGTTAAAAAATTTCGATATTGAGCTTTTATAAAAATTATTTATGATTGGATTAATAACTGTTAACTACAACCAATATCAACTCACTCGAGAATTTCTCGACTCTCTTGCCACCGTTAATGATGCTAAAAATATTTCTGTCTACATTGCTGACGTTTCAACAAAAAAGGAAGATTTTAAAATCGGTAAATATCCTATGAAAGTAGTTCTCCAATCTCTACCGAACAATGGGTATGCGTATGGCATTAATGAAGGTACTAAATATTTTATCAGTCAGAGAATTGATAAATTTTGTGCAATCAATAATGATATTTTTTTTGATAAAAATTTTTCCTTATCTGCCGAAAAAGGATTTGAAAAGGCAGATATTTTTGGCGGTAAGATTTATTATGCACCCGGATATGAATACCACAAAAAATATCAAAAAAAAGATATTGGTAAAATTCTTTGGTATGCCGGAGGCATTAATGATTGGAAAAATGTCTATACTTCTCATCGGGGAGTTGACGAAGTTGATAATCACCAATATGAAAAATTTGAGGAAACTGATTTTATTACCGGATGTATGTTATTTTTTAATAAAAAAGTTGTTGATCAGATTGGCTTTTGGGACGAAAAATATTTTTTATATTTTGAAGATTCCGACTTCTGCGAACGGGCGAAAATAGCCGGTTTTAAATTGTTCTATAATCCTAAGATTATTATCTGGCACAAAAATGCCCAGTCAACCGGCGGCTCCGGCTCCCCTATCCACCAAAAATATCAAAAAAAAAATCGTTTAATATTTGGCTTGAAATACGCCCCTATTAGAACAAGGCTTCATTTAATAAAAAATTACTTGTTCGGAAAATGAAAAAAGTTTTTTTTTCTTTAATTTTATTTTTATTCTTATTCTTATTTAAAACAAATATCTATGCAAAAGAACCTGCTCAGGTTCTAATTATTAATCAGGCTAGAGGTGAAGAATGTTGTTCTAAAGGGTCGTTTATTTATCTCAAGAAACAAGTTGAAGCTCACATATCTAAAAAAATTCCGGCATATTTTGCTCTACGCTATGATGTTTTAACAAATGAAGAGTACGTTAATTATTTGAAAAAATATTCTAATGATTATCCAGAGTTAATCAAATTCGGCTTATTAATTGAAATGACTCCGCAACTTATAAAAACTGTTGGAGTAAGCCATAATATAACTGTTGAAAATTGGTTTGAGGCCCAAAACGCTTTTACAATTGGTTATAGCAAAGATGATTCTAAAAAAATCGTCGACTATTTGTTTTCAGTTTTTTTTGAAAAATTTGGCTACTATCCAAACGTTACTTCTGCCTGGATGATTGATACAAATACACTTAATTATATTCACAAAGAATATGGTGTAAAAATTCAACAGATAACCCGGGAACAATACGGAACTGATAGTTATACTCTTTACGGTGGTCCTCCTCACTATCCATATCCTGCATCAAGTAACTGGCTTTTTATACCTGGCTATGAGAATGATGATCCTGTATTAATTGTCAGACAAACCGTTACTGACCCATTATTTAATTATGGTGACAATACCAGCACATTTACTAGTCAACCTAACGATTACATGAAAAATAAAAAAACTTTTGATTATTTTAAGTCGTTAATCGATCAAACTATTAACCAACCGGATAATCAGACGGGTTTTGCGATGTTGGGACTTGAAAACTCAATGGATGATAATTTCCAGCAAGAATATATCGCTCAACTTGAACTTCTTGGTAAAAGAAATAGTGAGGGTTTAATTAAATTTGTCTCAATAGACGAGTTACTTGCTTTTTGGAAACAAAATAAAATTAGTGTTTATTTCGGAAAAAATTTAGTCAATAATTTAGATTGGCAGGCTTTTTGGATTACCACCCCTTTTTATCGAGTTCGCTTAATTAAAAAAAATGATGATATTTTAATTACTGATCTCCGTCTTTATGATAAGAATTATTCTGACCCTTACAACAATTATGAGGCAAAAAAAAGCGGCTACTGGATCGTCCCATATCTTATCAACGGATCCTTCAGTTATTATGATAGCGCTCAAAAACAATCACAAATAAAAAATATATCCAATCTTCCCGATGCCGGCTATGGATTGTTTGATATAAAAAAAGATTTTGAAATTGATCCAAACGCAATTATATTACCGAAGATTTATGACCAAAAATCTTTAAAAATAAATAGTTTTAATGATCGAATTGAAATCTCGTACTCAAAAAGCTCTAAAGAAAAATTAAAGATTGCTTTTTATGATCAACGCATACAATTAACTCCATCCAATAAAAATGAAATTATTTATAAAATATATGATAAAAATCTTTCTCCAATTAAATTTGTAAAAAAACCGACCGGATTTAATTTAAATTGGGTAATCGATAATGTATCGGCGGTTGGCTTAACGAACAGATGTGCAAATAATACCTGTGAAATATATTTTCAGATCAAACCCGAATTGATATCAAAAATTAGAAACGAACAATATCCTTTCCTTTTTCCAGAACCAATCAACAAAAAAATAGACTTAAAAAAAAGTTTATTTTATCCTCACAATCAATACGCAGTAGCCGGACGTAATCCTGTTAGAATAATTTTATCCGGAAGAGATATTTATAATCTGCCCGTCATTATTTCTTCAAGTATTAGAGTATTTACTTCCGCACCAGTTAAAAAAACAATTGTTATGCAAAACCCAGCCAACCAATTTGTCCAATATGTTGATATTTATAGTGATAAGCCAAAAAAATATTCTGTCTCCATTAAATTAAATGAAGATTTAGAATTTAAATTAAATAAATTCATTTACTTTGCTCCCAACTGCAAAAAACAGATTAGATATTGTCTGACTCGTCCTGTGGAAGCTTATTGGTATTTAATATCTTTTATCTCTGACAAAACAAGAAAATAGGTTATAATTTATTGATGAAATATTTCAAGTTTTTTTTATTTTTATTTGCTTTCTTCGTTTTTATTTATCTTCGATTGACTCCAATCATCAATAAAACCGTTCCCTATACTTATGACCAGGGTCGTGACTTTTTAAAAGCTGAAGAAATTGTTCGGGACAAAAACCTGACATTTATCGGTCCAACAACTGGTATGGCTGGTGTCAATCACGGCGCTTGGTGGTATTATGTAGTCTCAATTCCTTATTTTCTTTTTAATGGAAATCCAATCTCATTTTATTATCTAATGTTTATGATTTCTGTATTGGTCAATTTGGCCTTTTTCTTTTTTTTGAAAAAAGAATTTAATTTAATTACCGCTCTGTTTTTTTTGTTAATCATAACTATATCACCGTATTTTATACCATTAGCCTTCTTTGCCAGCAATAATATTGTGACGCCCTATATGATACTTGCTCTAATTATATGTACTTACTATTATTCTAAAAGTAGAAAAAATTTATGGTTGTTTTTCATCGCCCTTTCTTTAGGTTTTGTCTTTGAGTTTGAAGTATCTTTTGGTTTATTCATAATTCCATTCTTTACCTTAATGATGGTTATTTTTAACTACAAAAGAAAGCCTAATATCAAAGCAATTGCACTTTATTTTTCAGGTTTCATAATCCCTTTTTTACCCAGGCTTTTATTTGAAGTCAAAAACGGGTTCATACAAACCAAAACTCTTATTAATTTTTTTATTGTTCCAAAACTTCATAATCCCAAACCTTTTATTGATGTTTTTAAAGATAGATTAATACTTTTTTGGACATATTTTAGCGGAATATTTTATGATCGAAATAATCTTTTAAGTGTATTTATACTGATTATTTTAATAGGTATTTTGATCAAATTTAAAAATAAAACTTATAAATATGAGACTACATTGTATTTTATTGGATTAGTCTTGCTTTTATTTTTAGGTTCATTGCTTTACAAAGACAATTTCTGGTCCAATTATTACGAAGGGATTCAATATATATTTTTATTTATTATTATTAATGCGTTTTATTTAATCACTTCAGGTAGAAATTTATTCTTAGTTTATGGAAGATATATTATTTTGATATTATTTTTGACATTAAACATATTCGCTTTTAATAAAGAGGTTCTATCAAAAAAAGATAAAGTTTTAACAGGATTAAAGTCGTCTGAAACAGCTGTACTTTACGTACTTGATCAAGTCAAAAATAATGACTACTGTCTAAGATTTTACACTCCCCCTGTTATCCCATATACTTACAATTACTTAATTTCGTATTACACTCGAATTAATAACCAAAAACAACCACAGGTTGATTTCACTAATAATCAATGCTGGTTTATTGTTGAAAAAGATAATTTCCAGTTTAGAGTAAAAAAATGGAGAAAAAATAATGAGCCAAAGAGAGGTAAAAAAATAGCTTCAAAAAATTTTAACGATGACTATGTAATTGAACTATGGTTAGGAGTAAAGTAAAAACTAATTCTTCTTATCTTCTACCCAAATCTGCCAAAGATATGACTCTATCTCGCCTTCTTTGTATTCTATCTTCTCGTTAAGGTAAATACGATTTTGAACTGCTTTTTTTTGATCTACC